>JAHJAO010000057.1 GCA_018813905.1 Candidatus Omnitrophota bacterium
AACTATAAGTATAAGTGCAGCGCAAACGCAATATCACAGTGTGGGTTTAGCTTACACCACATCCAGTTTTTCCTGGAGTATGGCATTTACCCGCGCGGCAGTTGCCGCAGTACAGCAATCGGTTTACGAAATCTGCGTGGCCAACGATATTGATACTCAAGTCACATCTGCGCTAGTAACCGCAACCGGAGCTTTGACCTATGCGGCTATGGGCGCGGCTTTAAGCGAAGGCGTGGTCTATCGGAATAAAGAAGGCCAAGAACTTGCCGTGGATACAAGCGCGGATTATACGAATAAATTTATCGCGGGGTTAAAAGAAGCCATGCCTTCGACCATATCCCAATTAACCGGTATCGCGGTTGAAACCATTGGTGCTAAAGCGGGCTGGGACCCGGCAATCACCAGCGGCGTTTCCTCAGCGCTCAGCTCTTTTACCCAGAGCGCGGTTTCTTACGCCTTAGCCAGCTCCAATGCGCAGAGCACTATAAGTTTTACGGGCATAGCGGCAAAAGCGTTAGCCGTGGGATTTTCGAACTGGGGCATGGAAGAAGTTGCCGTGGATATGGATATTGATGTCAATTTTCTGAAATTTGTCAATGTAATCCAAAGCAAAATCGCCGCAGCGCGTAAGGATTATGATGCAAATGAAAAAGCAAAATTGGGCACTCCGGCGGATGTCGCCGGTTATGAAACCACGTTGAATTGGTCGTTAGCCGGCAGCATGCTTGGTACGGCTCTCGCCGAGACGCTGGGTATGCTTACGAGCGCCGCTTCTTTTAGCTGGGATCCCAAACAGAGCGTGACCTATAGTACGGTCATGTCCGGATGGCAGGGGTACCAGTTTGCCGATCACATCATTAACCGCAACGACTGGCAGGAACGGGATAAAGTATCCGCACGCACACCGGAATATATGAAGACGCAACCTAGCTCTAGCGGCAATATCAGCTTCTGGGAGGCCTATACCAGCGCCATGCAGCAGAATTTTGAAAGCACTGTTTCTTCCCAGTTTAATCTTATGATCGAAAAGGGCATGGAAGGCGCGTTCAAGTTCGACGCGAAGAAAACCGCCCAGTCCTTAATCGCAAATAATAGCAACGGGATATCGTTTAATCAAGCGACCGGCATCTATACGCTTAGCTATACACAAGCTCTTAAGAATACAGACATCCTCCGCTACCTAAGCAGCTTCGGCATCAACTTGCAGATGGGAGAAAGCATTTCTTTTGATTATGAAAATCTTGTAAACTTGGCCGGCGGCGGCAATATCTTCAACGGCACGCTTCAAAGAGAAGGGGTTTTCAAAAAAGATTCTAATACCGAGCTTGCCGATAACCGGCTCACCGCGATAAGAACCGGGCAAAATACCGCGACAACTATTCTCGCGATTGATTCCGAGGCGCAGGGCAAACACTACGAAATTAGAGAGAGTTTTATTCTCACCGACCGCGACAACCAGCTGGTGGTCAGGAATGAGACGAGGAATGCGAATGGCAAAGTTACTTCAAGTAATACGTATGATGCAGCGACCAGCAGATGGATTTGCGGAACGCATAATCCGGGGATATGGGTCGAGTATGTTAATAAAGAAACAGGCGCAATAGCTGACATTATGGCCATCAATACTGACGGTAGTATTGGTGAAGTAATCGGGAAAATTGATAATCTCTCTGTGACAACTAATTCAGAAGGGGTTAAAGTTGAAACCGGATATGGGACTTTAAACGTAGGCAATCAAGTAATATTGCCTGGGAATAAGATGTCTAATACAAAAAACTCTGTTTGGGCGGTATCTTTGGATTTAGGTAGCGGGATGATTAGGACACAACAGGCACAACAAATCGGTTCAAATTCTACTTTAAGTGCTGGCATGTATTTAGGGCGTTCAAAAGATGGCGGCATAGAAGTAGTTTATGGAACCATAATAAGTTTGGGAGGAAAAGATATTTTCGACACGGGACTGACGGCAAATGAGCAAATAAAAACTACACGGTTTGCACAAAAAGGACAGGAAGGGCCGACGGGAGAGACCACTAAAGAATCTATTCAGCTCTCAACAGCTAGTGCAATTTTAACTGTTCAGGGAGACCGTATTTTTGTCCAAGGTGATCCTGCGCAGCAAGCTACTGCTTTTGTCTTTAATATAAACAGCACGATGGAAAATGACGTTAGGAAGACGTCTATTGATTTTCAAGAAGGGCAGGTATTTGATGTAAGAGTTGGGAAGGATGATAATCCCATCGTTATAAACGGCGTTACTGTATATCAAGGCATGGTGAGAGCTGAATATAATTCAGTTACTCCTTATGCGGGAGCAGTCGTCAAATTTAGTGAAGATGGGAATAAGATAACGGTCACGAAAGACAGTTATGGTCGTATTGTGCTTAATAATCTCAAAAACAGCACAACAACCTTATCAATTGCCGGATTTGATTGGCGCGTTGACCATAGCTCAAAAACTCTCAGTACTAATATCGATGCCGAAAAAATTACAAGCGCCAAATCTCCGGCAGGAGCTGGGTTAACGCTTGGTGATAACTTGCCGGTTTATTTATGTGATGGCGGCATGATGGCATTAACAACGGATATTTCACTTGGCAATGGTATTATTGCCAAAGCGTTGACAACACAATTGGCAGCTTCTGTAGAAGCTGGTGGTAGTATTAAAATTCAATTTGTGCAGATGACGCTTAAAATTGACGAGACTAAACTTTCCGGCGACGGTGTCTGGGTGGGTAATAAGCAAATTTTAGGGGCGATGCAACCGGGCGAGGGAACGCCTTCAGATGTTAATAAGGGCAATAGAGTACATATCCATTTCGACAGAAATAATAATGCCTATCTAAGAAACGGCGAAATTATTCTAACCCAGAAAGGATTAATATTTAAAAACGGGGATGAGGTGCAAATCACCGGATTAAATGATTCGGCACTTGCATCTTTTAAATCCAATAAGATGCTTTACAGCGGAGCCTACCTGCAAATCGGTTCATTCAAACTGACGCAAAACGGCACATATAATATTATTAATGATACAGTAGTCAGCAAAACTGAAAGCACAATTCTGCTGACCTTAACGGGATCAGAGGGACAACAGATAGACACGGTTATGAAATTAGGGCAGATTAGTTTGCCGGATGGCATCTATTATGCTCCCGATTATCAGAATTTTGCTAAAAGCTCTGAAGGTATGACTTTTGATCATGCCGGAGCTAAATGCGCAATTGAAAAAGTTGGCGATAAATATATGGCTATGACATCCGAGATGTCGGCTACCGGTAGCGCCAGTCTGAAAGGTGGAGACAAGAGTTTTGATTTTAGCGGGATAAAATCAAAATTGACTATAGATCTTTTAGGAAATTTTATGTTACCAGGAAAGACACAGCTTACTAATAATGGCACCATTATTCTTGCTGGTACAGTTAGAATCAATCCGGTTAACAATACCTTTGAATTTCAGAGCGCGATATTGGATATTAATAAAAACGATGCGATTAAGGGCAAAGAGGAAGCTTTACCCATAGAAAAGATAAATGTTCCTTCTGATAAACCGCCGGAAAATAAAAAACAAAAAATTCTTATAGGAGAGAATGAGAAAGTTACCACACATATCGATATTGCTGAAAATGGTGAATATTCTCTCTACGGTCTGGTAGGGTTTAACCAAAAAGACGGGATATGCTTAAAAGAGGGCAGTATTATAGAGGTTCAAAATGCCGATAAAAATTCGAATAACTCCGTAAAGATTGGCGATGGCGAGAAAGCAAGGAATATAGTTGATGGTCCTGTGAAGATTATCAACGGAGAGGCGAAATTTGTCAACAATGGAATAATGCTCGACCAGGGAATTAGGGTAGGTATTACTGTTAACACAAAGAGCGTGGTTATTGATGGGCATAAAATGACAGAGATTATCCCTACGGCTGAGTATGAATTAGCGGAAGGAGATGAGGGAAGAAAAATTAGCAAGCAGATTATAGATTCGGCAACAGGAGAGAAAAAAGGCGTTATAGAAGGTACGGTAGTAAAGAAGAACGGACAATTAGTAATTAGCTGGACAGATAATGGTAAAAATTTAGAAAGCATCGAAGCTAATGAATACATCAATCAGGCGGTTATCGTTCAGGATAATAAAGAATCCAGGAACCAGTCCCTGCTTTTATATAATATGAATAATGATGTAATTGCTCAATATGCTACGGCAGGGTATTCTTTAAAAGGAATACAAATTGCTTCAGGAACACTGTTGATGGCTAATAAGTATAATGAAAACGGCGAGCTTGTGCAGAGAAAAGTTTTTCAGGGCAACGATACCTATGGCACACAGACCGATTTTAAATTCGATAAAAATAACAATATTATCGGCTATCGTATGAAAACTGCCAATAGCGATGCTGTTTACCGTTTTAACCTGAACAAAAAAGGTGAAGTGCTTGATTATGCGGTAACAACGGATAAATTCAAGGCTTATTACGGCAAAAATGATAATTTAATTAAATATGAGGCAATAACACAGGAGGGGATAGATTCTGTTGAAGCGACAAAAAATGCTCTTCCGTATGATAGCAGCCTGAAGCGCAGTGAAAAAGGCGTAGTGGGAGTAAATGAAATCAAGGTATTACAGGCGATGCTGGGGCTTAAACAAGATGGTGTATTTGGTTCGCAAACCGAAAAGGCAGTGCTTGGATTGATGGATACTAATCAGCCGTTTTTTAAATTGATTAAAAGTCAAAATCTTGTTGGAACTTTTACTATGTTTATGAGCGAAGTTGGAAGGCAGTCATATGAAACTGCTTCCAAGCGCATTCAAGGCATAATTGATAGCGGGATTCACACGCGAAGCATTCCGACCGATCAAGGAGACCTTAAAGAAGAGACGACTTTTAAAATTGAAAATAATAATTTTACGGATGTTAAAATCTCGTATAAGCTTAACGGCCAGGCCGCGAAAGAGGGAGACACTTTTAAATATCAGGGCGAAAATTATACCTTTATAAAAGATGTAAGTAGCCAGCTTATTCCTGTCAACCGGGATCTTACGGTTACGGTTCGTCAATGCGCGAATGCGGATATAACTTCAACTATGGGCCGGGATCTAAAATTAACTGGAGATGGGAATGAACGTATCACCCTTATCCGGAACCTATCCGGCAATGTCATAGCGGTAGATGGAGTGGTGAACCATAAAGCTGGTTCATATACACATACGGAAATTATCGGCGGGGAGCCTATTGTTGAAGACCGGTCCATAGAATATCAGGGGGTTGCATTAAAAAGCCAGAACGGCGAAGGATTCTTGTTAATTAACGGCAAAAACAGTGTCCGGGCGGTATTGGATGAAAACAATAATATCAAATCCTTGACGATCCTCAGCGGTCAGGTCGTAACCAGGACCGAGATTATCGGGATAGATGCGCCGAAAATGGTTTCCGTTCCCGGCGGGGCGGGGCAAGCTGGCCAACAAAATACGATAAATGTTTTTTATGATGATGAAGGCAGACTGTGTGTTCAGAAAAACCAACTGCTCAATCTACGTTACGATCAAGCCACGCAATCCACTAATTTTGTGTTAATGCCGGGGGATGTTATCCAAAACACTTCTCGTATTAAACAAGAGCTTATTTCAGGTTCTGCGGATATCGCTGGGATGGATGCCTTATTAGACCCGACGACACGTCCGGCAGAAGGAGCTGTTGAGAAATCGACATTGGTATTACATTCTGCAGACGGGGAATTGCGTTATGATATCGGCCCGAACGGAACGGGTGCGGTCGGGAGCGATGGTATGCTTCAGCAAACAAACGGTGTGGTTACTATTGATGTCGCGACCGGAAAAGTGGTGCAACAAACGCCGGAACGCAATTTTGTATCCGGCGTAGCTATGGGTACCTTAGGATTATTGATAACCGGGTTAACCGCGATAGGTTCGGCAATGGCCGAGTCACATTCCGTAATTGATGGAAGTTTCTTAACGAAGGGTTCTCTATCTACTCAGCCGGACAATATGGATAGAACTGAAGTTACGAGCTCGTTTACGGCGTATGGTATCGAGATGTGGGCCGCCGGCGTGAATTCGATCTTTGGCGGAGATATTATGAATCAAGGAAATTCCGGCTGGAAGCTTTATGCGCAGCTACTTGCGCCAGTGGCAATAGCGCTAACCGGTTCTTACGCCGGAAGTTTAATCGGCGGTTACTACGCGTTAGCATTTATGGTTGGTACCGCAATATTCAATGTAACCGGCGGCTACTATTCTGACTTAATAGATTCAGTGGATCAGGATTTGAAATCGGGAAACGAATCTATTGCTACATTTTTTAAACATGCGCTTTTTGAAGCCATGTCTATTGGCCGGACGTTATTTCTCGCTGGAGAAATCGATTCGCGAAGTGGTCTTAATAAAGATATTATTGGCGGATTTACCTATGGCCATGCTATTTCCTTAATGGCGATTGCGGCAACGATTTATTTTAGCGGCGGGTTTGGTTTTATTAACGGTTTGCGTTCAACCGCGCAGTCGACATTGAATCGTAGCGGAGGGAATATTCTCAGCCAGGTTGGTAAAGTTTTTGATGATTTAATTGGTATAAACGGGATTCATGCTTTTGGCCGCGCGTGGTTAAGTTTAGATCGAGGTACGAATTCGATATTGAAGTCGTTTGGTTACATGAAGGTACTGAACTTGGGCTTGTGGACCGCTGGCCAGGCCGCGCTTGATTTACCGGCCAATAATCCTATGGCCCAGATAGTGCGGTATGTTTTGTCTCCTTTTGCCGGCCCGGTGGATATTGAACTTAGTAACTTAGATAAATTGGGAGACAACTTCATGTTTACTGTGAAAAATGTCATCGTAGGGGATTTGAATCAGAATCTTCAGCTAACGGCATTTGCCTTAGTTATGGTTTTAAGCGGTCCTCTTATTCAAATGTTAGGCTCAACCCGCCTGGGTAGTCTTTCCGGAGAAGCGCTTGAACTGTCTGGGGAAGGGGCTTTTGCCCGCTTTGTAAACGGAATAATCGAAGAAGGCGTGAAAGAACGGGCTGTAGGCGCTGTTCTTACTTCACTGGGTTTGCCGCAGAACGTAGTCGAATACCTTGTCGAATTTATCTTCCCGGGTGGGGCGGCAAAGATGAACGTCAATGCCCGGACATCAACGGCCGAGATAAACGAGAATAGAGGTGAATCTCAAACGCAAGTGGTTGCCCGCGCTGGCTATGATACCATTGACGGTATGAGCACGCTTACCAATCAGGACCCGGCAGAAGTGGTGGCTCACATTCAAGAAAAACTTGATGAAGTATTAGCTGGACGTGATTTAGTATCGCCGGACACAGGAACGCCAACAGTCCCGGTTAGTCATGACGGTATGTCATCGCTTACCGATGACGAATTAGAATCAGTTCTATCCGAAGCTAAACGTGATTCTGTATCCCCGGGCACACAACCGGAAACAGGACTAAGCATAAACAGTGGAATGAAGATCCAGGATATTACTGATAAGTTTGGTCTTGATGACGATGCGGTTGTAAACTGGATTATTATAGCAAGCGACAAGAAGCGGATAGAATTAGGCGACCTGTCCGCGAAGCGCGGCGAATTGCAGACAGAAGCGCTCTTTAGTGCCGTTAGCGAAAATTTAAAGCCGTCACCACCGACAAACGGGCTAACTGTTTCGGCGGCTAAAGGTATTATTCGAGATCTTATAAAAAGAAATATTGTTAACCGAGATATAGATATCAATATAAACAAGGTTGCCGCTGCATTAAGCAAGTTGGTATCAGATAATGGGACTGATTTAACTAAGGACAAGTTAAAAAAAGGGATAGAGGCAAATAATTTATTAAACAACGCTTTTAATAATACCAATATAGAACAGTTAGTAGGCCAGATGAGGGGATTGACTTATATTCTCGCGTCCGCTACCCATGAAACCTCGGTTAAGGACATGGCGTGTGATACTGGTACGACATCAGAAGAAATTATTAAACGTTTAAACTTGACTGACGGGCAAAAACAACAGCTTGTTCCAACGACGGAGTTGCCTGTAAGTGAAAGCACAGATGTTGGGACGCTGGATGATGTAACACTTTCGGCAATCGCTGCTGTAACCGGGAGATCCATGTCTGATTTAGCCGGCCAAGCAGGCATGAAATTTGTATCGCCTAATCTTACGGCAAAGACTAACTTGGAGAGGATTGGCCAGATATTAGCGATTAAGACCGACACTGAAGATGGCAAGCAACAGTTGCTTACAAAACTAAGCGGCAAAGAGTATGACGGTGATGTAGCCAGTATAAATGTTAAAATGGTGCTGGGGAGCATCAGTGATATTTTAGGGATAAGCCCAGAGCAGGCCACAAAGAATGCGGGTCTTGCATATAACGCGCCGTTAGTCTCCGGGAATACGGATTTAGAGTTATTGCATACCGAATTGGGGATTACTGAAGAAAAATTGAACGATAAAGTGCTAGCGGGACAAATACAAATAAGACTTGGGGATATCGCGCGCATTTTAGGAAAGACAGTTGAGGAAATTAAAACAAAGTTAGCTTCATATTTAGAAAACGTTGAAGACGTTAATGAGAACACGACCATTAACGATATTTGTAAAAAGCAAAGTTCTCCAATTTCCCCCATGGCCCTCCTCAGCGCGGCCGGAATTAATTTCCAAACCTTAGCCGAATTAAAAGGGATGCGGCCAGAGGCATTGGCAAAGCAGTTAGGCGCTGCGTATCAATCGCCAAAATATGTTTCTGTCTGGATTGATGACCAAACCGGGGCAATCTCGTATGAGCAGCAAAATAATATCAGAGGCGAGGTCAGCACAGACAAAATTGGCGTGAATACCGTGTATACGTTTCGACCGGCGAAAACTGAAACGAGTGCTAATCCACTGGAAACGTTGTCATCGTTTATAGGGACGTTGTTTAACAGCCGGCGTTTTAGTAATACGCCGATTGTCGTGCAGAATAAAAACGGTAAAGTCATCGCTTATTTTGATAAGGTAGATAAAATCACTTCTGAAGTTAAGGGGGGGAATGTTATTGTTGAGGGTTTCCAACGCAACCGGAATGAGGAGGGATTTCTCGGCAGCCGGCAAGGCGCAAGGGAGATATATAAAAAGGTAGCGTCCTGGAATTTTAATCCGGCTGATTATCAGGGTGTGGATATAACCGAGCTGGGGAGTTTAAGTTTAGAAACTATTAATGCGCGTCTTGCTGGCCAGATGAATATCCAAGGCGGTGTTGTAACGGATATAAACCGGCTTATTCATGCTATGTCCCAAAACAGGCCGTTCGGGCTTAAACGAGGAGACCTGAGGGTAAATTTAGAGAACGGGCAGTACGTTATCCGAACGGCAGTGGGTGCAAATGCTGAAGTACGAGAATTTGCCAACCAGTTAAATCAAGTAATTGCCGCCTTTTTAGGAGTAAAAACTGTCCAGAAAATTGATTCGCTATCGAATAAAATCCGTAAGTTTATTGTTGAAGGTAAACAAGGGACAATAGATACCCAGAACGCAGAAGTTATGGAAGACTTTGTCAAGTTGTTGACATCAGAAGAATATCTTGAGCTCCAAGACGACTCACCGCAATTACCAGCATTTGCCGAACGGCTTGCTTCGGCTTTGAATGACAAGTTAAAAAATGTAACTGTTTCAGAAATGTCCGCAGATGATTTCCAGAAGAGTTTCTTGGAAGCTTATGAAACGACAATTAGTAACCCGCAACAGAAGGTGATTGAAAAGGTTGCAGCTGCGTTCAAGGCTTCAGGTGATAAAACAGGCGATTTTATCCAAAAAGTATTGGAGGAAATCAATGCCGAGTTTGGCTGGAATATTGATGTTGGAATTGTATCTGCAAAACTGCAGTCCGTACTTGCTGGTTTATCTGAACAAACAGCGGGGCAAGATCAGAGCAGCCAAATAGAAAAAGTGCTTGAAGCGGCAATTAATAAGGACACCGAATTATCTGGTGCTATTAAAGCCGGTGCCAGCCTTATCCAAGTTTGCAGTTTGCGCCCCGCGCAGGCAGCTAAGTTCATTGAGTTTATCGTCAATCCGACCATGGGCCATGAAATTGGCACAGGCGAAGGCAAGACTGATTACCTCATTCATTTAAATGCGCTGGCGGGATTGATTAATGGCAAGAACAAAAGCGTTGTTATCCTTTCCGATCCCGGAAAGCTTGGGGAGGCGTACGGAAAGGTGGACAAGGCCTCTAATCAGGAAAAGATCACTAACCAGCGGACAGCAGATTTATACCGTGAGCTCTTAGGCGAGGGCAGTGTTGCCGTTATCGACCAGAATACGGAATACAACAAGGAATTATTAACCAAAGTGGAGAGCGCTAAGACAAAAGTCGTATTTACGCACAGTTCCGTATTTGGTTTTATGACTGATTCAAAGCGCCGCCGTGGCAGTATTGAGTCTCGCTTGTTTGATGTGCTCACAAAAAAAGTCCAAATCGTGCAGGACGAAATTCACACGATTTACGGGCAGAGCTATATCCGCGGCAACAACCAAGATAATCCGTTATCCGACGACGTCAAAACCGCGATATCCACGCTCGGAGCTTTTGTCGCTGCCAAAAAAGAAGAGCTTATTAAAATTGGTGCTATGGAAAAAGCAGGCAGGACTGGTTATCTGGAACTGAAGAACTTGGTGGTTACAAAAACTAAGGATGGGAAATATGCTATTGCCCCTGTATTTAATGATGCCTTCTTTGACATCTTGGCCGACTATTTAAGCGAGGGCGGGAAATTCTCCAGTAGCGACAAAGAAGCCATAAAGGCGGCTTTAACCAGTTCTAATTATTCGGCATCAAACGAGTATGTTCATATCCGTTCCGCGGTCAAGGCCCTGGCTCGTTTTTCCCTTGAAACCAAAGGAACGCATTATCAAGTTGTTGATTTTAACCGTTTAGCCGAAGATGTCGAAAGCGGGACATATGCCCTATCCGAGGACTTTGTTAAAAACAATGCCCAACGGGGCCTGCAGACAGTTCCGGTTTCTTTTGGAAGGAACGATATTACCCAGCAGTATTCTGACCCTTATCATGCCGGGATTAAACACTACTTTGGGATAATGTTGCATGCATCTGAAAATCCCGGTAATCCAACCATTACGCCTAACTTAGATACAGTAACTACTTCCCCGGAATCCACGCAAGCGAATTATCTGGAGTTTTTATCCATCGCCAAAAGAAATGGTTCGGATATCAGTTCAATGACCGGTACCTATAATTTGATTGTCGGCATGATGAACGCCTTAGGAATAAACGTAGACCGCAGCTATCAAAATGAATTATTGTTAAAATATGTCGATATTTCTGACAAGGACGTTCTAAATATTATGGTTGAATATTTGGGCATCAGTAAAGATGATTTGATTGCCAAGAAAGCACAGATGGCCGTAAGGGAGATGAAAAATCTCGCGCAGATGGCAGAAAAGATTGCTGATGGCAAGGTTAATCCCCAGGTAAAAGATGAAGTAGTGGCGCAACTTGCGCAGCAGCTTAAGAACATTTCTGCTGAGGAGATGACTACGGAGGGGATTATCAACTGCATGAATAAGATGATTGTACTGCTAAATAGAAACTCTAACGCGGCACAGGGGATTGAGTTATTAGAACTGGGAATTGCTATGGTCAATGCCAGCCCGCTTGCAAAAGCGCAGATTAGTTCAGTAAACCGGGTATTGATGCTGGACGCGGTATTTAGTGGCAGTATCCAGCAGATAGGTAAAGATAATTCTTCTCAAAATTACTTAGTCGTAACCGAGGCCGAAGGATTTCATTTAATGGAAAGAAAACAAGCCTTAGAAAAACGTTTGACTGAACTTAACCAGGCCGGAGCAGACTTTAGGTATATCTATCATGATTCGCAGGGCCAGTGGATACTCTATACTTGGCAGGATGGTAAATTTATAGAAAAAAAAGAGCCGCTGAATTTTGAGAAGGACGTAAAAGAGACTTTAAAAGACATGACTGATACGCAAACCGTAATTCTGTGTAATACCGGCGACGTATTCGGCTTGGATATGAAGACAGATGCGCACACTAAGTTTATCGACATTATGGACAGCAAGACTTTATTGACCACGGGAATGCAGGGATTTGGCCGGATGCGCGGCTACTCCGGAGAATCGGGCAATCGGGAATTTAATGACCGCGATGTTTATATGGTAATGGATGAGACGGAACTAAAAGATTTGGCCGCTGAGTTAGGGATATCCAATGAGGATGACTTGTTCGTCGGCGAAAACAGTAACAGTCTAAAGTTGAGCAAGGTATTTGAGGCGTTGATTGCGAACGAAAACAGGGAAGTGCAGAAGATCACTTTCCAGGTAATTGATGA
>JAHJAO010000058.1 GCA_018813905.1 Candidatus Omnitrophota bacterium
AAATTTCGCATAAACTCTAAAAGCATCGTCAGACTCTTTGCCTTGCCGTAATCTTGGGTAGCTTGGGATGAAAGCAGTCGCCTTGCCAAAGCAATATTGGTTTACAATGAATCAAAATTATTATTAGATATTCCTAGCCCAAGGTTGCGCATAACGCTGAAAGCGTCAGCTGGCCGGCCTAAAAAGTAACGCTTACTATCAGCGGGATTAATATACCAAGCTTCGCCATTTCTTTCTACCTGGAGAAATATCTTGCCGATTTGACCTTTGATAAAATTATTATCAATAATTATTTTTCCTGATCCGCTTGGACTATAACCATTTTCCAGCTCTAATTTATCATTATTACCATCACCGTCAGTATCACTTGTATCTTTGTCTGTGCCAATGGCATCCTCAAGCAAGTCAGGCAATCCATCGCTATCACTGTCAAGTCCAGTTAAATTACTTAAGCCAATCGGAATTTTAGTTAAATTACTGCTTGTTATCCCGATTCCTTGTCTACGCATAATTGAAAAAGCGTCTTTAGGCCGACCTAAGAAATACATCTCTTGGCTTTTTGGATTTATATAATAAGCCTCTCCATTTTCTTCAACCTTTAAAATAATTTTTCCTTTTAGAGAATTATATAAATTTTGATTAGTGACTGTTATTGTTCGGCCATTTTCATTATCTCCATTAAGGTTTTCACCTTCTAGGGGTAAATCTTTGGAAGGTCCAGTATCTCCATCATCTCCGTTGGGTCCTTGTGGAACGTTTGCGCCAATAATTTCAAACATCATAATGTCTGATTTATAAACCGTGCCTGGAGTACTCGTGGAAACAAAATAATAATTGTATATTGAGAGTTCTAAATTTTCAAGTTTAACTTCATGATCAATACTTAGTGTATCTGAACCTGCGCTACTATATCCGGCCTCACTGTTTTTTTTATAATAAACATGTCCTGTAGAAAACAAGTTAGTTGACCAATTTAATGAAAAACTCTTATTGTTGTTATCTACTTTTGAGCCTACATTAGTCGTAATTGATACCTTATCATCAACGGGCATCTCAAGATTAGTGTAAATAGTGCTCTTTTCTACTGTGGCATTATTGGCAATTAATTTATATAAATACTTTTTGTTAGTATCTAAATTACTAATTGTTGCAAAATGGTTTTTCTTATTATCTGCGCTATTTACGTCAGTTTCTGCGGTTTCGTAACCGTTTTCGCGGTAACGCGCCTTAGAAGTTGTATCTTTATCTGTTAACCACTTAATCCTAACTGACGACGAACTTATATAATCAAGACTATGGCTTAATATGGTGAAATCATCTCTTGCCGCCGCATCATAATAAACTGTTGTTATAGTTGAAGTAGAATTATTGCTTTCATTTTTTTCAATTATTACATTTTTATCGTCTATGGAGAATATTAAATTATTATCTCCAATTTTATAACAGGTGTACTTGCTACGACTTCACCTGACAACTGACCTTTTCTGTTATTTCTGTCTGTAAGTTTGAATCTAACATTTTTTCTTTTGCTTTTGGCAAACTATCCAGGAAGGTTTGCATAGGAGTTTTGCCATAGCAGTACTTTCCTGTATGTGTTCTCTCCTCATTATACCATTTAATCCATAAATTCAAGTCTTTTTGAATTTCCTCAATTGTGTTATACACTTTTCTTCGGAAGGAAGGCTGATAAAATTCATTCAGCACGGTCTTGTGGAATCTTTCACAAATACCATTGGTTTGCGGACTTCTTGCCTTGGTTTTAGAGTGGTCTATATTTTCGATGGCAAGGAAAAGCTGATATTCATGATGTTCTCTTTTACCACAATACTCACTTCCACGATCAGTCAACAGCCTTAGAAGAGGAATATTATGCTCCTCAAAGAAAGGTATTACTTGATCATTTAATATATCCGCAGCAACAAGAGCGTTTTTCCTGTCATATAGTTTAGCGAATGCTACCTTAGCGTATGTATCTATGAATGTCTGCTGATATATTCGCCCTACACCCTTTATTGTGCCAACATAGAAGGTGTCTTGAGCCCCAAGATATCCGGGATGCTCGGTTTCAATCTCTCCGCATGCTTCCTTTTCCTGTTTAGCCTTTTCAAGGGCAACCAGTTGTTCTTCTGTTAATATTAGATTATCCTGAGCTGCCTTTACCTCAAGAGCTTTCAGTCTCTTTTTAAAAATCTCAAGATCATTTCTCTGCCAGACACATCTGACACCAGCAGGAGAAATAAAAATACCTCTCTTTTTAAGTTCATTTGAAGCCCTTAATTGTCCATAAGCTGGAAAATCAAAAGCTATTTTTATTACGGCTTTTTCTACTTCTGGCTCTACCCTGTTTTTCAGTAGCGGCTTTTTTCGGGTGATTTCCTGAAGTGCTATCTCTCCTCCTGTATCATATAATTCTTTGAAACGATAAAAGCTGTCACGCGAATATCCCATAATTTTACAGGCACACGAAACATTTCCTAATTGCCTGGCCAGCTCCAATAACCCTACCTTGTTTTTAATAACCTTTTCTTCGATTTTCATCTAACATCTCCTTTCCTATTGCGACCTCGCCGCACACGAGCCTTTTAGGGGGCTCGTGTGGCGAGGTCAATCTCTTTATTATACCATAATGTCAGATTAAATCGTAGCTATTTCATATTATTCGAGACTGCGGAGCTTGTTCCGAGAGTATCGAGGAATCTGACTCCTTGCCACGTAAGAGATGGGAAAACAACGCCTCTTCAAAAAACGACTG
>JAHJAO010000059.1 GCA_018813905.1 Candidatus Omnitrophota bacterium
CTTATAGAATTTAAGGGGCTAAGCGATGGGTTGCCGAACCCCCGGATGAAAAAATCAACCCCCAGAACAAAAATAATCCATTTATGCGGCGTGTTCAGCAGAATGAACAGCAATATAATTACCAGAACCGCGTTTGTCCGGGCCGCGTGTTGATTTAAACGCTTTTCAGATATAGGGCAAGATTCATTCATGGCCGCTTTCCTGTCTATTCTAGTCAGATGTTTTTTTTAATTTTTTTATTTACTTCGATACCCGTTAACATGTTTTTTTCTTCCTGAGTGACTAATTCATAAAAATCACAGTTTATGCAGTCTTTAAATTTTTGCGCAAATGTGCCTTGAACCTTTCCTTCGCAAAACGTCCCGACGAGAGACCAGCAGCACCTGCCGCCATTTTTTCCATGATGGATTCCATCAGCCCTTATTTCAATGGCGGCTGGACAGACCCCCAGCTCACTTACGTTTTTGCCTCCGGGTTCCCGGCCGCATTTTTTAAACTCCCAACAATTTTTTTCCATACAGTTTTTCTATCAGGGCTCTAAATATCCTGCATGGCTAAATTGTAATCCTATTCGCGAGAAATTACAAGAGAGAAGAGTAAGCTATTAATCGTTGCTTTTTTTGATTGCCAGCCTGTCCCGCTAAAAGCGGGGGAGTGAGTTGTTAGAGGTTTTATTGTTACTTTCTACTTTCGAGACCAGACCCCTCTGTGTTATAGGTTTATCGTATACTTCTTTGCGATGGCCTATTTTTAACACTATAATATCATTTCCTTCGATTTTATAAATAACTCTATAATTTCCCACACGTAGTTTTCGGTATCCTTGCAGGCTTCTGCGTAAGGGGACTCCATATCTGATAGGATCGGATAGCAACCTATTTTCAATAGCTTTTTTAATTCTTGTTTTTATGTTTTTGGGAATTCCTGAAATATCTTTTTTAATTTCAAGATGATAAGAAATCTGGTAGTTCATTAGCTCCAAATATCCTTATGAGACGCACTTTTCTTTGTTGAAAAAGTTTTATCTCTTTTTTGCGCTTGTTCCTGCCAATATAAATCTTCTCGAATTTCCAAAGCTTCTTTAATAAGGTCTCTGGAAAAAAGAGATACGGAAATCCCTTGGTTTTGAGCTAATTTATTAAGAATATTATATATTTCAGGGTCAAGCACCACATTGATTCTAGGGTTTTTAGTTGGCATAGCTTTTACCTCCATAATAAGTGTATCACATGTGATGAACCTTGTCAATGGTTTATTCTATTTTATTAAATCTAACATTTGAGCTCAGGCAGCTTGTCTCGCCGTATTTTGGCGGAAGGAGGCCGGCCCGGTTTTTTCGGGGCGGGTTGCGACCCTGTGGAATTCGCAGAATTCCCAGGATTTTTGTCCCGCTATTGCGGGATTGCCTGTAGCGATTTGTTATGCCTTTGTATAATGCGAGACATATGAATCGAGAATTTTTCGAATCATTTTCTGATAAGGGGAATGATGTTTTTTTGCCACTTGTTTGAAGAATTCAATGCTTTCCTTACTTAAAGTGATAGTAACTTTAATGTTTTCGCTTTTCATTGCTAATTGATCTGGATGAGGCAAAAAATCCTCAATAAGTTCAAGTTGCATTGGTTCATTAGTATATTTAAGTTTTCTTTTCATATAACACCTTTCCCTTTCGCCAATATCCGGCACCAATTATTCGGATAATCTTTTTCCTATAAGTAAATCGAACAGTAATTATGCCTGTATCGACTTTTCCAATACAGTAGTATCTTTTTTCTTTTTTACTATGGTTCAAGTCTATAGCAATAATACGTTTGGGATCCATGAAAGCAAGCTGTGCGATTACAAAAGGTACGCCATGTTTTTTCTGATTAATGCGATCTTTAGTATGATCCCATTCAAAACTATTCGTTGCCATAAATAATATCCTTATATTTAGATATTACCATACTTTTATACATATTTCAATATGGCTATTAAATTTATATTTTATGCATAACATTTGAGCCACCGCCTCCCGCCTTCTTCGGGATAAATACTGGCGGGGTAAACTCAGGCAGCTTGTCTCGCCGTATTTTGGCGGAAGGAGGCCGATCCGGATTTTTCGGGGCGGGTTGCGCCTGCCCGCCGTGCTTTGTGGCGGGATTGCCTGAAGTGAGTTGTTAGATTTTTTATTTTAATTTAGTTTTTAAAAAAGTAACAAATTTTTCGAGCTTTTGCTTTTGGTTTTCGTATACTGGTTTTATGCTTAAATAATTTACTTGGGCGTAATTTAATGTTTTAATTTGCGAATTGGCACTAAATAACTCGATATAGAGATTGTTAATACTTTCTGCTAACTCATCACCTAATAAGGCAATGTTTTCTTTAAATAATGAATAACATTGAGTGTCAAAATATTGCTCTATTCTTTGCTGCATGGCATTGGCTTTTTCGGCTAATAAAATATTATAGTTTGATTCGTGCAGAAAAGCTTTTTTTATAAATTCAGCTTTTTTTAAATTATCTTGTTCTTCTTTTTCTTGCAAACGTTTTGTTTGCTCTTTAAAGAAATTGTTTTGCAGTCGGAATGAAATAAGTCCTGCAATAAGCGCAGATAAAACTCCCGCTCCTAATAATATTTGTAGCATATTATATCCTTCTTTTGTCATAAGCTAACATTCAAACTCACCTACTGGGTTGAGCTCCATTTGCGCCTGCCTCGCCATGCTTTGTGGCGGGCGCACCTTCCAGCCTGCCCCGCAGCTTTGAGGCGGGGTTAGCTGTAGTGTGCCGTCAGGTAATATTGTAGTATCTTTTATTCCGCTTGTCGATGGGAAAGTGGGGGAGGGCGTTTGTAACGCCGCCATTGTAATAGAAGCTAAACAAATATATAATAAAATTCGCTATGGTCGAAATAATCGAAGAAAAAGTTAGTACTATCCTCCGGCCGACCGGCATCAACCTCGCGCCGTACGTCATCAATCCCTATCAGGGGTGTGAACTGGGCTGTGTGTTCTGCTACGCCCAGTTTAGTAAAACCGCGGTGAAATCCGGCAAAAAATGGGGCAGTTATGTCAAAGTAAAAATCAACGCGGCGCAAGTGCTGGAAGAAGAGCTCGAAATTAAAAAGCCGGAAAAGGTTTTGCTTGGCTCGACGACCGAATGCTTTCAGCCCGCGGAGAGAAAATACCGGATTACCGAAAATATTCTGCGCGTCTTGAACCGGCATAGAATAAAATACGTTATCTTATCCCGTTCCCCGTTAATCGCTAGTTACCTCTCGCTGCTTAAGGAGGGATTTTGCGAGGCGGTTTATTTTACCGTGGATATTTTACCGGATAGGATGAAAAGGAAGCTTGAGCCGAAAGTTCCCGCTTATCCGCGGAGCTTGGAGGCAATGAATAAGCTGGCCGAGAGCGGCATTAATACGATCGCCTATTTTTGCCCGGTTATGCCGTGGTTTTTTGATGCCGCTTTTGAAAAGATAAAAAAGGCAAGCGGGGTGGAGAAAGCGGAATTTGAAATCATGAATTTTAAAATGGCGAATACCGGGATGATTATTAAATCTATAAAAAAATTATACCCTCAGTTATTTTTCCGATACGAACGCCTTTTGCGGGACAGGGATTTTTATGAACAGGAAATAAGCGCGCTTAAGGAAGATATCGCCAAAACAGCAAAACAGTATTTTGTAAGCGTCAAAATCCACAGCCATCACTACGCGGGGTATTTCGGCAACCTTTACGGCGGTTAATACGCCTCTTCAGCCAGGAATCCGGAGGAACGCGATTTTTTCTTTTTCGAACGCAATTTTTTTGAGTTGAGCATTTTTTCTTTGGCGCGTTTGGAACGCTTTCGCTTTTGGCGCCGGATTTTGGCGATAAGCTTTTGCTGGGCGCTTTTTTTGCCTAAAACCATGTTTTCGATTTTGGCAGTGAGGATTTTCCGGGCCAGGTACCGGTTTAGCGCCTGCGAACGCTCTTTTTGGCATTTGACTTCGATTTTGGTGGGAAGGTGTTTTAGATAAACGCAGGTTGAGGTCTTGTTTACGTTCTGGCCGCCGGCGCCGCCTGAACGCACGAATAGTTCCACGATATCCCGCTCGCTTACGCCTAATGCCTGCATGCGCTCGCGCAGTTTTTCTTCTTTTTGCGGGCTTACGTTAAAAATTGAGTTAGACATACTAATAATCATAGCATAAAAAGGTAAGAGGTAAAAATATTTTTGTTTTTTAAAAATGTGCTATAATATAGCCCGAATGCTCAACAGGAGCCGAAACTGAATATGGGGCGCAAAATAATAGTACTTTCCCTGATTTTTATCTTAGCCGCCGCAGCCGATATCGCCGGAGCGGCCGCGGGCGAAGAAATAGCAAGTCTTCAGAACGAAATAAAAATATATAATTTGATAAACGGCCTGTATCTGAACGAGAGCCAGATGCGATTTATCCTTGCTCGCGCCCAGGAGCTAAAAAAGAAAAACAAAGAATTTGAATATTTATACGCGCATAACCTCACCAGCCAAAAAGAAGAGGTAAAAGAAGATAAAGGCGAAATAGCGCAAGGCGCCGTTCGCGATGGGCATGAGCTTAAGTCTAAAATGCAAAAATTGAAGAAGGAACATATCGCGACCTTAAAAAGCAAGGCGCAGGCGGTAAAAGCCATCTTGAGCGAAAATCAGCTGTATGTAATTCAAAACTATAAACCAGGCCTTGTCCCTGCCAGAACCGAAGCGCGTATCGGCCAGGATGCGTCATCGGCCAGATTCATAGAATTGCTTGAGAAAATTCGCCGGATGCCGCGGGACCAATACGCCAAAAATAAAACCGATATCGCCGCGGCCTGTGTCCGGAATTTGAACGTAAGATTCCCCTTACTTGAAGACTATAAGATAAAGCAGGCTCAAAACAAATTGACGGAAATTATGGATAAAGCGCGCGCAAATTCAAACGCGGATTTTATGGCGGGAAAGGATGCCCTGCTCAAAGAAATAAAAGATGCCGTTACTATAGATAAAGACGAAGTAGACGCGGAAAAAGTAATCGCGAGATTTCTGCTTGAGCCGGAAGCAATCCCGATTCTTGAACATAAGTTGAGAGCGTTGCAAAACCCTACGCTCTCTGATTACAGCGATTTCCGCCAGTAAAACTGGCGAGATCTCGTCTTTGGCGGAAAAAATAAGATTGCGGCGATTAAATCACGAACAAAATCTCTGTAATCGTGCTTGTTATCTCTGTAATCAAGACCGTTGATGACTTTTTCAACGGTCTCAAGTTAAAAACAAAAACGCGGCAATAACTTTTAAGGAATAAAATGCGAAAAAGAAAAATTTCGTTATGGGTCAAGAAAGCGGAGTTTGAAAGCTTAAAAAAAGGCCGTCAACGGGCGCACGAGGCTTTACAGGAAAGCGTGGAGTTATATCAAACTCTCGTCGAAATATCGCCTCAGCCGATTGTGCTTTTGAATTTAAAAGGCAGGATTATCGCGGTTAATCAGCAGGCCGTAAAGCTTTCCGGTTATGGCGTCGCGAAGAAATTAGTAGGTAAAAACGGGTTTAGCTTGATAAAATCCGGCGCCCGCGCCCGCGCCAAGAAGAACCTGATGCTTACCATAAAGAACGGAATTCTCCGGGAGGTGGAGTATACGCTGCTTCGAGCGGACGGAACGTCTATCTTCGCGGAAATCAGCAGTTCCGTAGTCAAAGACACACAAGGCAATCCTCTCGCGGTTCTGGTGGTATTAAAGGATATCAGCGAGCGCCGCGCGTGGGAAGAACAGCTTAAGGAAAATGAATTGCGGTTTAGGACCGTTACCGAAGGCGCGATATCCGGAGTCTATATAATTGATAATTACAAATTTACTTATATGAATCCGGCCGCGGCAAAAATATTCGGGTATAAACCTGAAGAAATTATCGGTAAACTCGGCCCGCTGGAACTGACATATCCCCCGGATCGCGGCCTCGTTACCCGGCAGATGCAGCTCCGGTTAAAAGGGAATCTTGACGCGGTCCAGTATTCTTTCCGGGGCATGCGCAAAGACGGTACGGTTGTCTATTGCGATTCCTTGGGCCGGGCGATAAAGATGCACGGCCGCAGAGTAATTATGGGCACCTTGCTTGACATAACCGCCCGAAAAAGGATGCTTGAGGAATTGCATTACCGCGTTGATTTTGAAAAGCTTATCAGCAGCCTTTCCACGAAATTTATAAATTTAAGCGCCGAAGAGATTGATAAGGGTATAAATGCGGCTTTACAGATTATCGGCGAATTTGCCGGAGTGGACCGTAGTTATATTTTTATCCTGCGCGATAAGGGGCGGAAAATGGATAACCTCTACGAGTGGTGCGCGCCGCGCGTCCCGCCGCAAAGGGAGCGCCTGCAGGATTTGGATACTGGGGCATTTGCCTGGGCGATGGGCAAATTGAAAAAAGGACAAACGATGTATGTGCCCTGCGTGGCAAAACTTACCGCCAAAGCGAAGGTGGAAAAAGAAGAATGGACCCTGGAAAAAATAAAGTCGCTGATAAACGTGCCGATGGTGTATCAGGGCGCGGTTATCGGTTTTTTAGGGTTTGACTCGGTACGGGAAGAAAAGGTATGGTCCGAAGATATCCGGCTTCTTTTGCGGATTATCGGAGAATTATTTGCCAATACCATAGCGCGCAAGCAGATGGACAAGAATATCGAAAAGTTAAATAAAGAACTCGTTAAGACCAATTTAAAACTGAAGCAGCTGGTATTGCGCGACGTGCATACCGGGCTCTATAACCACCATTATTTCGCCGAGGCGATTGAAGCGGAATTCACGCGCGCGAAAAGATCCGGCGAGCCGCTTTCGGTGATTATGATCGACCTTGACTATTTTAAGTCGGTCAATGACGTTTACGGCCATCATTTCGGGGATATTGTATTGAAGCAGTTGGCGCATCTTTTGACGAAGATGGTGCGTAAATACGATAAGATAATTCGCTACGGCGGGGAGGAATTTGTGATTATTACTCCGGGCGCAAACCGCGACATTGCTTTGATTTTAGCGCGCCGGCTTTGGGAAGTGATAAAAGTGCACAATTTCGGCGAACGCCGGCATAAAGTCCGGCTGAAATTAAGCGTGGCGGTCGCATCGTTTCCTGAAGATAACATCAACCGCAGCGCGGATTTTATTAAAATCGCTGATGAAATCCTGAACAGGCTAAAGGATACCGGCGGCGACAGCGTGCATTCCTATCTGGATATCAAGAAGAAACTGCAGGAAACGGAATCCGACGAAGATGTCGCGTTATTGAAAGAAAAACTTGAGAAATTAACCAAGCGCGCCAACCAAAGCCTGGCGGAATCGATTTTCGCTTTTGCCAAGACGATAGAGATAAAAGACCATTATACCGGAAAACACGTGGAGAAGACGGTTCATTACGCAACCGAAATCGCCAAAAAATTCAATTTGCCCAAAGACGAAATGGAACGCATACGCGAAGCAGCCGTCCTGCATGATCTGGGTAAAATCGGCATCAGCGAGAAGACGCTGCTTAAAAAAACAAAGCTTACCAAAAAAGAATATGATGAAATAAAAAAACACCCGCAAATCGGCGCGGACATCTTGCGCCCGATTCATTTCTTCAATAAAATAATCCCGTTTATCCTCTATCACCACGAGCATTGGGACGGGCGTGGCTACCCTTACGGGCTAAAAGGGGAAGAAATTCCGCTGGGCGCGCGGATTATCGCGGTAGCCGATACGTATGAAGCGCTTACTTCCAACCGCCGCTACCGCCAAGGCTGTTCAAAACAGCAGGCGATAAAGAAAATGAAGAAGGCCGCGGGCACGCAGCTTGACGCAAAAGTGGTTAATGTGCTGATCGATGTTTTAACCGTGGAAAAATAGCTGGGCATCCTGCAGTTGGAATTTATTTCTTCTCCCCTTTAAAATTTCCAGGCGATTTGTAACTTATAACTTATAATTTATAACTTAATGTTAAATGGCTTGACATCTTAACGTGATTTGTTAAAATACATTTTGATCAACCGGCGCCGCGTTTGCGGCTTAAAAGGGAAGATGGTGAAAAGCCGTCACGGTCCCGCCGCTGTATCCCTGTTCTTTCCGGTATTTAAGGAAAGAAAACTCATTTAGCAGAAAATATTTGCCACTGTCCTGAATGATTCGGGATGGGAAGGCCGCTAAGAGAGCAGGGGAGTCAGAAGACCTGCTGGTTGAAAGTGGACGAAGCGTTTATTTTTTTAAAAACGCTGTTCCTCGCGGAAGGATGAAGTAAACCAGGGTGCAATCCTTAGGATCAAAATATGGTCTTAAGGATTTTTTTGTTTCAGCCGCCAAGTGGACGCAGGAAGCGGACAATGGCGAGCCTCGCCGCAGGTAGATTCAGGGATTTAATCCGGCGGGGACGAAACCCGCCTTTGGCGAGGCTCGCCAGTTGGAGCGCAAGGGTTTGGCTTGGCGGCAACACCGCCGGAAAACAGGAGGTTTTGATTTTTTCGTAAAGCGCGTAAAATGCGGAGAAAAAATATCTTTTCACACAGAGCATTTTGCCTTCGGCACGTAAAAAGAGCTGCTGAAAACACACAACTCGTCCCGCCAAATTGCGGCGGGACTCAAACAGGTGTATTTTAAAAAACAAAACAGCATCTCTTTTTACTAAAATTGCTAATGTGTTCAAAAATATTTTTCTCCTTTATGAAATGTCTATTACTATCACACTGTCAAAGTGGAGGGAAAAGGAATGAAACTTAAGGTGTCTAAATAATGAAACATTTTATGTTAGCGTTACAGTTTTTAACGGTTCTGCCCGTGAAAATCAGCTCGGATATAAAAGAAGCCGATTACGGCAAGTCCTTATTATTTTTCCCCCTTGCCGGGTTGATTATCGGAGGTTTAATTTGCGCGCCTTTATTTGTTTTCGCGTTTTTTCCGGCGATAGTGCGCGCGGCCGGGATTTTGGTTTTATCCGTTTTTATTACCGGGGCTCTGCATCTGGACGGGTTTGCCGATACCTGCGACGGATTTTACGCCTCCCGGACAAAAGAAGAGGCGTTGCGGATAATGCGCGACCCCCATTGCGGGGTTATGGCGGTTGTGGGAGTTGTGTGCCTATTGCTGTTTGAGTTCGCGTTACTGACAAACCTCTCTGCACCTGTTCTTTGGAAAACCCTGCTGTTAATGTACAC
>JAHJAO010000009.1 GCA_018813905.1 Candidatus Omnitrophota bacterium
GCATCATTATTCTTATTATTATAGTTATTTTGTCTCCATTAATATTTTATTCATTTTGGTGGGCAACCGCATGGTTGAGTAGTGGTAGTCCATCTTGGATGGCCAAAATGAAAGATGATTATAGAAATCTTCCCTCGAAAGCATTAATCAAAAAATTGGATAGTTATAACAATTTTTATAATCCAGCTTGTTTTGGCCCCCAATCATCAATCGCCTTAGATATTTTAGTAGAACGCAAAGAGAAAGAAGCGGTCCCAACCATACTCAAATTTCTAAATTCATGGAATAAGGGCAGGAGACAAACTGCAATTTGGGTGCTAGGGGTGATTGGTGATAATGAAGCCGTAACGCCACTAATGAGCATAGTGCGCAAAGGAGATAAGCATCCTGATTTTAGAACAGCATTGGTTGCTTTAACAGATATGAGTTATGACGGCGTTTTTTCTTTTGTAGTTGAAATAGCCAAAAAAGAATACCCAAAAAATTGTGCTGCTATTAACCTATTAAAAAAGTTTGATAAACCGGAAAGTATTGCTTTATTGTCTGAGATTAAAAGTACTATAAAAGATGGAAGTCCCAATGCAAAATTTTATAAAGTTTTAGTTGACGATGCCATCGCGCATCTTAAATCCCTTCAGCAATCCCAATCCTCGCAAGAAGTTGCCAAATAATTATCCTTGCCCGCGGTGACCAACACCGCCTATAATGATTACAGCCAAAATCCAAGCGATAAGTATACGTATGTGAGGATAGAGGCGGGGCCTAATATGGGTCTTAATACAGTAAAAAATCATGAAGTAGGTGTGCGCCAGGCATTGGGAAACGGAAAATATACTGTGAGTGTTAACGGTAAAACACTCAAAGATCAAATTACACTTGAAGAACTATACAGTTCTTTGTTGAAAGGGACGTTATAATGAAGAAAGCTATTCCCAAAATTTTTGTTGTTTTGCTAATAATTTTAAGTGTGGTTTTAACATATTATGCTATTACGTATGGTGTTTGGCATGTATTATCGCAGATGAGTCCTGGATATTATGGACATTTGGAAGAAAAGATGAATAAATATCCCCTTGAAGTGCTAATAAAAAAATAAATAGATTTGATTTGTTAAGCCCATATCCAAGCATAGCAATTAATATTTTAGGAAAAAGAAAAGAAAAAAAAGTTACGCCAATTCTTATAAAAATTTTGAATTCTAATAGAGAAGATTTAAAAAAAGATATTTTTTTAGCTCTATCAAACATCAATGATCCACGCGCAATAGAGCCTTTAATGGGTATTGTGCGGCAAGGAGAAAATCATCGTTATTATCTCGATGCGTTAATGACACTTGCTACAATGAAATACGAAGGCGCTTTGGAATATGTATTAGAAAGAGCGAAAAGGGCAGATGCTTATGAAAATGGGTCTATCGGCATGTTAAAGGATTTTGGGAAACCGGAATATATCCCGTTATTAATAGAGATTAAAAATAAGATTCCCGATGATTACTATTTTGCCAAATTTGACAGAGGACGTATCGACGACGCCATCGCCCATCTTAAATCCCTCCAGCAATCCCAATCTCCGCAAGAAGTTACCAAATAATTATCCTTGCCCGCGGTGACCAACACCGCCTATAATGATTACAGCCAAAATCCGAATGATAAGTATACGTATGTGAGGATAGAAGCGGGTGGAGAAATTGGAAATAATGCGTATAAGAATCATGCTGAGGCGATAGAAGGGGCATTTGATGAAGATGGAAATATTGATTCCGGCAAAAAATATAATGCTACAGTTGATGGTAAGAGGGTTAAAGAAACATCAATTGTAGAGCTATATACAAAAGTTTTAAATGGGGAATTATAATGAAAATTAAGTTTAGCAAAAAACGATTACTCATCGGAATAATCATCTTGCTGCTAATATATGGAATTTACCTGGCTGGCTCCTGTATTTTTTGGTATTTTGCTGCCTGGAGCGGCCCAGAGCAGAAAAGGGCATTTAAAGATTCTCTTAGAAGTTTATCTTCGCAACAGTTAATTGGTAAAGTACATGGTCTTGACCCCTTTACCCCTGTTCCTTCAATCGCGATAGAAATATTGGCGGAAAGGAAAGAGAAAAAAGCCGTGCCCCGGCTTATTAAGAAATTAAAGTCGACTAATCCTGACCTAAAGAAATTTTCTATTGTGGCTTTAGGAAAAATTGGGGATCCACAGGCGATAGAACCATTGGAGAAAATTGTTAATGAAACACAAGTGGATATTGAATATAATGGCATGGATATCCCCTATAATATTTTAGCTCTAAAAGCACTTGCAAGCATGAAATATGAGCCGGCGTACAAATAAAGGGGACGGTTCTATTTAATTGACGTAATAATATTCTCCTGTTACAATCTTATATTGTTAATAGGAGATTTTTTATGCCCAGAGCCGGTCGTATCTGTATTGAAGAAGGTGTTTTTCACATAATGGCAAGAGGGA
>JAHJAO010000060.1 GCA_018813905.1 Candidatus Omnitrophota bacterium
CCCACGATCATATCCATGGCAAGTTGTTTTGTTAACACTTTTGACTTAGACGCAGTTTTTAGATAGAGGCTAAAGGCAAGAAATGTATCACCAAACCGGACATCTTCCATAATAAAATCCTGCTGAAAGCTGCGGTATCCGTTTATAAATTCCACCAGGTTCAGATAGCTATGTTGCTTCGGTTGTGATTTTGCGTCCGACGGCGCCTTAGAGCCGGCCTGATAAGTTACCACCACAAAAAAATAAAGCAGAAACATAAGCAGGACAACAACTACTTGCCGCTTATATCTTAAAATGATATCTTTTGCGGTTTTTAAAAACGCGTTAATTTGTCCATTCATAATTCAAAACCGCCAAAACACAGGTTACGGCCGTATCGCAACGCAAGATATTCTGTCCTAAAGAAACTTTAACGCAACCTTTTAATTCTGCTGACCTTATTTCTTCTTTATCAAAATCCCCTTCGGGCCCGGTAAAAATTATCGGCCGCAAACTTTTTCTTCCCCGGAGAACATCTTTTAAAAGCGGGGTATCCTTATCCAGGCAGGCAATTAGAGCCAAATCAAACCCGGGCACTTGTTTCAAAACCTCTTTAAAATTTTTTACTGTTTCTACCTTCGGCACATACGCGCTGCCTGATTGCGCCGCCGCTTCAATCGCTATCCTCTGCCAACGCTCCTGTTTATATTTTATTTTATCCGGTTTAATTTTTACAATTGTCCGGGAACTTATTAGCGGAATTATCGTATCCACGCCCAACTGAGTCGCTTTATCAATAATCTCTTCAAACTTATACTTCTTTGGTATCGCCGCGGCTAAGGTGATCTTTAAGCGCGGTATATCAACTTGGCGGGTACTATGCAGCCTCAAAATCCCCGACCCTTTTTTAACCGATTGAATAACCGCTTCATACTCTCGGCCCATACCGTCAAAGACTAAAAACTTATCTCTCGCCTTAAGCCTCAACACCAGAAATACATGCCGGGCGACAGGGCCCTCTAAAATAAATTCTTTGGATTTTAATTTTTCTTTCGGGATATAGACGCGGTGCATCTTGGGTCTTTGTTTTGCCTGTATTTTTAAAAAAAGTGGACGGCTTTTTTTAGCCGCCCACTTAATCCATATAGTTTTGCTTTTATCAGCATATTACGGCCAATCATGCGTTGCCAACGTCCCGTCCCCGTCTGGCCCAAATGGACAAATCGCTTTAGCCGGCTCCGGACTAACCGCTACCACTAAAGTGTATGGGTTGGCTTTAGCCACATCATTAGGGCAATACGGCTCTGCCGCAATAAACTCCCACGTTACAAGCAGTTCTGGATCGCTATTCACGCCCCAATTTCCCGGATTATTTGTCTTCGCCTCGTAAGTAGCCATGGCTGCTGCTAAACCTCTCAAATTGGCAATACACACCTTCTTATTGGCATCCTCCCGTACATCTGAAAATCTGGGAAGGATCAAAGCGACCAAAATACCCAGTATCGCGATTACGATTAATAATTCTATTAATGTAAACCCTCTTTTTTTCATCTCGTTCACCCCCTTTCAATTAGTTTGCAATTATTACGGCCATACATGTTCTGTATGAGAAGCGTCCCCGTTCGGCGCCGGACCATTCGGGCAATCGACATCGTCCGGAGCAGAAGATGTTAATCCCGCCACCAAGACATAAGACGCTTTGGTTTCCAATTCATAAGGGCAATACGGTTCTGCCGCCAGATATCCCCAGGTTACCAGACTTGAAACCACATAAGGGCTTGTTCCCCAGGTTCCGTTTGCATTCTTCCTGACCTCATATATCGCCATTGCCGACGCCAAACCACGCATATTGGCAATACATACTTTAGTATTTGCCTCAGTCTGGACATCCGAAAAACGGGGCAATATCAGCGAAACCAGTATGCCCAATATCGCGATTACAATGAGCAACTCAATTAACGTAAACCCTTTTATCGCCAACGGTTCCTTAAAATTGCTTCGCATCTTACCCTCCTTTTCTTATACAACAATTTACTCTGCTTGTCAAGTCCTTATTCGCCAACATATATAGTAGCAAATCCCGTGCCAGTTTGAAATCTAATTTTTCTCCGTCGGAAAACAACGTTGTTAAAAATCCCCCTGAGTAATGCCTT
The DNA here is from genome assembly GCA_018813905.1 of Candidatus Omnitrophota bacterium. Lineage (GTDB taxonomy): Bacteria > Omnitrophota > Gorgyraeia > B26-G9 > B26-G9 > JAHJAO01. Next base: position 2,133 of record JAHJAO010000060.1, read on the forward strand.
GCCCAAAAACCTTGCCACTGGGTAACCCATTACCCAACACCCCGTTATTGTATAGTTACTGCTGAAAAACTCCTGTTTTTTTCCGCAGTAACTAATTCCAAAGGGGCTCACGCCCCTATGGCGTTCGTTCCGACTACGTCGGAACTCGCTGTTACCCCTGAAGGGGGTTGCCTGCAACCCCCTTCAAATTCCCCAGTAGTTACCACTTAAAAAGTGATAACTACTGTATAATTCTAACCAGGTTGAACATCGGCAAAAACAGCGCAAGAGCGATAAGGCCGACAATGCCTCCGATAAAAATTAAAAGGACCGGTTCGATTATCGCGCTCAGGCGCTTGACCATGCTGGCTACCTCACTATCATAGAAGTCCGCGATCTTATTTAAGATTGTGTCCAAAGTGCCTGATTCTTCGCCGACCGATACCATATGCCCGACCATCGGCGGAAGAATTTTATTATTCCGCAGGGGGCTGGCCATACTCTCTCCCCGGTTTACATTATCCGCGATAACCGAGACAATCTTTACCATCGCTTCGTTGCCTACGGTCGTCTCCACAATGCGTAAGGATTGCAAGATTGGAACCCCGCTGCTAATCAGCGTGCCTAATGTCCTAGCAAATCTTGAGATCATAGCTTTTTTCATTAACTCCCCGAATACCGGGATTTTGAGTATTAACAGGTCAATATTATATTTACCGACGGATGTTTTACGATAGCGGACAAAAAATACCGTGAATAATACGATACCCGCAATAAAAAAGTGCCACTTCGTCCGCAGCCAGTGGCTTACATTTAATAAAATTTGAGTCGGCATCGGCAATTCAACGCCCATGCCTTTAAACAACATCTCAAATTTGGGAAATACCCCCATAACCAAAAACAATACGACGCTCACCGCCACGATAATAATCAAAACCGGATAAGTAAGCGCGGTTTTTACATTATTGCTTATCTCCTCGCTCTGCTCGGCAAAAGTAGCCAAGCGTCTTAAGATTTCATCGAGAGCGCCTCCGGTCTCCCCGGCGTTAACCATATTTATAAACAAAGGGCTGAATACCTTGGGGTATTTTGCCAGGGCCGCAGAAAAAGAGGACCCGGATTCCACATCATCCCTTACTTTACTTATTACTTCCTTTAATTTTTTGCTCTCGATCTGCTGGCTAAGTATGCCTAGGCTCGTAACTAACGTCAGGCCGGAACTGATCATCGTCGCCAGCTGGTTATTAAAGATAACCAGATCCCGGTTTGTAACCCGGGATAATTTGTCAAAAATGTCGATATCCAAAGTGGGCGCAGCTGCTTTTTGCTCATCGATGTTTATAACGAAATATCCCATCGCTCTGAGCTTATCGGCAACGATCGCGCGATTAGGCGAATCAATAACTCCAATAATCGGCTTGCCGGCTTCATCTCTGGCCTTATAATTAAAAGTGGGCATTTGCTTACTCCTCGGATTCCAAAGATTCCAACAGGTTAAACCTCTTCATTTTATTAAATAAACTTTTGCGGCTTACCTGAAGCAATTGCGCTGCTTCGGTACGGTTCCAGTTAGTTCTATTCAAGGCTTTTATAATTATCTGTTTTTCCACATCTTCCGTAATTTCTTTAACCGTATCCAGAAGTGGCTTCGAAAAATCAACACTATCTGTCTTAACTTTTATGTCTTCATTAACACACCGGATATAAAAAGGAAGCTCCTGAGGCGTGATAATCTCTTTTTCCACTAAAACAACGGCCCGCTGCAGCACATTTTCAAGTTCCCGGATATTCCCGGGCCAGTTGTACTTCATCAAAAGTTCCAGCGCATCTAAGGAAATATGTTTGATCGATTTATTAAATACCTTATTAAACTTGCCGATTAAATGCTCAAATAATAACGGGATATCCTAGATCG
>JAHJAO010000061.1 GCA_018813905.1 Candidatus Omnitrophota bacterium
GACAGGACAATTCCTGCCCGTATTCTGTGTCCACGGTCGCAAAAAAATTCTTAACAATTGCGCGGGAGTTCTCAAAAAATTCTTTTCTCTGCGATGCCTGGACGCAGATAAACGCGCCGCTTTTCTTATGCTGCGCGGGTTTGACGGTTTTCAACACGTTTTTTGCCCGCCACAAACACTGGAAGCGGTCAATCATGAGTTTAGTCTGGGCGTTTAGGCTGCCGAAGAATACGGGGCAGGCCAGGATGATTACGTCCGCCTCCTGGATTTTAGAATACACAAGCTGCATGTCATCGGCTATTTTACAACTGCCGTCGCCGGTAACCTCGTCACATTCAAAGCAGCCGGAAAAAGACAGCCCGCATAAATTAATCTTTTCCCACCGGGCGCCGGAGCTTTTTACCCCTTCCAGCGTCCGGTCAAGCAAAATGTCGGAATTGCCCCCATCGCGCGGGCTGCCCATTATCCCCAGGACATACAACTCTTTATCCTTGCCTCTGCGATAGACTTTAGAAAATAGATCTTGAAGTGTGGGCATGGGCTATTTATTCTATAAGAGTTTTATTTTAGAGATTTCTGTATTTTTAGGCTTTTCAAGAAATCTCATTTTAAATGCTGTTTGATGCATTCAACCAGCTGTTCGGTTGTCACCGGTTTTGACAAAAAGTTGCGGCCGGCAATTGTCCCGCCCTCTAAGGTTTCTTCCTCTTTGGTAATAAGCGCGGTCAGAAACACAATCGGGACATCTTTCAAAAAAACATCCTTATGAATGTTGTCCATCACCTGCGGCCCGTCCATATCCGGCATAACGATGTCCAGAAAAATAAAGTCCGGCTTAAATTCGCGGGCCGCCCCCAGCGCTTTTTTGCCGTCGGTTTCTGTCCTTACCTCAAAATCCCCGGTCTGTTCAAGATTAAGCTTAACCGTCTGGCAAAAATTTTCTTCATCATCCACCACCAAAACTTTCTTCTTCTGCATCTGCGCCTCCCTGTATTTTATGGCGCTGTTGCGTAATAGCACCAACGCCTGATTCCCCTGATTAAAGGATGATTGCGGCGATTAAAATACTAATGTCTCCAATCATTGTAATCATGAATTAATCGTTGTAATCAGGGACTGTTGCGTTTTGTAACAGTCCCGTTATTCGATAATGAATTCCAAAATCGCCTCCGCTCCGCCCCCGGCCCGGTTGCGAACGTCAATCGTGCCGTTATGCATTTCCACGATATTGCGCACAATCGCCAGGCCCAGCCCCGTTCCGCCGCGGGCCCGTTTGGTTGTAAAAAACGGGTCGAAAATCTTATCCAGAATTTCCGGCGCAATACCCGCGCCCGAATCCTGCACTTCCACTACCCCGCATTTTTTACCGCCTAAACTGCCGGAACTGTTTTTTATATAAGTACGCACAAGGAGCGTGCCGCCTTCCGGCATCGCGCTGACCGCGTTTATAATCAGGTTCAGCAGCACCTGTTCAATGCGGTTTCGGTCGATTTTCAATTTAGGCATTTCCGCCGCAAACTCTTGCACAATGCGAATATGATATTTATCAAACTGGTGCTTGCTGAGCATAAGCGCTTTATTAATGACCTGGTGGATATCATGGTCCGTTATTTCCAGCTGCGATATGCTTGAAAAATCCAAAAGCCCGCGCACGATAGTATCCGCCCGGACAATCGCGTCTTTGATATAGCCCAAAGTCTTTGTGACGGTCTCGTCTTTATCGCGTATCCTTTTTTCAAGATACTCCACCCCTTGCAAAATGATCGCCAGGGGATTTTTTACTTCATGCGCGACGCCGCTGGCGAGGCCCCCCACCACCTGCATCTTGGCGGCCTGGATAAGCTGCGCCTGCGTCTCTTTAAGCTCATCATGCGCCTGCCGGACTTCGAGCTCGCAAGACGCCCGTTCTTCTATCTCTTCTTTCAACTGCTCATTGCTCTCGGCCAGTTCTTTTGTCCGTTCCTGTACTCTCAATTCCAGTTCATCCCGCGCCTTGCGAATCGCTTCTTCGGCGCGTTTTCGTTCGATAGCGTAAAGTATCGCCCGCACCAGAAAGTTTATATCCAGGCCGCCTTTGACAATATAATCCTGCGCGCCATCACGCACCGCTTTTGTCGCCATTACCTCGTCGTCCAAACCGGTAAGCACAATAATCGGCAAATACGGGGCCTGGGCGAAAATTTTATTAAACGTTTCCAGTCCTTTACTGTCCGGCAAAGATAAGTCCAGCAAAACGATATCAAAGCTGTTTTGGCCCAGTTTCTCCAATCCTTCTTTAAGCGACTGGGCGGACGCGGTTTCAAAATGGGTATCCGGCACCTTGGCCAGCAAATCCTGTATCAGCCGAATAACCTCTTTGTTATCCTCAATTAAAAAAACTTTTACGTCTTTTTTTCTCAAACTACTCCGGCTCCTTTTTGCGTTATCCAACCCTCTCTTTTATCTTACTCAAAATTTCTTTTAAATCAACAGGTTTGTACAAAATATCCTGTTCCGCGTACCCCAACTCTTCAAGCTGCTTTTGCCCGGCCTCGGCGCCGACCGAGCCGCTTAAAATAAATACCGGCACTTTAGAACTCCGCTCTTTCAGCTTTTTTAATAAGGCGATGCCATCGACCTTCGGCATGCGGATATCCAGAATCGCACCGTCAAAAGCCGCGCCGGAGTTGATCATCTCCAGGGCCTTCTCGCCGGAACTTGCGGAGATTACGTCATAGCCGTTTTTGCGCAAAAATTCGTCTAAAATGCTCACAATTTCTTTTTCATCATCAACAACCA
>JAHJAO010000010.1 GCA_018813905.1 Candidatus Omnitrophota bacterium
CCGGTGCCATTGTTCTGGCTTTTATGGCTATGCCTACTATTGTAAGTATTGCCGAAGACGCCATAACCTCTGTGCCGAAAAGATACAAAGAAGCCGCTTTAGCTTTGGGGGCGACACACTGGCAGACGATATACAGAGTAATTGTGCCTGCCGCCGCTTCGGGTATCGTGGCTTCGGTAATGCTTGGTATAGGCAGGGTAATAGGAGAGACTATGGCGGTTATGATGGTTACCGGAAATGCCGCCAGAATTCCCACCAGCATAGTACAGCCGGTGCGTACTTTAACAGCTACCATCGCCGCTGAAATGGGAGAAACTGTGCAGGGGAGCAGTCATTATTTCGCTTTATTTACTATCGGCATAGTTTTGTTTTTGATTACTTTTGTAGTTAATCTTGTTGCCGATTATTTTCTGCATAGGGAGAGGAGATAAAGTTGAATTATAAAACCAGTCAAAAAATAGCTTTTTCTTTTTTATTTTTAGCCAATTTACTGGTAATTCTTCCGGTAGCTCTGATTATCGTTATCATTATTAAAAACGGTATTGGGGCGATATCATGGGAATTTTTAAGTGCGGCTCCGCGCATGGGCATGAGAGCCGGCGGGATATTTCCGGCTATTGTAGGAACTTTATATTTAGTATTGGGTACGATGATATTTGCTTTGCCCATAGGAATACTTTCCGCTATTTATCTTACCGAATATGCCAAAGAAAATATGCTTACGCGCCTGATAAAGTTAGCCATAATAAATTTGGCCGGAGTGCCGTCGGTTGTGTACGGTTTATTTGGCTTGGGGTTATTTGTTATATTTTTTAAATTCGGCGCTTCTATATTAGCCGGTTCTTTGACTCTGGCGATTATGACGTTGCCTGTAATTATTACTACCGCCAAAGAGGCTTTAGACAGTGTGCCTCTTTCTTTTCGTGAAGCCAGTTTCGCGTTGGGCGCGAACCGGTGGCAGACAATCCGCTTTGCTGTTTTGCCGCACGCTTTGCCCGGGATACTTACCGGAACTATTTTGGGAATAGGCAGGGCGGCGGGAGAAACCGCGCCTATTTTATTTACGGCGGCGGCATTTTATTTGCCGAGGCTTCCCAAGTCTGTATTTGATCAGGTGATGGCTTTGCCGTATCATTTATATGTCATTTCGACTCAGGTGCCGAATGTTAAATTAGAAGTTCGTTACGGAACGGCTTTTGTGCTGATTGCTATGGTTCTTTCCATGAATTTAGTGGCGATAGTGGTTCGTTCTCATTTTAGGAGAAAAAAGAAGTGGTAGAGACGGTAAAAATTAAAATAGATGATTTGAATATATGGTTTGGCGATGTCCACGCTTTGAAAGCGCTTAATATCGAAGTGTTAAGTAATGAGATATTAAGTATAATCGGCCCTGCCAACAGCGGCAAGACCTCTTTTTTAAGGTCGTTGAACAGGCTGAATGATTTAAATTCGAGGATAAAGATAAACGGGTCGGTTTATTTGGACGGGGTAGATATTTATAAAAACGGGATTGATGTTGGTTTATTAAGGAAGCGCGTAGGAATGGTTTTCGCTTTGCCGGTTCCATTGCCGCTGTCTATTTTCGAAAACGTTGCTTATGGACCGAGAAGATACGGCATAAATAATAAACAGGTGTTATCGGAAATAGTCGAAAGATGTTTGAAAGCGGCTTGTATTTGGGAAGAAATAAAAGACCGTCTTAATCAGCCGGCAATGAAACTTTCCGGCGGGCAGCAGCAAAGACTTTGCATTGCCAGGGCTCTGGCGGTGGAACCTGAAGTTATTCTTTTTGATGAACCTTGTTCCGGACTTGATCCCATATCAACGGCTAAAGTCGAAGAAGCCATGATTGAATTAAAGAAAAAATATACCATTATTCTGGTAACCAACAACACTAAACAGGCCGCTCGTGTGGGAGACAGAACAGCTTTCTTTTTAATGGGGGATCTTATAGAGATAGATAGAACGGATAAGATTTTTACTTCTCCGTCCGATGCGCGCACGGAAGGATATATTTTGGGGAGGTTTGGATGATGCGGGCAGAAAAGAAAATTTTAGTGAATAATCTAAATCTTTGGTATGGGGATTTCCACGCGCTGAAAAATATAAATGTCGATATAGACGATAATAAAATTACCGCCATTATCGGTCCTTCCGGATGCGGTAAATCTACTTTGCTCAGGGTTCTTAATAGGATGAATGATCTTATCGAGGGGGTTAAAACCGGCGGACAAATTTTAATTGATGATAGCAATATATTGGATTCGGCGATGGATTTAGTTCAGTTGCGCAAGAAAGTAGGAATGGTTTTTCAGAGGCCGAATCCGTTTCCTCTTACGATATTCGAAAATATCGTTTTTGGTTTAAGAATTCATGAGAAAACGGATAAGAGGAAACTGCCGGATATAGTAGAGAGATGTTTGAAAGAGGTATTATTGTGGGAAGAACTTAAAGATAAACTTAATATGCCGGCAATGCGGTTATCCCTAGAGCAGAAGCAGCGGCTATGTATTGCCAGACTCATTGCGGTTAAACCGGATGTTTTATTGATGGATGAGCCCTGCTCTACATTAGATCCCCAGGCGACTGCCAGGGTAGAGGAATTAATGC
>JAHJAO010000062.1 GCA_018813905.1 Candidatus Omnitrophota bacterium
GACATCCTTAAATGTTTGAAAAAAGACGGCGCTTGATATAAAATAGCAAGCAACCGGGCTTATTCGGGCTGCATTTTATCGGCGGACAATGACGGGATAAATTCGTCCCGCCAAGGCGGGGCTCATTTAAAAAACAAATAAGATGGTCCCTCGGCGTAAACGATTGAAAAATTTCTAAGAAATTTTTCTAATCACTTGAGGGATAAATTCGTACAGCGACTTATGTTCACGTAGCTCCATAAGTCACGTGCTCATTTAGGAGGTAGCATTATGCTGAAGATATTCGTTATTATGGGTTTGTTTCTTTTTTGCGCAAATGCGTCCGCGCAGCCGGAAAAAGAAAAAGACGTTGTTGTTTTGGAAACAACTCAAGGGCCTATCGAAATAAAGCTTATGGAGGACGTCGCGCCTAACGCTTGCGAAAATTTTCGCGCGCTTGTGCAAAAGGGGTATTACGACGGAATAATTTTTCACCGCGTCATCAAAAATTTTATGATCCAAGGTGGAGATCCTACCGGAACCGGCCGCGGGGGCGATTCGATATGGGGCGGAGCGTTCAAAGACGAGTTTAAAGCGGATATCAAATTTGACAGTCCGGGCATTCTCGCGATGGCTAACGCCGGCCCGAATACCAATCGCAGCCAGTTTTTTATCACGACGGCCAAAACCCCCGGGTTAAATATGAAGCATACAATTTTCGGCCGGGTCGTTTCCGGCTATGAAGTTGTCCAAAAAATTGAGAACACGCAAACAGGGGCCTCGGACCGGCCGGTTGAAGAACAAAAGATCATCCGGGCGTTTTTAAAATAGAGAATCGCGTTAATACCTAATCTGTGTTTTACCATGGCGGCGGAAAAAAGAAGAAATGACCGAATCTGTTACGAATTGCCCATGACGTTTATGTTCGTGGAAAAAAATGACCCCGCACTTTTAACGGCCAGGGAGTTGTTGGAAATAAGAGATGGGAAAATTTGCGACTTTTCATCAACCGGCCTGCATATTGCCACAGAAGACATAGAAGAACGCTTAACCAGGTACCTTCTTGCCGGCAAACTGTTTTTGGGGGTCAGGTTTCAATTTCCGTTCGATGACGAGATGATTTATGCGGTAGCAAAGGTGATGTGGGCAAAAAAGAATTTTAAGGGAAAAAGTAAAGCTTATTTTATGGGGCTGCAGTTTATCAATATCGGCATGCTTGATCATCTTAAAATCAGGAAGAATATAATTGCGCACCGGACGAAACAAAAGACGTAAGGTAATCTTTATCAAACGCAAGACGCCCGTACAAGATATAGGTTTTGTAAAGTGCAGAAAAAAAAGAAACTTTTTATTTTTGATTTGGACGGAACGCTGGTCGATGCCTATCGGGCTATTGAAAAAAGCCTGAATTTTACCCGCAGACTCTTAAAGCTGCCGCCGGTTTCATATGTAAAAATAAAAAAAAATATCGGCCGCGGCGATAAGAATTTTGTTAAAACGTTTTTCCCGGGCGCAAACGCTAAGCTGGCGCTCGAGATCTACAGAGAGCATCACAAGGGTGCATTAAAAAAATATGCGCGTTTAAAGCCAAACGCGAAAAAACTGCTTTTTATCTTAAAGCGCAAGCACAAAATCGTGTCGATAGCGTCAAATCGGCCGGCCGCTTACACGCATATTATTGTAAAAAAAACGGGTATTGGAAAATATTTGGATTTTGTTCTCTGCGCGGACGAGATAAACAGCTTAAAGCCAAAGCCTAAAATTATCGAGCTAATCCTTAAAAAATTTAAAACGAACAAAGAAGACGCTCTTTACGCCGGGGATATGGACATTGATTTGGAAACGGCAATCCGTGCCGGCGTAGACCCTGTTTTCGTGCTCGGCGGCTCAAGCCGGCTAAGCGATGTCGCAAAATACTCGGATAAAAAAGTAGTGCGCTCTTTAACTCAGATCGCGAAAATTTATGCTTAACCCATTGCGCCATGCGTATTGTAAGATACAGATATAAAAATAAAATTTACTGGGGCATTATCCGGGGCGGGATAATCCAAACGTTAAAACAGTCCCCCTTCGCGCCATTTGCGCTCAAGGTGCGCGGGGTGATAGAGCCCGGCAAGGTTACAATACTTGCGCCGGTAGTCCCGGGCAAAATCGTTCTGGCAGGATTGAACTATAAAGACCATGCCCGCGAACTTAAAATGAAAATTCCCAAAGAACCCGTAATTTTTTTAAAGCCGCCCACAGCCGTAATCGCCGATAAAGACGATATAATCTATCCGCAAGGCATCCGACGGCTTGATTATGAAGCGGAACTGGCCGTGGTCATTAAACAGAAAGCGAAAAATATCCCGGAAAAGGCTGTTGCCAAACACATTTTGGGATACACCTGCCTTAATGACGTCACGGCGCGCGATTTACAAAAAAAAGATGGGC
>JAHJAO010000063.1 GCA_018813905.1 Candidatus Omnitrophota bacterium
AGCATGACGAGAAAAACAATCATAATTATAAAAATCAAAACCGCCTGCCGCATATTAAGCTCGATATGGTCGTTTTGAAGTTTTTCTTCATTATCACTATCTTTTACTTCTTCAAAGAACCATGCAATTATTTTTTTAAAATAGTCGTAAATTTTCATGTATCCATCCTTTTGATAAGAAAATTCTCTAACGCCAAGTAATCCAAGCCAGATTTAAAAAAAACATTTAAAGCATCTTCGGGTGTGCATACAATCGGTTCTTCATGTATATTAAAACTTGTGTTTAAGATAGCCGGTATCCCGACTATCTTACGGTATTCATCAATTACTCTATGAAAACGTATATTATTTGATTTCGAGATAAATTGCGGTCTTGTCGTTTTATCTTTATGCACTACAGCGGGACAATTTTTCTTAAAATATTCAGTACAGTTGAAGCTTATTGTCATAAAGTTCCCGGAATATTCGGCCTTATTTGTATTTAAACAACATTTATCCTTATATTCATCCAGTATCGAGGGTGCAAAAGGCATAAATTTATCCCGGCCTAATTTTTTGTTTAAAACAGCCGGCATATCTGCGTTGGCGGCCGAGGCAAGTATGGAACGATTGCCCAAAGCGCGCGGGCCATATTCCATCGCTCCGAAAAACCGGGCCACGATCTTGTCTTGGGCTAAAATAACAGCTGTCTTTTTTTCAATATCATCAATAAATTCAAATTTTATTTTGCACCTATCCAAAATTGTGCGTATTTCTTCATTTGAATAACTAGGCCCCCAAAAAATATCCTTGGGCTGAAAAGGAGCACATTTTAACATGGAAAAAACCGCCCCTAACGCCAATCCTCCGTCTCCCATATGTGGGCATATATAAACGCTATCTACCTCATTCAATTCACTGATTTTCTGGTTAACTTTAATATTGGCAAATACCCCCCCGCCTAACGCTATCTTCCGAATACCTGTTTTCTTGATCCAATAACTAATTACAGCAACAATTTCTGTTTCTAAATGGCCTTGAAAATACGCAGCGATTTGTTCTTTATTTTTAGTTTTAAGCGTTTGAAAATATTTTTTGTCTTTTCTAAGATTAAAAAGCAGATTTCGGCAGTTAAACCTCCCATTATTGCTGCCTAATAAATTCTTCGCCTGCCCTAAATTCGGTGTTTTTCCGCAATAAGCCGCAAGCCCCATAACTTTTCCTTCATCCTGAATCGGCTTAAACCCCAAAAACTCCGTTAAGCGAGAGTAATACAACGTAATATCGTTAAAAGCAGATTGTTCGCAAATTCTACGGATTTTACCATTTTCTCCTATACTTACCGTAAATGAGACCCCATCCCCTAAGCCATCAATCGTAAAGATTAATGCCTGGTCAAAACCAGACATGGTATAAGCTGCATAAGCGTGCGCCGTATGATGTTCTACAACTGCCGTTCTACATTTTATGCCGATTTTTTTTAATTTTCTTCTTAAGTAAAGATTTGCCAAAGCGGTTTCTATCTTTTCTAAAATAAAGCTCTTGCAAGCAATGATTTGATAGATTATATATAATACGAGAAGAAAACTAAATTGCCCATTGCGTCTGCGCAACTTGTTATGGGCCGCAGGCAGAGAGCGTAATATATAGCAAGGCGTCATTTTAGACGCCAAAACAGCCAGATTAATTTTTTTAGTTTCAATCCCGCTTATGCGAAACAGCTCTAATATGGATTTTACCGGAAAGCCGCCAACAAGTTTGATGCGGGATAAGCGTTCTTCGTTTATGGCGGTTATTATACTTTTCTCCGTGTCGAAAAGTGCCACGCCCGCATCCTGGCTATCGCAAACTCCTAAAATATGCATAAGTTTAATTTACTTTTTTAAAATTTTTTTAATTTTATACCTTTTTTGTCCGCAACTACCTTGATAGAGCCGAATAATGAACTCCATCATTATCCCCATGAGTATAAGCTGAACCCCGATACTAAGTAATATAACAAATAAAAATAACAGTGGGCTCACCCACACTCCTGCCCAAAATAGCTTTCTGATGATTATAAAAAACGCTGTGATTGCGGAAAGACCGATTAAAAAAAGTCCGATGCCGCCAAAAAAATAAATAGGTTTAGCTATAAACCTCCACGTAAAAATAAGCGGGCATAAGTCAAGAACGGCTTTAACCCCGCGCCAGATGCTGTATTTTGACTTGCCAAATTTTCTTTTTTGGTGCTTAACTGGTATCTCGACAATTTTTGCACCTTGCATCGCCGCGCAAATTGGTAAAAATCTATGGATCTCCCCGTAAAATTCGATGTTTTCTAATATCTCCCGCCGATATGCCTTTAATGTACAACCTAAATCATGAATTTTTACTTTGCTAAGCCAAAAACTCAATTTATTCACCACTAAAGAAGGTATTTTTTTTAAAAGCAGGTTATCTTGCCGTCTGATACGCCAACCGCTAACCAAATCATAACCTTCTTCCAGTTTTTTCAATAAGTGTGGAATATCCGCCGGATCGTTTTGCAGGTCAGCATCCATTATAATAATCTTTTGCCCGTCAGCATTATCGAAACCCGCGGCAATCGCTTGTGTCTGTCCGTAGTTGCGGTTAAAAGAAATAACTTTAACATTTTCGCTTTTATCAAAGATATCTTTTAATTCCTGATCCGAACCATCGGTGCTGCCGTCATCAACATAGATTATTTCCCAATATTTGCGCAAATTATTCAAAGAGCTGTAAATCTTTTCATTTAATATTTTTAAACTGTTCTTTTCATTATAGACAGGGATAATAATGGAAAAATCCATTGGACATCAATCCTTTCGATGAGTTAGCTGAACATTGAGTGATATGCCTTCAGCAAATTATCAGTTGTATTGCCCCAATTATAA
>JAHJAO010000064.1 GCA_018813905.1 Candidatus Omnitrophota bacterium
ATCGATTATGAATGGCCGCAGGATGAGGATAATCTGGGAGCGGCCGGGATTGCTTACCAGAGCAAGACATATTTTTACCGGATGCCGATAAATGCCGACATGTTAAGTCCCCAATTGGCAAAGGCCGTCGCTGCTTCTTATGATAATCCTTCGTTAATGAAAGAGGACATAAACAAAATACTTTTACAGAATATCGGGGATGAGCAAGAAGTAGAAATTGCTTTTACAGAAATAATGTCTGTATTAGGCGGCATCTCGGGAACCGATAGGAGAGATGAGGCGGTTATCACCGCTAAAATTAAAGATGCAATTTCCAAGGCAGTTCAGAAGCCGATACTGCCCTATAATATCGATCCTAAATTAAATTCGGAACTTACTGTATTAGAGTTTATTCGAGAAATTACGCAAATAATCAAGATAACGCAAGGCAAGGAATTATCGGAAAAACTTGACGTGGTATTCGGCAAGATCAGAGATGAAAAACAACGCGAGGCAGCAAAGAAAATAATCACAGAGATGCTAAAAGATGATTCCTGGCGCAGCAAAGAGATGTCCGAAATGCAGAAACTCTTTTTTGATGCCCTGACCCAGGAACTTGGAGTTATCGTGGAATCGCAAATAGTTCCTTTTAAACAGGTAGGCGGGCAGAACGCCTATATCGATGAAAAAGGCAACGTTATTTTCCACTTATTCGAGAAAAAGAAGAATTTCGATTACCAGGAGGTTAAGGATAAAAAAGGCCGGATCGTTATGATTTTTGACGGAAAGGTTAATCAAAAGAACTTGCCTGAGGCAAAGCATCGTTATGAAGCTTTTGATCGGGAGACAGTAGTGTTTTCCTATTATGAAGATCCGCTGCTTGCGGCGATAGATGTTTCCAGCCGTGGCGAAATGTTCTTCTGGGAAAATGAAGATTCCCGGATTAAATTTATAGAGGGCAAGAAGATCGAAGATGTTAAAGCTATGTTAGAAAAGCTCGGCGGTAAGAACACGCATTTGGCCAGTCTTATACATGCGGCAGTTAAAGAAGCAATAACAACCTTAAAATCTCAGACGCGGTTTATCACACCAAATGCTTTGACCGAACGGATCGAGCAAACAAAAGGTGAGTATGGCTTGAGTGATCTTTCCCGGGCCGATTTATTAAATATCGCTAGCGAACTATACGGCGACCGTTTAGCTAAGTCCTGGCTTATCCCCTATAACGAAAATGGAGCGAATTCTATCGAGCAGTTTATTGATCAGTCAGGAAGCATCCAATACGAGGCGATAGAATATTGGCGTGTTGGCGATCCGCCGACATCCTGGGCCGATGTGCGTTACCGCAAAGAAAAAGATAAGTTAGGGCGCCCCTTAACTCATACCTGGGGCTATTTGAAACAGACAGATGAAGGTCCGGTATTCCAGGGCGAGATGCAATTTCGCATGAGATACGATACCGATTACGGCAAGCTCGGAATCGCCGATGTTACAACCGCACTCTTGGTCCAGAAGAACTGGACGTTATACAACTATTCTAAAGCAGTGAGTCTGGATGAGCGGACGGGCGAAATCGATTATTCGGTTGTCAAGACCATCGCCAAGAACGAAAAAGGTATCGAGGCGGTTCCGGAGATGATAAAACAATTCGAAGATTCCTGGGATATTTTTAGAATCCCAATGCCGAGGTCATCTATAATGCAGATGTTTGAAGACGATTTTGGGCTCAAGCGGGAACAGGCGAATCATATCGTCAGCGATTTAATCAACCGGTACAGCATTAACCGGTTCCAGACAGAGAAGGGATTGATTAGTTTTGTTGAGCAGCGGATCGGAAAATTGGTCAGCGAAAAACAGAAGAATATTCTTATAGAGAAGTTGTTCAAAGGTATAAATTCCAAGTCGGCAACGATTTTTGCGATTAGGAAACCGCTAGCGGATGACACAAAGAGGCCGAATATCCTGCAGTTGTGGATGGAAGTCAAAAGCAGCAAGGGATACCTTGAAGTTATATACAGCGGCTATTTGAATCTTTACGATGATAAGGGGCAGTTAATTACCGATAAGTCTAATGGCACGCCGGTTGCGGGGATAGAATTTGACAAAACATATGTAAATTTTTTACAGCATGCAGACAAGAAAAATATCGGGATAGCGCTGGGCGGCTCACTGTTCAGGTTTGATTCCGGATACGAAGCAGATACCGTATTTAACGGAGAATTTTTCAGTAAATATTTAGGTTCACGTAAGCCATTGATGACCACCGGCGACCTTACTCTTGTGGAAAGCCCGGAAGGCCGCGTGATGATGGTTTATAAGACTGATGATGCAAGAACAAGCCGGCGCAGTATAAATAGCATCGCCGTACGGCCGGATGGGCGTAAAGTTTATGAAGTGCACGAGGGCAAATGGCTAAAAGGAGAATTGTTAAAGGGGCAGGCAACAGACAGGGTAAAACTGTATTTTGATGATTATGAATTGCCGGCTTATACCAGTTTAGTAATGGGCGACGGAACGGAAATAGAGAAAGAAAAACATTACACCGTAATTCTAAATGACCGTATTGCCGAGCAGTGGATTTTCCATAAACGCACTTTGACGCCCGGCTGGACAGATAGATTTTCCCATGCAGTCAATATATTTGATCAATCTCCTGTAGCAGACGGCGCGACGGATAGACTTTTCCACGGGATGAATGAGTTTATTGACGGCCGGGAAATAAACGCATCGCAAGGGATGGAAGAGCAATTTTTCGAGAGCACCTATGATGAGGCTTCAAAACTGGCGCAGAGGGAAGGGGTTTATTTTTCAAACGGGATAGAATTGTACCGGCGCGATAACCGGTTTAACCCGGTTGTCTGGCAGGATTACGGGGCAAACGGGGCTATCGAAGCGGTAAAAGAATACCTTGATATTCAGGTCGAGAAACATTTTACGAATAATGCGATTACGAATTTGTTCCTCGAGCCAGGAGAAAGAGGGACGTGGTTGCCGTTGTTTATTATTACGTTCTACTCAGGAATATTTATAACGCTTTTCCTGCCGCTTTTGGTTTTAGGGGCGACGGCTTTAATTTCTTGGCTGTTTTTTAGAAGAAAGTTTGATTCTGAAGACAGGATTGAGCCTTCAGGCGTGGTTGCCGAGTCCGGGCCAAGAGGTGAGCCAGGCGCGACCGTTACAGGTTTCAAAGTGATTTCACCGCGGATTCGCCGTCGTATTTCCATAATTATGCCGCCGCTTGCCGTTATCGGCCAGTTCACGGAATATATCAGTGATTTATATAAAGAAAGCGGATTTTTAGAACAAGACTCTTTGCGTAAAAAGGAAATGGAAGATGCGTTTATCAAGCGGTTTTATCCGGATTGGGATGGGGCTGAGGCAACAAGGCCGCAGCGTAGTGAAGAAATCTGGCCCGGGTATGAGAACCGATATGGTCTCGAGCTTACGGAAGTGGAAAAATTAGTTATTGAGCCGCTGATGTATATATTATTTGCGGCAGTGGCGCAGGATTCACGCCGGTTGGATGATTGGACAAAGGGGTTTTTGAAAGGAAAAGAAAAATGGGCGGTTAGAAATAATCCGTTCCAGGAATTCAATGACAGGAAAAATATCATTCTTGTCTCAGATCGCGATTTCCGCCGCTATCTGGAATATTGCAAACAGGACAGAATTGACCCCTTTACCGGCCAGCCAGTACCCGGCTCTGGCGCGCAGGCTGTGAACAGCTTGGATTTCAGGAAATGGCTACCAATCGCGCGCGAATATATTGTTAACACACAATCCGATTCAGCGCAGCTAAAAGCCCAGAAAGAAGATGCGCGTGATAAAGAAATCCTGGATCCGATACGCGACTATCTTAGAGAAAATTATCAACAGGATGGATATAAGCCTTATACTTTCCCACAGCCTTTTGCCAAAGGCACAAAAGGCCGTTTCTGGCTGGCGAGTTCATTGTTCGTTGCCGGCGTATTGTTGACGGCATTGGTAGGTTTTGGTGCGGGGGCAGTAAGTCTGGCCTGGTTTGCGCCGCTTTATCTATTGTTTGCCTGGCAGGCAATAGAGATGATGCCGATGATAAGGTATTTTATTATCTATAAAATAGGCAATTTGTGGACAATATATAAGGCAAGTAAAGAATATCAGGGTTTAGGAAACAAAATTGCTCAAAAGAGAGTAATTAAGGATAAGGTATATTTCTGGAAGGTCTTAGGAATATGGTGGGTAGGAAGTTTTGTGGTACTCGGTATAACTTCGTTATGGTACGCCTCTGGTTCTGTTCCGTTTATCGGCCTGCTTGTAGGCGCGGGTGTTCTCGGGTTTACTTTCATAATTTCTCTGCGGAGCTGGTGGGCGTTGTTTATCGAAGCGGTTTCCCGGTCCTTGGAAATAAAGGGCAAGTGGCGGAATATCTCTGCCTATAGCCAAATCGGTTCAAAACAGCTTGGAAGAATCAGCAAAGACGAATATTTAACCGATATCTATAAAACAGTACTTATAAACGAGACATTGCAGAAATATTTTTTGATAACTAAAGAAGAAGCAGATGCTTTAGAAAAAGCCTTGACTAAAGGCAAAATGCCCAAGCTTGCTAATCCGCGCGCACGCAGGAAAATCATTGATTTCTTCAACAAGATAAATCTTTATGATGAAGGAGAATTTAAAAAAATCAAGGAGATGGTCAGGGCAAATCCGAACAAGTTGTTAAAAGTTATAACAAAAGTCACCAGTCAGGCGCAGCTGGCGGTGCCGACTCGGGAAAGCATGGACAGGGGAGCGGACATAAAAACGCCTTTCAGGATGGTCAAAGATGCTTTTCGCGGCGACTGGGAAGTGTATCTTAGAAAGTTAGCGGAAGATAATAATATCACAGGTAAAAAGAAACAAGAATTCATTAAAAAATTCAAAGACCCCTATCTTTCTTATGAGCAGACATTGAAAGAAATGATTTCTAAGTATAATATTATGCCGCTTGGCTACGATACGGAAGGCCAGCCAATTTCTAAAAAGTTAACAAAAGAAGAGTTGGACAATATGTCGGGAGAAGAATTGTTAGAAAGATTAACTGAAGAATTACAGCATGTCCCAGTACCGGATCGCGAAGTGTTATTGCTTGAGTTTAGTTCTGATAATGCGTTCATTAAGGATAATCTCAACAATATGTTCATTAAAACGCTCAGCAATAATTTCTCAAAACTACTGTTAAAAGAAAAAAATGACAAAGAGTTAGCCAAAAATAGAGGAAAAATTAGCAAGACAATAGTTAATTTAAGGAAAATTAGTGCTGGTGCATCTGTTAAAAAAGATATAAAACAACTTTTGCAGATGAAAGATGCAAAGCTTCTGCAAGAAATAAACAATGAATTGGCTTTACATAAAATAGATATCTTGTATAAGTTAATGGGAGAATATGAGTTATTTTTGCAGCTAAATGAGACAGAAGAGCAGCTCGTGAAATATTTTAACACTATGGGAATGAAGGAGTTAAAAGGTTTACTTACTGATTTCATGCTTAACCGCCAGATTATGCAGCAATGGATAATGTTCCGGGTTGATAATGTCGAGAAGACAATGCGTACGTCGCACGAATCTGTTCTTGCCGGTTATAGAGTATTCATAAAACATGCGCTGGGGTTAGCGCGGGAGCCGACGGATGAAGAGATATTACAGTTTTACCGGGGCATAGCAAGTTATGATATCGGATGGTCTGACGTAAAAGGTAAGCATGGTAGCGTATTGCAAAATGATTTAGCGGAATACGGTTGGCAAATCGGCAGCTGGCAGGGAGGAGAGCCGGTTAAGTCATTAGCCACAATTGCCGAATTCGATACCAGCCCCGAAGCTTCAATGGGTGTTTCGGGTTGGGGGTATAAAGTCGATAACTGGACGCATGGCATCCGCCACATTGACGAGGAAGACGCGGTTATATTTAATACGGACTGGGAGCACACGATTTTCCCGGCGGACGTATTTTTAATGCCGTTTGTGGCTTATGAATTCACAAAGAGAGAAGATTTAGGCATCTTGCTTACGGATTTACGGGTTGCGGATGAGGGCATGACCCCGGTGTCTAAGAACCAGACCATTGCCGAGGATGTCTGGAATACCAGGATTATACCCGCGGAGACCAGAGTTGGCACTCCCGCAATGTATGGCCCGTCTATTGTGAGGCTGCCGGCAATGCGCGATTTTGGCGCTCCGGCAAGCAAGATCGAAGATACAACGACCGCGCAGGAAATTTTGAAAGCCGGATACAAAGTGGATTATGCCCCGGGGATTACTATGGGCCGCGGCCGGGAAAAAACGCAGGGCGGCATGCCGGCGTTTGTTAACCGCTTCGGCGGCTTGACGCTGGATAATTCATTGACTATCCATTTCCAGCAGATGATGCGCAGTAAATTTATCCACTGGACGGAAAAACTGACTTTGATGATGAACGACGACCACTACATCAACCAGGTATTTATTCCCCGTTATAATTTAGCGATCTTTTTGTTCGCGTTCTTTGTCTCCTTTACCCCCTTTTCTTACTTGGCAATACCGATATTCTTTGTTTTATTTCAATACATATTCACGCACGCGATTACCAGCGGCGGCGTGAGGAAACTAACCAGAGAAAACGGGTTCATAACGGGTTATAGGGAGTACATTAACAGATTTTGGAGTATGGTATTTACGTTTTTATCCCTGATTGCTAATGATTCGGATAAGACCATAAATGCCCTGGGTGGTAACAGCGGAGAGTTTATCGGCGGCGACAAAGCAGTAAAATTTGCTACCGAATCTTTCCAGTCTTTATACTGGAATAAATTCCGCAGTTCAGTCCGCTGGGGGGTTATTTTGCTGGGTATAATGCTCGTAGCTCCTCTACATCCTTGGGGCGTTGCCGCGCAGTACTTCTTCTATGTTCTGGCCATAGCATTTATCTGGGGCCCGTTTTTTAATAACGCTTTCTCCGGTCGGGATATGTTAAGGTTTAGAACGCAGTGGCAGCATGCCAAAGATAAATATGATTTGTTCAGAGGTGAAGGGAAAAAGCAGTTACATATGTATCCAGAGATGTTGGGGGCAGTGCCGATTCTGAATTTCGCGTTTATCAAAGGCCTAATTCACGGCGCGCTTGCAATCCCGTATTTTATAATTGCGGACCTTATGCTCGGATCTATTACAAATACGGTAAAGATGAAAGATAGAATATTGGCAAGCTGGAAGGCAAAAGGCAAAGCCAAAACCTTTGCGCCGCAGGGACAGGCAATACTCTATAAAGATTTGGAAGGCAACTTTACGGCTGATTTAGAGATAGGGTTGGACCTGTCCAAGCCGAAAGGAGAACGTTTTACTCCTCGGGGCGATTATTCCGGGTTGCTTACGCAAGTGCATAACGAAGCTCTGGATTTGCTTGAGGAAATCGTTGCCGAGAATGCAGGTTTAAACAATTACCTGCAGGGATTGCTTGCAAACAACGAAAACCGGGCGCCGCCGCTAGTGGTCAGAGTCAATTCCGCTCTACCCGTAAATGCCGCCCGCTATTATAACCATATTGAGAATCGTATAGAAATAATCTTCAACGAAACATTCATCCGCGAATTGCTTGCCGCCTACAGTCTATATCCAGAAGCCGTACGGATTATGCTTGCCGAACGCTTTTCCCATGAACTCGGCCATAATAATAAAGTCGGCTCAGATAGCGAAGAACGTGAAGAAACCAGACGCATTTTACTGCAGGATATAAAACTGCATCAGCTGGTGATTAACTCCGGCCGGCAGGGTTTTGTGGACGAATACCTCGCTAAATCAAGCCCGGCTTTCCGCTCCGGTTATTACTTCAAAGCAGTTATCCAAGATACGCTTTTGCCGGTGCTCGATGACCGCGCGGAATTCAACAGGAGAGTCGAGAATTATCTGGATAAGGCCGCGCATTATATCAGCAGCGAATATCTGAAGGCCATGGCCGGGAAACTGGCAATAGAAAACGGGGCGGATTTGGAAAAGGCGTATGAGTACAACTGGCAGGCAGCGACACAAATGGTGCAGGATAACAAAGCGCCGCAGAAACCGCTTGAAAATTTTGTTCACGCCACACCGGATATTTCGATTATCAGCGGGGTGACCGACATGCCGGAGAGCATGCGGCAAAGTTTAAGCGATATCTGTCAGCAGTTACAATCTACCTTTGCCGGCCTGACCATCTCGCCGGCTAAATCGTTGCATACCACGTTGTTTGTGCTGGGCAATGATTATTATCCGCTTACAGAAGGGACAGTAGAAAGGATTAACGCGATACTGCGGGACGCCGGCCCGATAAAGCTGCGGGTTAATGGTATAAATATGGGCGGAAACGGTAATATCTTTGCCCAATGCTATGTGGAAGATGACCGGTTATTCGAACTGCTGCGCAGTCTTGATAGCGAGTTTCCGGACAAGGCGCGCGAAAGCCGGTTATTGCATATCTCGCTTGCCCGCATTAGCAAGCCAATTCAGCCGGCTGAATTCAAGAAATTATATGAATATATAGCGGGTATAAGAACTGCTGATTTTGGCGTGTTTACCATCAAGACGCCGACGCTTATCGAAGTAAAGGACAGGTTTGGATTTGATATTGGTCAGGCTTATACCTTCTTTGTTGAACAGCTGGCCAAAGATGGGCTGGTAACTGGTGAGTCGCTGAAGGACGATTATCTTGAACAACTTGGTGTGTTACGCAAGCAGGACAAAATAAGAATACTTACTAAAGAAGAAAGAAACGCTTTAAACATTGAACTGACTGATAGTCAGAAAAATGCCTATCTTGAGCAGATAAAACAGGTTCTTAGCGAATCCGGGGAAAAGGTTATTACTCCGGAAATATTATTTGAAGCAGCGGCAAGGGCGACTAAGGACATCCGTTCAAATGTCCGCGCACGCATCGGCCTGCAGCCGGGCACGCTGAATCCTTTGCATTACGGGCACATCACTGCTTCTTTAGCCGGTATTCTTAACCAGGTGACGGATAAGGATGAGGGCATTGCCAACCTTACGTTGCTTGCTAATGGCGGCACTGTTCCGGATAAACCCTTTGCTGCGTCTGCGGAAATTCGCAACGCGATGGCGCGCCGGGCAATAGAGGAACCCAGGGTGGAAGATTGGCTGGAAGTTACTTCCGTTCGCGGCCAAGTTGTGGACATGTTTACGGAAGCGGACGCATTTGCTTTGGCCGGCACGAATAAAGATGAACAGAGATTCAATATGGATATTGCTGCTTTCATCTGGTTGTTTATAGCTAATCCGAATGTAGAATGGATTTATCTGGTTGGTTCAGATAAAGTTGCCGGTTACGGCAAAAAGAAAGAGCAGGATTTAATAGAAAAGACATTAGGTACAGATAAAATTAACGTTAAGATAGTCTATTTTGAACGCAAAGGTGAAGAGGTAAAAGTTGCGCGCGACATAAAACCGTATGACTGGCTGGATAAATTATGGCAAAAAGGATTATTTGAAAAGTCCGAATTTGAATCATTTGCCGATCTTTCCGCCACCAAAATCAGGATAGCCTTAAGAAACGGGCGGGACAAATTAAATGGTATTTATTTGAATGAATTGATTCCGCCCGGAGTGATATCTTATATAAGGGCAGATACGCTCGAAGGCAGATTATTGCGTTTTCTATACGCTTTGGAAGAAAAAGAATTGGTTGCCAACGGCCTGGTGTCTTCGGGCATATTTAAAAGAGCGCTGTCTGCTTATGAAGACTGTCTTGCCGATGTTGAACAGGAAATGGCTGGATTAAAAGAAGAAAAGACCAATGCAGTTCTCAATGTCCTTAAAGATATAATACAGGGTAAAATCAACAAAGCTGAACAGGCAATTATCGCCCAGAATTATAATATCCGGCTTATAGAATCGCAGTATTTTATCGATGATCTTAACCAGCTATTGATAAAATACTTCCGTAAAAACAAGATTTCTCCCGCGCAATATAGCACAGCCCGAGCAATGGCCTATGAGGTAAATCGTCGTCTTTCCAGCCGGGACGGGGTTTTTAAATTTCGCCGGGAAAAAAGTGATAAATATGGTGCGGGGAAAACCGACCCGGCATACGACCGCTACAACCGCGTATTAGAAGGAGTTGTTCAGATACTTAACCGCAAGGAGTATCCAGGCGTATTCGTTAATACTTGGGGATATGAGAAACAGGCGTTTGAAGAAAGCGTTTCCCATCTTAGTGAACAGTTCGCGAAACTGTTTTTTGTCGATATTGTCAAAGGCATACAAAAAATTCTCGCGCGTACCGGGCATATTGCCAATGCCCCTCCGGCCACCGTAAAAATTCTGGAATCTATCCTCGCCATGAACGCGGAGCAAATTGAGGCCATGAGCGCGGATGAACTGGCTGAAAATATCATCAAACCGCTTATAGAAATTGATGCTGGGCTTTCATTATTCAATAATATGCAGGAAAAATTTATGCTTTATTCGGCTGGGCCGGGTACAGGCAAAGGTGAAATTATGGATCGCGTATTTTCTAAAAACACGGGTAAGTACAGTGAATTAATTGACAAACTGATTCTTTATCATACGCGCGATCCGCGTGTTAAAGATGGCGTTTCCGAGAAGGACGGGGTAGCGTATCATTTCCGTACGGAAGCGCAACTCAAAGACTTGGAAAAGAAAGGGAATATTGAAACCGCATGGGTTAACAAACAGCTTCAAGGCTTGGCGGGAGCTGATTTTGAAGAGACGATAGAAATGTCTGAGGCCGACATCGAAGATAAAAAGAAAAGCGCGAATAGCTTAAATTCAGATAAGGTGATTGAAGAAGAAGGCGGGAAAGTCAAAGTCGCACGTATGATCCATGGAGCGCAGGCGGTTTTTGACGGCAGGAAGCCGGTTATTTTAGAAGGCGGTTACGGTTGGTTTTTGACCCTAAAAGAGCGGTATCCGGATATTACCACTGCTTTCATCTCTCCGTTTACGGACGCGGAAATAGCGATGCGGGCTCAGAATGCGGCCTGGATAAGCAGTACGTTTACAAGCGCACAGGAAAAACGCCTGGCTTACGAGGAGCTGGCTTATATTATCGCTAATAACAAAGGTGAAGTGGATATTGCGGGCGAGCCTGAATATCAAAGGCAGATTCTTGAATTTGTGTTTAGCCGTTTAAATATAGTGTATATCAGCCCGGAAGTGGTGCCGTTTTCCAAAGCCGGCGGCCTGTCCGAGGTTATCGGGCAGCTTCCGCTGGCGATGATGCGTATAAACCAGAATGCCGTTATTTTCACACTGCGCTATAAGGATATGCCGGTTGAGGAAAAGGAATTTATGGGCACGTTCGATATGCATGTTGGTGGAGAAATACTGTTGACTACGATATGGAAAAAGGTCATTAACGGCGTTACGGTTTTCTGCTTGGATAATAAATATACAAACCGGCTTTATGAAGACGATGACTTGAAAATTGCGTTAGTGCTCTCAGACGGTACGTTGCAGGCGATAGAGAAACTTGTCGCCTGGGGAAAGATGGATAATCCGCATGTTATAAATGCCAATGATTGGACTACCGCACTTATCCCCACTTATCTTAAGGCCAAATATCAAGACCATCCTTTATTCAAGGGTGTGGCCAGCATTTATTCCATACACAACCTGGCTTATCAGGGCGGGCAATGGAACCGGTTTTCGGGAAGCAGATTCAATGAGCTGGGAATTGGGGGAGAACACTGGTTTGGCATGGCTATGCCGGAAGATCCGAATTCGTTCAACCTAGTACGCGGCGCGCTCTATCATGCTGACGAAATAGTTACCGTATCCAAACAATCAGCTGATGAAATACAGACTTCCGAGTTCGGTGAGGGGATGCACGAATTGATCGCAAGCCGCAAGGAAAACTTATATGGGATCTTGAACGGCATGGATGTGCCCAAAGAACAGATTATGGACCGTGAGCAGAAACGCGCGGCTAAGATATTGCTGCAGCGTGAATTCGGTTTGAATATCGATCCAGAGGTTCCGGTAATCGGCATGGCCGTACGGATTGCTTATCAGAAGAATGTTGACGGCGCACTGCGGGTAATGCGCCGGATGCTGGAAGAAAATCCGCGGATGCAGTTTGTGTTTAAGGGAGAAGGGCATCGTGATGATTCTTATACTTGGGAGCCTATTGAAATTATGAAACAATTGAACCGCGATTTCCCTGGCCGGGTTGCCTGTGAATACGAACCGGGCGTGAGAAAGAAACATTCGCATCTGGTTATCGCAGCTTCGGACATATATCTTATGCCCTCACGTAGAGAGCCGGCCGGGCTCTCACAACAGGTGGCGTTGCTGCAAGGCTCAGTAGTGGTTGCGCATATGACGGGTGGCTTGATAGATACCGTGCGCGAATTTAACCCTGCTACCGGAACGGGTAACGGCTTTACCTTTAGGAGTCTAGATGATGAAGAATTTTATCAGGCGGTTAAACGCGCTCTCATGGCATACAGCGATAAAACTCTTTGGGGGCAGATAATGAGGAATGCGCAGAGCGAAGACAGAAGCTGGGCTAAGGCGACGCATAAATACGCAGAGGTTTATATTAAAGCATTTCTGAATAAGAAAAAGGAAAATATCGAACTGGGCATTACAAAAAGCGAAGGAAACTTTTTAGAGCAAGACCTCTTAAAACCGTTCGCGACACAGACGGATACAGAAGCAAAATTATTAGACGCTATTTTGGAAAGCCTTGATTCCGTCGGGGTTAATAAAATTGATTCACAAATAAAAAATCAAAAATTAATTCAGGAAGCCATTTAACACAAAAGAGAAAGGGCGTAATGTAATGAAGAGCACAGAGAAGAGACAGTCAAGGAGGGTGGACACCGATAATGTCTGTATTGATTTGCGGCCGCTTGACCCGCATATCTGGCATCAGTACTGGCAGGGGCTGGAATGCCTGGTGAATGATATCAGCCTCGTCGGCGCGGGCGTGTATTCCAAGGAAAAGCTGCCTGTAGGCACGCATCTGAGTATTGATTTGAAGCTGAACGGCAGCCCGGTAAAAATCCGTATTTTCGGCAAAATTATCTGGGCGCAGCAGGAAGATAAGGATAAATTCCGCACGGGCATCAGCTTTTCCGGCTGGAGCGACGACAAAGAAAAAAAGAGAGTGTATGATTTTATCGAGCATCTAAGCGCGGAAAATTAATTCCGGAGGAAAAGATAACCGTGCTTAGATGCTCGCTTTCCTCCGTTTTTCCCTCCCTTTTGTATTTTGATCTCTTAAAAAAGAAGTAAAATTAAGCCGTTAATTAGGGTTCACTGAAAAATGCAAATGTGTCCTCATATGTCGTCGGTAATTTAAACATAACTAGCTATAAAAATATGCCCAAAAACGCACGATATTTGAATAAAAGTGTTAAAAACCTTGCACTGTTTAACAGAAATACATTTTTCAGCGGACCCTGATTGCACAGATTTTAAAATGATTACAGCGATTTTTCCGTCTATAATTAATCTATGTAATCTTATCTTTTCCGCCAAAGGCGAGATCTCGCCAGTTTTACTGGCGGAAATCTCTGTAATCAGGGTCTGATGAGTTTTTCAGCAGATTCTAATTACGGCCAAAATCGCATATACCTAAAAATAGTCTTGACTAATTTAAGATATATGTTAAATTAGTCATAGTTAAAAGAGATTGAATATCAGTGTTAAAATAGGGAGAAAAATAGATGAAACGCATTTACACGTCCGTTATTAAGAAGCATTTTGAACATTATCAGCAAATGATTTTTCTTATCGGGCCGCGGCAAGCCGGTAAAACTACGGTGAGCTTGATGGCAAAGGAATTTACCAGTCAATTTGCTTATTTAAATTGGGATAATTTAGATCACAGAAAAATTTTTCTGGGTGGTGTTAACAGTGTCGCTGTCTTTTCTGGTTTAGATAGGATAACCAAAGAAACGCCTATTCTCGTATTTGATGAAATCCATAAATACGGTAAGTGGAAAACTTTTCTGAAAGGTTTTTTTGATACATACAAGGGAAAGGTAAAGATTATTGTTACTGGCAGTTCGCGCTTAGATGTTTATAAAAAAGGCGGGGATAGCCTTATGGGAAGATATTTTCCGTATCGTTTGCATCAGCTATCGGTAGCTGAGTTGGGCAGAGTTGATTTTTTGGAAAGGGAAATTAATGAGCCTTTTCAAATTAAGAATAAAGAATTTGAAAGATTATTCAAAAACGGAGGATTCCCTGAACCGTTTATAAAAAATGATGTTAAGTTTTTGAATAAATGGAAAAGGCTTAGACAGGAGCAGTTGATCCGGGAAGACATCCGCGATTTAAGCCGAATCCAGGAGTTAGGACAAATTGAACTTCTGGCGGAAACTCTAAAACATCAAGCAGGCCAGTTAACTAATTATTCAAGCCTGGCCAATAAAATTAATGTTTCTTCCGATACTATAAGGCGCTGGATTAAAACGTTGCAGTCATTCTTTTACTGTTTTACCATTCAGCCATGGTCGAGGAATATCCCCCGGGCTCTTATTAAAGAGCCAAAAACGTATTTATGGGATTGGATCAGCGTAGAAGATTACGGAAGCCGTGTGGAAAATTTTGTAGCGGCCCACTTATTAAAAGCTGTTAATTATTGGACAGACTGCGGGATCGGTCGATACGCTTTATGGTTTATCAGAGATAAAGAAAAACGGGAAGTGGATTTTTTGGTTTCCCGGGACAATAAACCGTGGTTTTTAGTTGAAGTTAAATCTTCCTCTAAGGAGGGGATAAGTAAAAATTTAACTTATTTCCAGAAAAAAATCAAAGCAAAATATGCCTTTCAAGTGGCATTTGATATGGAATATATTCCCCGGGATTGTTTTGAATGTACAACGCCTATTATTGTGCCTGCCCGGACATTTTTAGCGCAACTGGTATGAATTTTCTATTAATCTATTAATTATAAATAATAACGGGGCACTGCGATTATTTTTATGCCTTCCTTCACTTTTTCCCGTACTTTTTGCATTCTGAGCTCTTAATAAACAAGTAAATTTAAGTCGTTAATCAATAAAGTTTAATTCTGCCCCTGCCGGTTTTAAATACATAACTCTTTTATTTGCAATAAGTTAAGAAATAAAATATATTTGCGAAGCGATAGTTGTTGTGGTATACTTTACTACCTTTTTTAAGATACTTTTTAAAGTGGTTTAAATCTAAAATTGTAGGGAAATTATGAATTTCTCAAATCTTACCAAAAAGTTCTGGTTTAAAACCATCTCCTTAATCATTATTCAGACCTTTTTTATTCTTGATGTTGCTTGGGCAGGTGGTACAGAACTAAACCTACAAAAAAATTCTGACACACTTTCCGCACCGATTCAAATCAGCCAGCAAGCTTTTAATGCAAATTTTGAGAAATTTTATGAAACGAAACTTGGCAAAACTCCTGTACAACAAACTGTTAAACAAAAAATTTCAAAAATAAGCTGGAATCCAAACGCAAAGTTCCAAAAAGTAAAAAATGCAATTATAGCAAACATATCCCAAATAGCTAAAAAAATCATGAACTTAAGGTTGAATCCTGCCTTGGCATCTCTTTTGCTTACACCAGCTTTTATTGCTTTTAATCATAAGCTTGGCTGGGCAGAGGATGGGACGATCGTTGATAGCCTTAATTGGCTTAAGGAGTTTATTATAGATCGTTGGATCATATCATTGCTGATTGGCACTTTAGTTGTTGGTATGATAATTATTGGTTCTATTGTAGGATGGGACGCAATCAAAGCACAATTATTTGAAAGCAGGGTTAGGAGAGAAGAGAAGAGAGATGTAGAACTTGCTGGGGGAGAGAAAGTAGTCAAAGAAAAAATAATGCAAAAAACAGACAATAAAGATTTGGTTAGTTGGTGGTATATTGTTGAAGCAGCTAGATTTATTAATAAACATGGGTATTTTAATGTTGAAGATGGCGAAGAAGAGTATGATCCTAGGACTAATACACACTCCAACGATAATTGTCCTGATAATTATGATATATTTGGATCTGGATATCCATGTCCACAATGTGAAAATCAATTAGACGATTCCCATCTTGAAATTCGTAGAACTATTAAAATTGTCTTAAAATCTATTCTACTACCTATAATTCTAGCTTCAGCTATTCTTGCTCAGAGTTCTGAACTTGGTTGGGCGGGTGATAGAATAGGTGAAGTTACAAGTTGGTTTGTGGGAATTACCAGTAGTCAATATGGACTTGGAGTTTTGTTGGTGTTGATTGCTTTGCTGAGCCTAGATTTTCTACTTTATCGTTACTTTTCAACAAAGATTAAACAATGGGTTTTAAATCTTAAGAAAAAATCAAAAGATGAATATCCGCGAAAATTAGAAGGACAGGCAAGGGGCACGGTTCAGAAAATGTTTGATTTTCTGGGGAAAGTATCGCAGAGGAGAACGATAGAGAATGCTGATTTAGCAAGCGCTGACGCGATGATTGTTTTCGGGCATTATGACTTGCGTATCCCCGAAGAAGCGGCGATGTATGCGGACTTTGCGGATACTATTGTAACGGTCGGCAATGTCGGGGTTTATTCAGAGCATATCTTTAATGAGCCGGAAGCTATTAAATTTAAGAAAATTATGGTGGAACTCGGTGTCCCGGAAGACAAGATAATTACCGAGCCTGATTCAACCAATACATTGGAAAATCTTAATAATACTTTTGCCATATTTAAAAAGAAAGGCATTACGCCAAAGAAAATTATCCTCATGGCTAATCCCTTGCATCAAACGCGGGCAATTGCCACGGCAAGGCGTTATTATCCGGACGTAGAATATATACCATATGCCGCATATACATTAGATATAGAAACCATGAGCGAAGATAAGTTAATTGAAATGTTATGTTTTGGTTTAAGAGAAATAAGGCAGCTTACGCATTATGATAAGGAGAATTGGATTTCCCTGACACAAGTGGAACGTGACGGATTAGCTGATATTAGAGGAATTCTTGAAGTATCAAAAGATGAAATTGATGCTTTTCTTGGTTTCCCTATTGATGATAAGCAGAAAGTAAACGCAAAAGTCAGAAGTATCGCCGACAAAAATTATGCTCCATTAATACAGTTACAGGAAAGATTAGAGGACTATAAAGAGGAGCTAAACGAACTTGAGGCGGTAAAAAAGTTATTCATACAGGAAGACAAAGACACCGAAGCACTTGATCTGCAAATTTCAGAATTGAAAAAGAAAATTGCTGATATCAGAATTGAGCAGATTGCTCAAAAGCTGATCAATCAGGGAGTTTATAAAAAAGCAGATCCAAATCTGCCTTCAAAACAGGAATTATTTGCTCTTATTGATGAAACAGTCGAGGTTTTAAAATCAGAAGAAACAGAAGGTTTATTACGCGAGCGAATCGATCAAATTAAATCAGATGAAGTGTTCAGACAGGGGCATGTGGTATTTATCCCGGAGCTGGATGAAAAAATGATAGTAGTTACGGATTTACACGGCGATTTAACTTCCTTAAATAACATTCTTAAGGAGACGGATTTCGAAAATAATATGGAAAGTAAAAATCCGAACATGAGGCTGGTATTTTTAGGAGATTATATTAACGGTGGCACGAGAAGCCTGGGTACTTTAATCAGGGTTATGCAGCTTAAAATGAAATATCCTAAACACGTGGTTTTGTTGCGTGGAAACGGAGAAGAACTAAAAGATATCACAGTCCAAATCGGGGATTTTTGGAAACAAGAAAAAATAAAGAATACACCTGAGGCAAACGACCGCATGCTTAAAAAATTTGGCTACATAAAGAAACATTCGCATTTTCCTTTTGAACTTGTGGCTCAGTACGGATTAAATGATGCTGATGAAATTTATGATAGATTGCTAAAGTTTTTTGAATTAATGCCAAGTTTGGTTGTAACAAAAACAGGTATTGTAATGTCTCATTCTGCTCCACCGCATGATCCGCGTACGACGCTTTTAGATATTGAAAATTCAGATGAGTTAGCCTATGAGTTAAGAAGGAATTCCACTTGGACAGATAAGCCTTCACCTAATGAGGTGCGAGAAGATAAAAATGACTATAAAAAGTGCAAAATCAGGGAAGAGGGGCTTAAGGGATTCTTGAATACTATCGGCGGAAATATTTATATCGGCGGGCATGTTTCATTAAATGCCAATCAAATTCAATATAACGGAAAGATGGTTGTGTTGCATTCCCAGAATACTAAAAGTCCTGATAGCGGTCATAAGTTCTATCAGAATAATGTTAGCAGCGGTTCTTATGGTGTGCTGGATTTAAACAAAGAATATGATGTATTTACGACTAATGAAATGCGGTCTGTGCCATATGCTAATAATCCAGGTAATACTGCAAGTGATATCCTCGCTGAATACGAAAAAGATATTAATGAAAGAAGAGGACTTGCAAGGCTGGTAGGAAAAGAATTTGATCTTAGTTGGCAGATCGAAACCCTGAAGTTCGATGAAGACGGTGAAATGTTACAGTTCAGCGGGCTAACAGCAATATCTTGGATAGCAAAGCAGTCTCCTCTTTACCAAAAACTTGGCAAGCTGCAGGACAGGATAAAAGAAAGATTAGAAGAAGTTGGCATGGGTGATGTAATAGCTTACCTTGACAAAGCTTCCTTCCATATGACGGTTACCGGTATTGATCCGGTTAAGAAAAAAGAACAAAGGCATTTATATGGTAAAGAAAAAATTAGCTTTGAGCAATATCAGCAAAGATTAGCACAGGTCAAAGAAGCATTTGATAAGATCGGAGCACCGGGTAAAATTACCGCGCGTGTACAAGGGGTAGGTCTGGGTAAAACAGTGACGGCTATGGTCCGCTTTGATGATGCCAAAGAGTTGAAAAAAGTTCAGGATGTTGTGTCGGAAATCAATCACAAAACCGGAGTTAAGAAATTATTTTCTGGGCATATTTCTCTCGGATATATGGTTAAAGAACCGAAAGATTATCAGAAGTTCATTCAAATATTACAGGAATGCGAAAAGGAATTCGGGAAGGATCAATACATTTTTGACAGCTTTGATTATACTTATTTCCCTGATATGAAGACCTTCACGCCTATTTTGACCAAGGATCTGGAAACCGGTGAAGTTATAGACCACGTAGAGAAAATAGCTCAAGAGCTGATCAATCAGGGAGTTTATAAAAAAGCAGATCCAAATCTGCCTTCAAAACAGGAATTATTTGCTCTTATTGATGAAACAGTCGAGGTTTTAAAATCAGAAGAAACAGAAGGTTTA
>JAHJAO010000065.1 GCA_018813905.1 Candidatus Omnitrophota bacterium
GTACCATTTTGCCCGATCATGGGATCATCTTGGTTTGACTCATGTGGAGTGGATGATATTTTATATGCTTTCATTGTTTATATTAAATAATGAAAGAACTTATGGAAATGCGATAATCTGTGGATTGTGCTTAGGATTAATCAGTCATTTAAGCAATTTATATTATTTATATTTTATGTTAATCTTTTCTGCGATTTTCATAATTTATAAGTGGATATATAGGATAATTATAAACAAAAAAGTTCAGACTCAATACGGTTTTAAGGCTATAAAATTAGCGGTAATTGTTATTATTATCGCTCTTGTAATGATTTTGCCGCAGATTAATAGCTTTACCAAAAACCTTGTGTTAGGTTCTGAAGATAAATTTAAGATAAAGGATATTTCGCGTCCTTTTGGCCAGCTTTTTGCCGATTCAGCAAGACCTTTAAATTATTTTTTGCCGACAGAATATAATCCGATTTTAGGCGGCTTAACCCGTTTTTTAGTCGGTACGCCTTTGTATGGGGAAAACAACGGAGCAGAGCAATCGCTTTATTTAGGGATCATTCCGCTTTTTTTCGCCCTTATCGGATATAAAAAATGGCAGGATAAAAAGCATGCCGGCGGATTAGAATCCAAGCAGGATTTTTTAATTAGATTTTGGAGTGTGGCTTTTTTGGTTTTTATGATCTGCTCTTTTAGCCCCTATTTTAGAATCTCTAGTAATTTTTTCATTCCTTTCCCGTCGTATTTTTTGTATAAAATATTTCCCATGTTTCGTAACTATGCCCGGATGGGAGCGGTTGTGATGATAGCGGTGTGTGTGCTTGCCGGGTTTGGCTTGAAGGCGATTCTTGAAACATTTAACAGCGGGAGGAAGCAATTTGTTGTGATGAGCTTGGTTTGCGGCGCAGTGCTTTTTGAATTTTTAAATATACCGCCTTATCGGATAACAAGCGTAAATAAAATCCCTGAGGTTTATCAATGGCTGAGGGAACAGCCGGGAGAGACCGTTATTGCCGAATACCCCTTAGAAGCAGATACCCGAGAAGTGCTTTTTTATCAACGAATACATGAGAAAAGCTTAATTAACGGCGCCTCGCGCGGGACATACGCCTATGAAGTAATGCAAAAGATTTTAGATATCGAAAATGATGCTACCGCGGGAATTTTGAGTTTTTTGGGAACTAAATATGTGTTTGTCCATAAAGACCGATATCTGGACTGCGAGGGCGGGAGAATTTTAGGGGCGATTCCGGATTTAAGTAATCATTCGGGATTTGAACTGGAAAAAAGATTCCCTGAAGTCGATGTGTATAAAATAATTGCCGAGCCGAAAGATCCGGAAACGGTAAGAATTCCGGGAAAAGACATAAAAACCAAAAGTTTAGAAATAAATTCAGAGAATTTCAGGCAGGGTTTTTTCGCATTTAAAGCGGGGGAAGAATTTATTTATCTGATTAAGTATATGAAAATTATTCCGGTGGCCGTTTTAAAAGTGTCTGTTGGCGAGAAAGAGAAATTCGACGAAATCTATGCCGTTTCGCTAAAAGCAAAGTTGGGCATTAATAAGTTTATTTCACGTTTTTTAAAAATTGATGCAAATGTAGTGTCCTTGTTTGATGTCGAACAATTGTGCAGCCGGCAGTATAAAGAAATTTCTCAGGCCCAGGGGCATCGGCTTAATAATAAGGTTGTTGACTTTGATCAAAAGAATGCGGTTATGGGCGTAAAAGATAAACAGGTTAAAATTTATCCCTGTACCCAGGACCCGCTTTCGGCGATGTTCTTTTTGTCCAGCCAAAAATTCGCGGAAGGGAAAAAAATCGTTGTCAACCTGAATCCGGGCAAGTCAAATTACAAACTTGAGTGCGAGGTATCGGGCAAAGACTTATTGAAGCTCTCGGGCAACGGTATTAGGTGCTGGAAGGTAAAAGCGGAATATTTTCAGTTAAAAAATGGCATAAAAAAAATTGCCGATGTTACAATCTGGTTTGAGGATACGGATAAAAAAACGCCCGTATTGATTGAGGCAATTACGAAACTGGGATTTTTGAGCCTGGAGTTAAAAAAAGGACCTGAAGGAGAAAAATAACAATGGGAGGCAGACCTGTTGATTCAGCTTATTATGATGAGAACTATTATCTAAGCGACAACGATGGCTATAAGGAATTTGGAGCGGGGCTTGATCAAAATGTACACAAGAAATTCTTTAGAGCGCTGAAAATCATGGATCCGCAAAAAGGTAAGAGCGTTCTTGATATCGGATGCGGAAGAGGTGAAATAGCCTATTATTGCGCGCAAAAGGGATGCAAAGTTAAAGCGGTTGATTATAGTCAGGACGCAATAAAAATTGCCTATAAAACTGTTCAGAAATTACCTTCAGAGAAGCGTAAGCTTGTTAGCATCGAACATAAAGATATAACTGAGTATGAATCGGATGAAAAATATGATTTAATTTTTTTAATAGACGTTGTTGAGCATTTAACCCAAAAGCAAGTTTTAAACTTATTTAAAATATTAAAAAGAGTGCTTGCTGACAATGGGAAAATTTTTATGAGCACGCCGAACAGCAGGTATGAAAGATATTGGTATGTTTTTAAGCATATTATGCAATGGCCGTTAAAACCATTAAAAAGCATGCTTAGATTATTGAAAGGAAAAATGCAAGCAAAAAATCTAAGGGAATTTTTGGTAAAATCTTTTTGTGTTTTGCCGAAAAAATCAAAGAGTTTAGAAATTATGCATGTTAATGTGATGTCTCCTGCGCAATTAAGAAAGAGCTTATCGCAGCATGATTTAGTAGCCGATTTTTTTGAAGGGCTAAAAATTACTGATCGTGAGATTGTTGCTATTATAAAAAAAGGGGAAGGAAGCCGATGAGAATTTTAGTTACCGGCGGCGCCGGGCTTATCGGGTCGCATTGCGCGGAGTATTACGCCCGCAAAAATGCGCAAGTCATTGTGCTGGATAATCTGGGGCGTTCGGGACTTTTTTCTTCTCAAGAGAAAAGTGTTGAGCATAATTGGCGTTATTTAAAAAGATATAAGAATATTGAAAGAATAAAGGGAGATGTCCGCAGCAAAAAAGATATTTTGCGGGCAATGGGAAAAGGCGTGGATGTTGTAGTTCATGCTGCCGGACAGCCCGGGGTTAGTTCGTCAAAGTGCTGCCCGGCGGAAGATTTTGATATTAACGCCTTGGGCACATTTAATGTTTTGGAATCTTTAAGAAAAAGATGCCCTCAGGCGACTTTTATATATTGCTCTTCGAATAAAGTTTACGGCGCTAATTTAAATAAGATCCCCCTGTGTAAATTAAAAACGCGGTATGTTTATAAAAATTGCCAAGGGGTCAGTGAAGATTTTCCGCTTGGTCTTTCCGGGCGCATGCCTTATGGGACAAGCAAGTTCGTCGGGGATCTCTATGCCCAAGAATACGCTTACAGCTATGGCATCAAAACGGGCATTTTCAGGATGGGGTGTGTTTACGGAGAGAGGCAGTTCGGGTTTGAGCAGCAAGGTTGGGAAACCTGGTTTACAATTGCCGCTTTAACTGGTAAGATGGTAACGATTTTTGGCGATGGCCGGCAGGTAAGAGATTTGCTTTATGTGACGGATGTAGTCGAGGCCTACGATAAATTTATTCGCAGCGACAAAAAATGCGGAGTTTATAATATCGGGGGCGGGATAAAGAATACGGTTTCGCTCCTTGAGTTTTTAAAGTATTTGGAAGAGGAGACGGGCAAGGCGCCTAAAATCAGATATAAAAAGTGGCGGCAGGGGGATCAAAAAGTATATATTACGGATTTACGAAAAATAGAGAAAGAACTGAAATGGCAGCCGAAAGTGGGAGTCCGTGCGGGGATTAAAAGGATAGTCAAGTGGGTAAGTGAGAACATAAATTATTTTAAGTAAAATTGGTAACAAAGATGGAAAAGAAAATTTTGGTGACCGGGTCAGCGGGTCTTATCGGCTCGGAAGCGGTTAGGTTTTTTGCCGAACGCGGATTTTGCGCTGTGGGCATCGATAATGACATGCGCAAGTATTTTTTCGGGGAGGAAGCATCCACTTCCGGAAAAAGAAAAGAATTGGAAAATGATCTAAAAGATAAATACGTTCATTATGACGAAGATATCCGCAGCGCGGAAACAATCGAGAATATTTTTAAAAAGCACAAATTCGATATTATCATTCATACCGCCGCTCAGCCCAGCCATGATTGGGCGGCGAAAGAGCCGTTTACGGATTTTTCGGTTAATGCCCAGGGAACGTTGATTCTCTTGGAAAATACCAGAAAATATTGCCCGCAGGCGGTGTTTATATTTACTTCCACCAATAAAGTCTACGGCGATAATCCGAATAAACTGCCGCTTGTGGAATTGGATACAAGATTCGAATTGCCCAAAGACCATCGCTATTATCCGGGCATCGACGAAACGATGTCCGTCGATAACTGTACGCATAGTTTGTTCGGGGTTTCTAAACTGGCGGCGGACATATTGGTTCAGGAATATGGCCGGTATTTTGGCTTGAAAACCGGCGTGTTCAGAGGGGGATGCATTAGCGGCCCGGCGCACCAGGGTGCGCCGTTACACGGATTTCTGGATTACCTGGTAAAATGCGCTGTTTTGAAAAGAAAATATGTTATTTATGGATATAAAGGCAAACAGGTGCGGGATAATATCCATAGTTACGATTTGGTGAATATGTTCTGGCATTTCTACAACCAACCGCGTTGCGGGGAAGTTTATAATGCCGGCGGCTCAAGAGAGTCAAATAGTTCGGTGCTTGAAGCCGTGGAAAAAATAGAAAAAATGCTGGGCAAAAAGCTGGTTTATGAATACAGCGAGAAAAATAGAATCGGCGACCATGTCTGGTACATCTCGGATATTTCCAAGTTCAAAAAGCATTACCCCGAGTGGCGGATGAGGTATACCATGGATAAGATTTTGGAAGAACTTTGCTCTAAAACAGATTATCAGACCAGATGAAGATATTAGGAATTTCGGCGTTTTATCATGACAGCGCGGCGGCTCTCGTAATAGACGGGGAAATTATCGCGGCGGCGCAGGAAGAGCGTTTTACCCGCATAAAACATGATTTTGCTTACCCGGAAAATGCCATCGCTTATTGTCTCGGCGAGGCGAAATGTCAGGGGCGGGATTTGGATTTTGTCGCTTTTTATGATAAGCCGTTTTTAAAATTTAAACGTATCCTGGAAACTTATCTGGCTTTTGCCCCGGCCGGGGTTTTTTCGTTCATTAAGGCAATGCCGTTATGGCTAAAGCAGAAATTGTGGATTAAGGAACAGATAAGGCAGGAGCTTGATTTTTGCGGCAAGATTATCTTTCCCGCGCACCATGAATCGCATGCCGCGGCCGCTTTTTTCCCGTCTCCTTTTAAAGAAGCGGCATTTATCACATTGGACGGCGTGGGGGAATATACGACGACAAGCTATGGCTTGGGCCGGGGAAATGGCATTAAAATTTTAGAAGAAATACATTTCCCGCATTCTCTGGGGCTGTTATATTCGGCATTTACCTATTATACCGGCTTCAAGGTCAATTCCGGCGAGTATAAGATGATGGGCCTGGCGCCTTATGGGCGGCCGGTCTACAAAGTTTTGATTTTATCGGAATTGTTGGATTTTAAAAAAGACGGTTCTTTTCGCCTGAATATGAAATATTTTAATTATTGTACGGGCCTGAAAATGATCAACCGGAATTTTGAGGAGCTTTTTAAAGGCCCGGCGCGCCGGCCGGAATCAAAAATTACGCAGCGGGATATGGATATCGCCTCTTCCGCCCAGGCGGCGACAGAAGAGGTCATGCTGTGTATCGCAAGATATGTGCACGCGAAAACAGATATGAAAAACCTTTGCCTGGCCGGAGGCGTAGCGCTTAACTGCGTTGGCAACGGCCGTATTTTAAACGATGGGCCGTTTGAAAATATTTGGATTCAGCCGGCGGCAAGCGATGCCGGCAGCGCTTTGGGCGCGGCTTTATTTACGTGGCACCAGTATTTGGGAAATAAACGCGAAGCGGACGAAAAATGCGATTTTCAAAAGGCGTCACTGTTGGGGCCGGAATTTACAAACGGGCAAATCAAAGATTTTTTAGAGAAGAACGCGATACCGCATGTTTGGTTAACGGATGAAGAGCTGCCGGATAAAGCGGCGGATTTGCTAAATGACCAGAGTGTTATCGGCTGGTTCCAGGGAAAAATGGAATTCGGGCCGAGAGCTTTGGGCAATCGCTCGATACTCGGCGACGCCCGATCCGCGCAAATGCAGGAAACCATAAACCTAAAAATAAAATTCCGGGAGAGTTTCCGGCCTTTCGCACCGACGGTGCTCGCAGAACTTGCCCCGGATTATTTTGAGCTAAAGCAGGAAAGCCCCTATATGTTGCTTGTGGCGCAAGTTAACCGCCGGATTTGCCGAGAGTTAACGAAAGACGAGGGAAACCTCGATGGTCTGGATAGATTGCAGCTGGTACGCTCTTCGGTGCCCGCGATAACGCATGTCGATTATTCCGCCCGTGTTCAAACCATAAAAGAAAAGGATAATCCGCGTTATTATAAGATGCTCAAACGTTTTTACGAAAAATACGGATGTGCCGTGGTTATCAACACGTCGTTTAATGTGCGAGGCGAACCGATTGTGTGCACACCGCAGGACGCGTACCGTTGTTTTATGCGTACAAATATGGATTATTTAATGCTGGGCAACTTTTTGCTTGAGAAAAAAGAACAAAAGCCCCTGGGTAAAGAGAAGGCATGGCTAAGAGAATTTGACTGGGATTGAGCGTATGTTCAAAGATGAATGGAAAAATATAAAAGTTCAGCCGCCGCAACTTAAACGGTCGGGTATAACCGCAGGCATAATCTGGCTAGTTTTGGGCCTTATTTTGATGCGGCCGCGGCCGCAGCTTGCTTGGCTATTATGCGTGGGGGGTGCGTTTTTTCTATTAACCGGTTTTTTCTATGGCCGGATTTTGGGCCCCATCTACAAAGCGGCAACAGGCACGCTTTTGATTATAAGCCTGTTTTTGACAAAGATTGTTCTGGTTTTTATATATTATTTTTTAGTAACGCCTATTGCAATATTCAGCCGGCTGCTCGGAAAAAAATTTCTGGATGTGAGTCTAAAAAAGAATACCAATACATATTGGATAAAATGCGAAGAAAAAGAGAACGTCCCGGCGCAGTACGAAAAACAATATTGAGATTATTCTAAATGATCGATGAGCCGGGAACTTGTAATTATCGAAATTCAGAGCGGAAATAAAATTTGTGAAGAGGATACCGTTAGATTAAGGGATTTCTACGAGCGAAGGTAGAAGTTTACTTTTTGAAAAATACCCTTGACAAGCCCATTGAATTTTGATAGAAATATACTATAAATTGCATTATAGTTTTTAAAATTTTAAAAGAAAGGGGGATGTTGGATGAAGAGACAAGGTTTTACGTTGGTTGAACTTTTGATGGTTGTAATCATCATTGGTATTTTAGTTACTCTGGCTGTGCCGAACTACTATAAATCTATAGAAAGGGCAAAAGCCGGTAAAGCCAAAGCCGCGTGTGATGCAATCAGAAAAGCGCAATTGCAGTATCGCGCCTTCAATGATACATACGCCTCGGATATCGCAGATTTAAGCGATTATGATTTACCGG
This sequence comes from Candidatus Omnitrophota bacterium, assembly GCA_018813905.1. Classification (GTDB taxonomy): domain Bacteria; phylum Omnitrophota; class Gorgyraeia; order B26-G9; family B26-G9; genus JAHJAO01. The sequence goes on from JAHJAO010000065.1 coordinate 7,659, forward strand.
ACGAGCTTAGTGACGGTAGTGACGGAGATTGGACGTACGATGTTAGTGGCGCGGATACAGGGGGAGTGACGATTACGGCGGAAAGAGCTTCCGGTCCTTATTCAGGCTCAACAAGTAACTTTTTTACGTTTGATCAGGACGGCGTCTTTGATAACACAAATGCGCAACCTGAGTGGGGTATTCCGTAATTATTAAATAAGATTGGTTGATGATGTGAAAAGTTATGGTAAAGATACATGCCGCTGGCTTACCTGATATAGGGGTCAGCGGCATTTTATTTTTGTAAGTTTTTTACTATTTTTTTTAGGGAGGCGCAGGATGCAGATTATTGCCGTAGCGAATCAAAAAGGGGGTTGCGGAAAAACAACAACCGCGATTAATCTTGCCGCATGTCTGGCAAAATCAAAACAAAATGTTTTATTGATGGATCTTGACCCTCAGGCGCATGCAACCTTAGGCGTAAACATAAACCCGGAGCATCTTGATAAAAGTATGTATGAAGTTCTGACGCCGCATCCGGAGCGCAAGCGCAGGCTTGATGAAGTAATCATAAATATATCCGATAATTTCGATCTTGCTCCGGCCAATATTGTCTTGTCGGCGATTGAACAAGAACTTTCCGGAAAGCCTGAGCGCGAAGCTAAGCTGTTTCAGGCAATCTCCTTGATGGTTACGAATAAAACGTATGATTTTATTATTATTGATTGTTCTCCCAGCTTAGGGGTCTTAACCTTTAATGCCTTGCGGGCCGCTCAATATCTTATTGCGCCGGTGGATACAGGTTTTTTTGCTTTGCAGGGGATTGCTCGCTTGCTGGAAACCGTAAATTTAATCAATCGCTATTTATCGGTTAAAATCAAAACGTGCGCCCTAATTACCATGTATGACAAAAGAACAAGATTCGCGCGGGAAGTTAAGGATGAGATTTATAAATACTTTTCCGGACAAGTATTTAACCCGGTAATTCATAACAATGTACGCTTGAGAGAGGCTTCCAGTTACGGTTTGCCGGTTATCGAATATGACCAGAGGTCTCGGGGAGCCGAGGACTATACGGCTTTGGCGCGCGAGGTTATCGAGATGTGGCCAGCCTCGGCGAGAGAAGGGAAGGTAACGGTGTCGGCGGATGAAAAAAAAGATAAACAAGATTTGGTAAAGACCCCGGCGAGATTTGTTTTTCATGCGCCCGAGGCAAGCAGCGTCGAGATCGCCGGAGATTTTAATAGCTGGGTGGCTTCTCAGGAAAGCAAGCTGAAACAGGAAGAGCCCGGGGTTTGGTCCAAGGTTTTTTACTTAGAACCGGGACGCTACCAGTATAAATTTGTTGTCGACGGAAAATGGTGTACTGACCCGAAAAATCCGCATACGGAAAAAGACAAAACCGGAAATATAAATTCTCTGCTATTGATAGATTAGTATGCCGCCAAATTAGTCTTTATCAGTTGACGGAGCAGTAGTTTTTGCGTAATGATAAAAATGAGCAAATTAAAAAAATTGGGCAAGGGGCTGGAAGATATATCATATTTATTTCTTTCGCCGCAAGATAAGCGGGACGAAGAAACAAGCCCCGATACTGCCGGCATTGACGGAATGGAACCGCAAAACAGCAACAGTTCTTCTCTGAAAAGCGTATGTTTAATCGGAGACCCCGTATCCAAAAATGCCTTCTTAACAATAAACCTGGCTTTGGCCTTGGCCCGGTTGGGGACAAAGATTTTGGTATTAGATATGGATGAGGAGTTTTCGTGCCTGAGCTTCTTTCTCGGGCATGAGATAACCAGCGCGGAAAGAAACAGCGGTGAGCCGATAGTTAAGCCCGGGCCGCGGGGCGTAAAACTTGTTGGTTTAAATAAAGCTGCATTGGGAAAATTATCTGCCGGGCATATGGAGTCGGAAATAGATTTGAAACTTGGGAAGATTGAAGAAGATGTCGATTTAATCCTTATAAGTATTGGCCGGCAGGATTTGACGCTGGTGGATAGTTTTGCGCAGGAGTCGGTAACTGAATTTTTAATATCCGTGCCGCCGGATAAAGATAAGATGCTTAAAAGTTATAAGACCATCAAAACAATCTTCTCCCGCAATCCCCTGGCCAAAATAGGAATTATCATCACTGAGATAGAGCATATGTATGAAATCGAACGGGTTTATAATAAAATGGCGCAAGCTGTAAGCAAGTTTTTGGATAAGGAGCTTTATAAATACGGTTTTCTTTTCAAAATCAAGGAAAGTATCCCTATGCAAAATAATATCGCTTCTTTTTACGATACGGACATTACCGCTTGCATTTCCAACATTGCTCAGATTTTAGTGCTGCGGTTAAACGTGGGGGAGTCGGGTGTTAACCCAAAAGAATTTTTTAAAAAATTAACCGGCACATATAAAACAGGTAAGTTATGACCAGAGTGTTTCGAAAAATAAATATCGAAAAAGAAAAGCTGGAAGAACTTATTCTTAAAAACCCGGAAAGTCTTGAGGCGGACATCAGTTTTATAGATCATCATTTGGGTTGCGAAGAAGAGGGGATCATCGATTTTTTAGCCGTGGACAGATCCGGCCGGCTGGTAATTGTGAATTTTGATGTACGAGATATAAGCGAATCGCTTCTGATTTGCGCGATAAGCCAAATGCATTGGCTCAAAAAAAATGAATGTTTAATAAAGCGGATATTTTCCAAAGAAGGCGTGGATTTTGAAAAAACTCCTCTGCTTCTCGTGCTTTGTCCGGATTTTTCCCAGAAAGCTAGATCCGCCGCGAAAGAATTTACCGCTGCGGATATAAAATTTATCAAGTATACTTATATTGCAAACGCCGAAGAAGACGCTGTTTTTTTTGAAGAAATTTTTAGCTCAACTGCTAAAGTCAGCCCGGGCCCGGTGATTCGTTCAGGAACACATATCCCGAGGGAAACCATACAAACCGGGAAAAGCAGCGCCGAAGGAAAAATGCCTTTACAAATTGCCGAAGAAACCGAGCCGGGAACAGTGCCTTTATCCAGGGAAGAAATAGCGGAATTCATGGAATTTGACGCCGCGGCCGGAATTATATCTTCGCAATAAGGTTATTTCGTTGCCCCATTCGGAAGCTCTGGATGTAAAACAGCGGAGCTTGCCGCCGCATCTATCAAGAATGGTTACGTACCCCAAAAAATATGACTGAGTGCAAGGTTTTAAAACGCCCCTTTTTGGTAAAAAATAACTTTGGTTATGTAATTACGGATTTTAAAAGGAAGGGGATGTTGTGTTTTTTTTCGAATCGAAATTCAAATTACAATGTGTGTAGCTCTAAAAATAAAAAGGCAATCGATTCGCGGGAGAAAATTTTTAAAATATTCCGGATAAAAAGGGCACAAGCAGTTTTTTTAAAACAGATACACGGCTCAAAAATAGCCGCTATAACCAAAGCCCGCGCCGGCTGCGGTGTTTTTGATAAAAAAAGCAGGATTAAAACTTTTGACGGCGCGATTACGGATATTGCCGATATCGCGCTGTGCGTATTAACTGCGGATTGTCTGCCGCTAGTTTTTTTTGCTTCCCGCCCCAAAAGAGTGATCGGCATCGTTCATGCCGGATGGAGAGGCACGCAGGGCGAAATATCTAAAAAAATAATTAGGAAGATTTGCCGAAGATTTTGCGTTGCCCCTGAAGACATTACCGTGTTTATCGGCCCGGGGATACGCGCATGTTGTTATGAAATAAAAGAAGATTTAAAAAGACCTTTTCCTAAACACACCTATATCAGGAAAGGCGCTTTATATTTAGATTTGGCTGGGGCCAATATCGAGCAAATGATCGATGCGGGAGTAAAAAAAGGAAATATTTATGATACACAAATGTGTTCTTTTTGCAGAAAAGACGAATTTTTTTCCTATCGCTCGGGCGACACGTATAAAAGAATGCTTACTTTAGTTAATTTGCAGGCGTAGCGGGCAACCTTTGCCGGGCAGATTATCTACTTGACATTTTTGCGAAAATAATGTAAAGTTACTGCCTAAGGTTGATTATCGAAAGATGTTAAAAACTTTATTTCATGAAAGCCAAGCCTCTTAAAAAAAAGAAAGAAAACCGGCTAAAAAAACCACAACTTCTTATAAAACAAAGAGTTGTAAGCATAAAGACCAAAGCGGCCGGGAGAGTGAATAAAGGAAAGTTTCCAGGGGAAAATACTATTAACACGGAGAAAAAGATGGCTAAAGGTAAAATTAAGAAAGTAGCCGAACGCAAAAACAGCCAATTGGAACCTGTTGCCAAGAGAAAAATGCCCGGCCGTAAAGATATTCGAGCGGGTGTAGCAAGCAAAATAAAGTCTATTTTTGACAAATCAGGCTCAAATAATACTTTTGTGGCTGTTTCTGCCGGAGAACAAGTCGTAGAAGAAAGCAAATTCTTTGTTTCTTCCGAACCCATGCCGGCTACTGCCTTGCCGGATACGTCAAAAAAAGAATCTTATAAAGAACATGAAAATTTGCCGCAAGGATATCAGGATAATCTTATCGTAATCCAAGTTCGTGATCCGTACTGGCTGTATGCTTATTGGGAAGTTACCGCGCAAAAGATAGATGAAGTGCGTAAAGACATAAAAGATTTAGCGATGAGCGCAAAACGGATTTTACGCATATATCAGGTGAAAAACGAAGGCAACCGGCGGACAAACTTGAATAGGTTATTTGATATCGAAATCACAAATGACGCTAATAACTGGTATATTAATGCGGGTATCCCGAACACAACTTATTGCGTGGATATCGGATTGTTGCTTGGCGATGGCAGATTTATTGTTTTAGCCCGTTCTAATGTTGTGCATACGCCATTAGATGGCCCAAGTTCAGTTACGGATGAAGAGTGGATGATTGTTGAAGATGATTTTAACCGTCTTTATGGGTTATCCGCCGGTTTGGGGATTGGTTTGAGCTCTCTGGAATTAAGAAAACGGATAAAAGAAAGGCTGTTAAGCCCGCTTGCTTCGGGTATTTTGTCTTCTCCGGTGAAAAAGAAAAAAAAAGGTCTGCGCCAGTTTTGGCTGGTCGTGGATACGGAATTGATCGTGTATGGAGCTACTGAACCGGACGCGATTGTGACCGTAGCGGGTAAGCCGGTTAAGTTGAAAAAAGACGGAACGTTTAGCGTAAGATTTCATTTGCCGGACGGCAAGTTAGATATCCCGGTTCGGGCCGTATCTCAAGACAAACAAGAAGAACGTATTATTACTCCAAAAGTCCGTAAAAAGACGGTTTGAGCTGTAAAATATATAATTTTTGCCCATTTTCCTCCCTTCCTTTTTTCGACGCATTTAAAATTGTTAGATTAATGTTATATTAAAAAAAATCTCTAGCTGATGTTATCGGAAAGCAAAGCAGTAAACCGCAAGCAGATGCGCTATTTTTTATGCCTGGGGCTATTGGCATATCTGGTAATATACGGAAATAGTCTGTTTTGCGGATTTATGATTGATGATAATGTTTTAATCCTGGAAAATGACCTTATCAGAAATATAAAATTGCTCCCGCGCGCTTTTTTGCGGGAATACATGGCAGGATATTATCGGCCGATTGTTGTTGTTTCTTTTGCTTTGGATTATGCTCTTTGGAAGCTTAATCCCTTTGGGTATCATTTGACCAATATTTCCCTTCATTTTTTAAATTCTTTATTATTTTTCGCATTTTTATATTTATTGTTCAAAAGTTTTGAATTAGCCGGACTTGCCAGTATCCTCTTCGCCATCCATCCGATTAATAGTACAATCATAAATTATGTTTCGGACCGGGGGAATCTCTTGGCGGCATTTTTTATGCTCAATGCTCTGATCGCGTTTTATTACGGGTTAACCAAGCGGAAGTTTTGGTGTTATGTTCTGGGATTTATGTGTACGGTTCTTGCGCTGTTGTCCCGGGAAAACGCCGTTCTTTTGTCTCTTTATTTGACCGGCATGTTATGGGTGTTATCTGAAAAAAAGAGCAAAAACGAAGCGGTCATCTTATTTACCTGCGTATCATTTTTAGCTTTAATTTATTTACTTTTAAGAGCTGTATATCTGCCGCTGCCGGCGGGGGTACGTATTTTTCCGGTACCGGTTTCTTTCGAATATGTGAGCGCTTTTGGGCGTATGATCGTCAAGTATTTTTCATTAACGATATGGCCGCAAGGCGTATGTTTTGCCCGCTCTATCCCTCAAGACTCCGGACTATATGAAAATATTTTATATGTAAGCCTGATAGTTTTTTGTCTCGCGTTTTTATTTTATAAATTTCGAAAGAATAGACTTATCTTGTTTTCGTTTTTATGGTTCTTTACCGGCGCCCTGCCTTTATATACGCCGATGATATATTACCGGCCGGAAATGGGGTTGGTTATGCAGGATAGTTGGATTTATTTTTCCAGCGCAGGATTGTTTATTATAGCCAGCGCGGTTCTTATGAGTTTAAAAAAGATTAGCAAGAATAAAAGAATGAATTTTTTTCTGATCGCGGTCATTTTTTTATCTCTGGCCAGCGTATCCATGGCCGATAATATATTATATACCGATGCGCAGGTATATTGTTTGTATTGGCTGTCCCTTGAGCCAAAAAATATCATTGCTAACTGGGCTCTTGGCGAATACTATTGCAATATAAATGAATATGAAAAAGCCGTGCCGTATTTTCAAAAGGCATTAGCAAGAGTTGCTTTTGTAAAGCGCGGGGTAGTCTATAGAGATAAAGACCGGGCCAGTAAAATCTGCAACAACTTAGGGGTCGCTTTTTTTCAGCAGGGCAATCCCGAAGAAGCGTTAAAATATTATAATGCCGCGCTTAAATTTGAACCGAAAAGAAAAAAGGCACATTATAATATTGCCAATGTTTATCTCTTTAAAAATAATCTGGATAAAGCCATCTTCCATTATAACGAAGAGGTAAAGAATAATTTTTCGCATTTACCGACCCATAAGGCCCTGGCGGTAATTTATAAAAAAAGAGGGCAACTGCAAGAAGCGAATGACGAGATACGGATATTAAAGTTTTTAAAGCTTAATTCTAAAACAGGAAGCGGTATATAATGCAAGAGATAATATGCGATTTATGCGGCGCAAATCATCAAATCGCCGAGTACTTAGGGGATGAAAACGCCAAAAACCAATTTGAAGAAGGCGCCAATTACCGGATTACGGAAGAAAATTTCCGGCCGCCTAAACGGATAGTTAAGTGTGTACAATGCGGTTTAATATTTGCGCCATATACAAACCAGGGCAGAGAGCTAGCTTCGTTTTATAGAGAAATGGTTGACGAGCAGTATGTCCAAGAAGAACGGTGCCGCAGAATTACTGCCCGGACTATACTAAGAAAGCTAAAACGCTTTATCCCCGGCAATGCTACGATATTAGATGTCGGTTGCAGTACCGGGTTTTTGTTGGATGAAGCGAGAAAAATAGGTTGGAAGGCCTATGGGGTCGAAGTTGCCCAGTGGGCAGTTAAATATGCGCGGCAGAAATTCGGATTGGATGTTTGTAATAAAAGCTTAGAAGAGGCGAATTTTAAACGCGATTTTTTCGACGTGGTCATTTTACAGGATGTTATCGAACATCTGCCGGATCCGAAAAGAACACTTTTAGAAATCAGAAGAATTCTAAAACCTACGGGAATTCTTTATGTCAATACGCCGGACATAGATAGCCTGGCCAGCAGGATTTTGAAGGCCCGCTGGTGGGGCATAAAACAGTTTCACCTCTACTATTTTACTAAGAAGACATTGAAAAAAATGCTTACCTTGGCGGGTTTTAAGCAGGTAAAAGTTACAACCTATTGCCGGAATTTTACCTTGAAATACCTTTTGTTGCAGTTTAAGAAATACAATGTTACCTTGTATAAACTGGCATTTTTTTTGAGCAACCTTTTTAAGATGGATAACTTAGTAATAAAATTCGATTTAAAAGACCAAATAGAAATCTTTGCCTGCAGAAAAAGGGGCTTGGAGTATTTGAGCGAGATAGAAGATGCTTCGGTGCAAGCCGTAAAGGGAAAGCTTAAAACGGTTGTCGTTTTGCCCGCGTATAATGCGGCTAAGACTGTTCGGGCAACCTATGACGATATCCCTAAACAAATTATCGATGAAATTATTCTTGTCGACGACGCCAGTAAAGATGAAACCGTAAGTTTGGCTAAAAAAATGGGGATGACGGTTATCGAACATAAACGGAATAAGGGCTACGGCGCTAACCAGAAAACATGTTACCGTGAGGCAATAAAAAGAGGCGCGGATATTGTGGTGATGGTTCACCCCGATTATCAATACGATCCTTGTGTTATCCCGGACCTAATTGCGCCTTTAAAAGCGGGCCGGGCGGACGCTGTTTTCGGCTCGCGGATGCTCAAAGGCGGAGCGCTAATCGGGGGGATGCCGGTGTGGAAGCATAACGTGAATATAGTGTTAACGGCTTTAGCGAATATAGTATTGAAAACCTATTTGACGGAGTATCATTCCGGATTCCGAGCTTACAGCGCGAAATTTCTCAAAAGCGTAAGATTCGATGATAACTCAGATGATTTTGTTTTTGATTTCGAAATTATTGTTCAAGCGGTTTGCCATTATCTTCGGATTGAAGAAGTTCCGATTCGAACACGCTATTTTGACGAAGCATCCACAATTAAATTTTGGCCGGCGGTATTGTATGGTTTAGGAATCCTTAAGACGTTGTTTAAACATAGGTTGTATGAATGGGGATGGGTTCGTTTCAGACAGTTTGAATAAAAATATCCTGCCAAGCGGTCTTTAATTGCGCCACAACAGCTGAAATCACTTGAATTGTAGCATCTGTTGTGATAATATAAAAGTCCAAATTTAACCAGTAAAGGTTCAATTTATGTTAAAAGGATATCTTTGTATAGTATTGCACGGCCATCTGCCTTTTGTGCGTCATCCGGAGCACGAAGACTTTTTAGAAGAACAATGGTTGTATGAAGCGATAACGGAGACGTATATACCGCTTTTGCATGTTTTCGAAAAGCTCTTGGAAGATAAAGTGGATTTTCGTATCACCATGGGGCTTTCCCCGCCGCTTATTTCCATGTTGCAGGACCCACTGTTGCAAAATAGATATGTTCGGCATCTGGAAAAGCTTATTGAACTTGCCAGCCGGGAAGTGGAAAGGACTAGATGGCAGCCGGAATTTAACCGGTTGGCGTTGATGTATTTAAGTAAATTTAATTTTGCCCGGTATTTTTTTGTCGAAAAACATAAAAGAAATATTGTTCAGGCATTTAAAAATATCCAGGATACATCCAAACTTGAAATTATTACCTGCGGCGCAACGCATGGATTTTTTCCGCTTATGGATGTTTGCCGGGATTCGGTGCGGGCGCAAGTGCGGGTGGCGACAGATCAATACAGGAAAGTTTTTGGGCGCCACCCCAAAGGTATCTGGCTGCCGGAATGTGCTTATAACCCCGGTGACGATGAGATATTGCGGGAAAACGGATTGCGTTTCTTTTTTACGGATACGCACGGTATCCTGCATGGCACACCCCGCCCCAAATACGGTGTGTTTGCTCCCGTCTATTGTAAATCCGGAGTAGCTTGTTTCGGCCGGGATCTGGAATCCTCTAAGCAGGTTTGGAGTGCGAACCAAGGCTATCCCGGAGACCACGACTACCGCGAGTTCTATCGGGATATCGGGTTTGAATTGGAGTTTGAATACATAAAGCCCTATATCCATAGTGACGGTATTCGCATAAATACGGGTATTAAATACCACCGAATTACAGGCGATACCGATTATAAATTGCCCTATAATCCGCAAGCCGCTATGGAAAAAGCGGCTGCACATGCCGGGAACTTTATGTTTAACCGGGAAAAGCAAGCCGAATATATCCATGGAATAATTAAGAAACGTCCGATAATCGTTTCTCCTTATGACGCGGAATTATTCGGGCATTGGTGGTACGAAGGCCCGGATTGGCTGAATTTTCTAATCAGGAAAATCGCCTATGACCAAAAAAACATTAAACTTATTACCCCGTCTGAATATCTGGAAAAATATCCGCGCAACCAGGTTATTACTCCATCATTTTCCAGCTGGGGGTGGAAGGGGTATTCCGAACACTGGCTGGATGGCTCTAATGACTGGATTTACCGTCATCTGCATAAAGCTTCCCAAAGGATGACGGAATTGGCGCGCGCGCATTCTCAGGCAGAAGGCCTTATGTTAAGGGCGTTGAATCAGGCATTAAGAGAGTTGTTGTTAGCGCAGAGTTCGGATTGGGCGTTTATTATGAAAACCGCTACGCATGTTGCTTATGCCGTTAACCGGACAAAAGAGCATCTGTTGAACTTTACCAAGCTCTATCATCAGATAAAACACAACCGGATTGATGCCGGTTGGTTGTCTGGCTGCGAGTCTAAAAATAATATCTTTCCCGATATCGATTATCGTTTTCATGGTTGATGGTTTAAGAAATAAAATATGGTCAAGAGCAATACCCCTCAACATATAGCCATTATTATGGACGGAAACGGCCGTTGGGCAAGAGCAAAAGGTTTGCCCCGGATTGCCGGACACCGCCGGGGAGCTGAGGTTGTTAAAACCGTTATCCGTGCCTGCAAAGATATGGGAGTTAAATTTCTGACCTTGTACACGTTTTCCACCGAAAATTGGAAAAGGCCGAAACGCGAGATAGATTTTTTGATGCGGCTTTTAAATAAATACTTAACTAGGGAAAAAGCTAAATTAATAGAAAACGATGTTAAATTTTTGGCTATCGGCCGTCTGGAAGCGTTGCCGGATAGCGTTAAAAAGGTCATCAAGCAAATCACGGAAATTACCAGGGATAACCGCGCAATTACCTTAATCCTTGCTTTAAATTATGGCGGGCGAGTAGAGATTTTGGATGCGGTAAAAGAGGTAGCTAAAGATATAAATACGGGCAAATTAGACCCGCAGGAATTAGACGAAGAAGTATTTTCCCGTTATTTATATACGCATAAAATACCGGACCCGGATCTTTTAATTAGAACTAGCGGCGAGATGCGGTTAAGCAATTTTTTGCTCTGGCAGCTTTCTTACTCCGAGCTTTTTATCAGCGATAAATTTTGGCCCGACTTTACCGAACAGGATTTATTGGCGGCGGTGGAGGATTTTCGCAAAAGAGAGCGCCGGTTTGGCGCGTTGGATAGGAAAAATTAAATTTGTTAATGGATAGTATGATTAGCGTACCTTTTAAAAATAGAGTCATTACGGCGATATTGCTGATCGCTCTTGTCGCGGGCGTTGTGTTCTTCGTGCCGGAATTTATTTATGCGGCCATGGTCGTATTTCTTACCGGTATCGGCTTATATGAATTCTACAGCCTGATAGAAAAAAAAGGGATTTTAATTTATAAATATTTCGGCATTGCCGTCGGGGCGTTAATACCTTTAAGTATTTATTTCAGATTTGAATCGACAAAAGGGTGGGAACTTTTGTTTATCGCTACGGCGACTTTGATTTTTTTTGTTTTACAATTCGTGCGTAAAGACAGTTCTCAAGCGATAATTGGAATATCGACGACACTTTTTGGAATTTTTTATGTCAGCTGGTTTTTTTCATTTCTAATTAAAATAAAATTTTTAGATTCGGGAACGCAATTGGTAGCTTTTCTGCTCGCCGTGACAAAAATGGGAGATATCGGGGCATATATTATCGGCAGTAATTTCGGTAAACGCATATTAATCAGCCGCATCAGCCCGAAGAAAACTTTGGAAGGAGCGTTGGGCGGATTTATTTTTAGCGTCCTAACCGCCATTGCGCTTGGGATGTTCTACATCAAATTTATCCCTTTAATACATCTGATTGCTCTGGGGGTATTGCTGGGTATTATTGCGCAGCTTGGAGATTTGTGCGAGTCATTGATAAAGCGTGATTGCGGCGTGAAAGACAGCGGAAATTACTTTCCTGGCCTCGGTGGCGTGCTCGATATCATCGACAGCGTAATTTTTACAAGTCCGATTTTTTATTATTATATTTTGCATTTCAATATAGTTTAGGTACCACTTTTTCAAGTGGTAACTACTGGGGAATCTTAAGAGGGTTGCAGGCAACCCTCTTAAGGGGTAACCGTGAGTTCCTTTGGAACTAGTTACTGCGGGAAAACAAGGGTTTTTCAGCGGTAACTAGTTTAAATCCGCATACTTTAAAGTTACCGTTATGAAAAAAATTTCCGTTTTAGGCTCTACCGGATCCATCGGGACAAACACTCTGGATGTGGTTAGGAAAAATCCAGCCGAATTCGAGGTCATCGGGCTTAGCGCTTATCGTAATGTAAAACTTTTTGCGCGCCAGATTAAGGCTTTCCGGCCAAGAATTATTAGCGTGAAAGACGAAAGCATAGTCCGGCAGCTGGAACAACTTGTTAACTTATCCGGTATTAAAGTTTGTACCGGTGAAGAAGGGCTAATTCGAGTGGCTACGCATCCGGCGGTGCAAACGGTAGTCGTGGCCACTTCCGGAGTCATAAGTCTTAGGCCGACAATATTGGCTGTAGAGAAAGGTAAAAATATCGCTTTAGCGAATAAAGAACCGCTGGTAATGGCCGGGCAGATTTTGATGGAGCGGGTTAGGAAAAATAAGGTGCGGATTATTCCGGTCGATTCCGAGCACAGCGCGGTCTTTCAATGTTTGCAAAAGGAAAAGACAAAAAATTTGAAACGCATTTATCTTACCGCCTCCGGCGGGCCGTTTCACAATTTTTCAAAGGAAAAATTAAAGAATGTTACCCCGGACATGGCGCTGCGGCACCCGAAATGGAAAATGGGCAGAAAGATTAGCGTGGATTCAGCCACTTTGATGAATAAAGGGTTAGAGATTATTGAAGCCCGTTGGTTGTTTGATGTTGCACCGGATAAAATCGAGGTTTTGATACATCCGGAAGCAATAATCCATTCCATGGTGGAATTTTTGGACGGTTCAATTCTGGCGCAATTGGGGATTGCGGATATGCGGCTGCCGATACAATATGCGTTATATTATCCCCAGCGCAAAGACTATAGTTTCGGCTTAGTTGATTTCTTTAAAATCCAAAAACTTACGTTCAAAAAACCGGACTTAAATAGATTTCCCTGCTTAAAAATCGCAAAAAAAGCGGCAAGCGGCGCGGATACTAATGCCTGTGTTATGAATGCGGCAAACGAAGTCGCGGTAACCGCTTTTCTTGATTCTAATCTCGGGTTTACCAAGATTGCCGGCGTAATCGCTAATGTCCTTAAAAAACATAAACCGGTTAGAAACCCGGGGATAGACGAAATTTTTACGGTTGATGCCTGGGCAAGGAAGGAGGCGGGTTTACTTTGCTCTCAACAATAGCCTTTATTTTTGTATTAAGTTTTTTGGTTATCGTGCACGAATTAGGACATTTTATTGTCGCTAAACTCTACAAAGTTAGAGTAGAAATCTTTTCCTTAGGGTTCGGGAAGAAACTTTTATCTTTTAAAACAGGCGATACGGAATATCGCTTAAGCCTTATCCCGTTCGGCGGGTATATTAAAGTGACGGGAGAAAATCCCGAAGAAAAACGCGAAGGCGCGCCTTGGGAATTTCTGTCTAAACCTGTGGGGCAAAGGGCGGCAATTATTTTTGCCGGTCCGGCGTTCAATTATGTCTTTGCTTTCCTGCTATTTAGCTGCGTGTTTTATAGCGGTATGCCGCATCTTGCCTCCAGGATTGGAGAGGTTCGGGCGGGGTATCCGGCATATACGGCCGGGATAAAAGCAAAAGATAAGATTATTTCCATAGACGGGAAAAAGATTAGGTTTTGGGATGAAGTTTCGCAAATTATTCATGAAAAGACGGAACATGAGGAAATTGTAGTGCAACTGGAAAGAGAAGAGAAGGTTTTAAGCCTATCCGTTATTACAACGTCCGAAACGGTTAAAAATTTATTTGGCCAGGAGGTTAAAATCGGACTTATCGGTATTAGCCCGTCGGATGAAGTTATCTTGGTTCGTTATAGTATGGGGGAATCATTTAAGCTTGCCCTGTTGCAGGTCGTAAAATTGACCAAGATTACGGCGATAGCCTTGTATAAAATGTTGACCGGTCAGATGTCGGCTCGGGAGTCGATAACCGGGCCGGTGGGGATATTTTATATAACGGGGGAGGCGGCAAGATTGGGATTTGTTTATTTATTGCAGTTAATGGGGGTGCTCAGCGTGAGCTTGGCGATCATCAATCTGTTTCCTTTGCCTGTGCTCGACGGTGGGCATTTACTTTTTCTGTTTTTTGAAAAAATAAAAGGAAGGCCTTTAAGTTTTAAAACACAGGAACTCGCGGCCCGGATTGGCCTGTCGCTGATTGTTACCCTGATGGTATTTATTTTTTATAACGACTTTATACGTTTTGGAATTTTTGATAAAATCGCCAAAATTTTCACGAACAATTTTACACCACGCCCTTAAAGCTCAGTTATGCAGATAAAACGCAGAAAAACTAAAATAGTTAAAATCGGCTCTCTGCTTATCGGGGGCAGAAATAATATCGCCATCCAGTCCATGGCCAATACGGATACAAGGGATATCCGGCGAACCGTTAAACAAATAAAAGAGTTAGAACGCGCGGGATGTGAAATTGTCCGGGTCGCGGTTTTAGATGAAGAAGCGGCCAGGGCAATTGGCAAGATAAAAAAAGATATAGATATCCCGTTGGTCGCGGATATCCATTTTAACTACAAGCTTGCTTTAATGTCGATCCACAGCGGCGCGGATAAAATCAGGATTAATCCCGGCAACATTACCTCTAAAAAGCAATTAAGAGAGATTGTAAAACTTGCGAGTGCATACGGCATCCCTATCCGTATCGGCATAAATTCCGGTTCCGTCAAAAGAAGCGGCCGGGAGAATTTAGTAGAGGATATGATCACCTGCGCCAAAAGGCAGTTGGATATATTCAAGACTTTAAATTTTGATCAGGTTGTGTTTTCTTTAAAAGCACCGGATGTTATGAGCGCAATCGCGGCCTACCGGCGCATGACAAACTTAACGGACGCGCCGATGCATTTGGGGATAACGGCCGCGGGTCGGGCAGAATGCGCGATTGTTAAATCCAGCCTCGGCATCGGAGTTTTGTTGCTTGAAGGCATTGGCGATACAATCCGGGTTTCTTTAACCGGGGATCCGGCAGATGAGGTTAGAATCGCCAAAGAGATATTAAAGACGCTTAATATCCGTAGGCGTGGTTTTGAAATAATTTCTTGTCCGACCTGCGGACGCTGCAATATCGATCTGGTGGATATCGTTAAAAAGGTTGAACAGGGATTAAGCAAGCTCGACGAGAATAAATTTGGTGAAAATAAAATTAAAATCGCGGTTATGGGATGCGTAGTAAACGGTCCGGGAGAAGCGAAAGACGCCGATGTCGGAATTGCCTGGGCGCAAACCCGGGGTGTTTTATTTAAAAAAGGCAAAAGAATAAGGGTATTAAGAAAAGGCGAATTAATAAATGCTTTACTTGCGGAGGTAATAAAATGAGATGGTCACAGATGTTTTTGCCGACACTTAAAGAAATTCCCAATGAAGCCGAAGCTGTAAGCCATATTTTAATGATTCGTTCGGGCCTCGTGCGGAAATTAACTGCCGGGGTATATTCTTATCTTCCGTTGGGATTAAAAGTTTTGCAAAAAGTCGAAAATATTATTCGCGAGGAGATGAACAGGAAAGGGGCACAAGAAGTGCTTTTGCCCGCTATTCAGCCTGTAGAATTATGGGGCAAAAGCGGCCGGCTTAAGACGTTGGGGGAAGATATGGTTAAGTTCACCGACCGCCATAAAAAGATAAATGTGCTCGGCCCCACGCATGAAGAGGTTGTTACTCTGCTGGTTAAAAATGAAGTCAGCTCTTACCGGCAGCTGCCGCTTATCTTATATCAAATTCAGACGAAATTCCGGGACGAGGCCCGGCCGCGGTTTGGCGTTATCCGCTCCCGCGAATTTATTATGAAGGATGCTTACAGTTTTGATGCAACGTCCGAAGGATTAAATTTTAGCTATCAAAAAATGTATGATGCGTATTGTCAGATATTTTCCCGCTGCGGTTTAAAATTTATTCCGGTGGAAGCAGATACCGGAGTAATGGGCGGAGACGTGTCTCATGAATTTATGGTCTTGGCGGAAAACGGAGAGGATAAAATTGTCGTTTGCTCACAATGCGGTTATGCCGTAAGCTTTGCCCGGGCCGAATGTGTCGAACCAAAAGGCAACAATAAACCGGCTGATCTTAAAAAATTAAGTGAAGTTAAAACCCCTAAAGTTACTTCCGTGGAAGCGGTCGCTGATTTTTTTAAAATTAAACCGGATAAATTAATTAAGACCATGATTTACGAAAGTGACGCCAAGCCTATAGCTGTGTTGGTACGGGGCGATCATGAAATTAATGAGAGCAAATTAAAAAAAGTTCTAAAAGATTCAAGTTTGAAACTTGGAGATGAAAAACTTATTGAAAAAATTACGAAAGGGCCGTTGGGATTTAGCGGTCCGGTAGGTTTATCGGGTATTGAAATCATCGCCGATTATGCGTTAAAAAATGAACGCGATAATGTCGTAGGCGCAAACAAAGCGGACGCCCATCTTATAAACGCAAATTCGGGGCGGGATTTTAAAGTTGACCTGTGGGCAGATTTGCGCAATATAACCGACAGAGATTTCTGTCCTAAATGTGCCCGGCAGATTAAAATCCAGCCGGCAATCGAAATCGGTCATGTATTTAAATTAGGCACAAAGTACACGACAAGTTTTAATGCTGCTTATTTAGACGCCGAAGGCAGAAGTTCGGAAATACTTATGGGTTGTTACGGCATTGGGGTTAACCGGATAATCGCCGCATCCATCGAGCAAAATCATGACGAAAACGGAATTATCTGGCCCAAACATATTAGCCCTTTTGATGTATTAATTTTGCCGCTCAATCCGGATCATACAGCTTCGCAAGATACGGCAGTTAAGATATACGAACAGCTTAAGGAGAGAAATATCGAAGCGCTTCTAGACGACCGGAATGTGCGTGCGGGTATAAAATTCAAAGACGCGGATTTAATCGGTATACCTATCCAGATAATAATTGGCGAAAAAAAATTGGGGCAGGGTAAAATTGAAATAAAAGTGCGTTCTACGAATGAGCGCATGGAAATTGCCGCTTCAGAGTCTGTGAACAAAATTACGGAATTGGTAGGAGAGGTTTAAAGCCAGAAATTGATTGACATCTACCGAAATTTTTGTTATAAAATAAATATTGGTATATAGTTAATTAAAAAGCATTAAAAAGGATTTTAAGGATATAAATGGATTTAAAAATTCCTTTTTTATTCAGGAATTCTGTGGGGCTTTATATCGGCCCCAAGACCATCCAAATCGCCCAACTTAGAGCCGCGGGCAAAAAAATTCAACTTGTAAATTTTGTCCATGTTGATATTTATGAAGAAGACCATACCGTTGACACATCCAATAAAGACGAATTAGTTATTGCTGCTCTGCGCAAAGCAGTATTTAAAGCGAAAATAGATATCCGCCATGTAAATACGATACTAATGCCGGGTATGGTGCTTTTGCGGTATTTTCAAATGCCGCGGATCTCAAACGAGGAAATGGAAGAAGCCGTAAGATTTGAAGCCAGAAAATATATCCCCTTCCGGCTGGAAGAAGCAGTAACTGGGTTCTATATACTCAAAGACGATCCGGAAGAAAGGAAACTGGGGATTTTATCTTTGGTCACCAAAGAAGAATCTATTAAAAACCATCTGATCACATTAAACAAAGTTAATATTAATCCCAGCTCTATCGAAACCGCCTCGTTTGCCGTGCTGCGCTTGCTTGAATATGCGCAGGAGATAGACAGGCAAGGCTCTAATCTCGTAATCTATCTTTACGCCCAGCGGGTGAATATAATAATATTGAAAAATGGGGTTCCTTACTTTGTGCGGGATATATCGTTGGCAAAAAAGGAAGAATGGGTCGATGATGAAACCGCCCAGTTTGTAATGGACGGAGAAGTAGTTTCTGCGGATAGCCGGTTCACAATTCTGAGGAATATTTTAAGCGAAGTACGCATTTCTCTGGAATATTACAAGAAAGAATTGGGCAAGGAAGATATCGCCAAGGTGATTCTCCTGGGCGAGATCGACGATTACGACGATTTAAAAGAGGTCAAAGATGCGGCTAAAGATGAACCGGATAATGAGTGGCCGCTTGCGGCTTTTCTGAAAAAAAGTTTTAATATCCCGGTGGATACCATCGACCCGCTAAAGAAAATACTGAGCCCAAAAGCAAAGCCGTTGCCGTACACTTTTTCCATGTTACCCGTGAGTATTGGCGCGGCATTGAAAGGGCTGACAAAATCAACGGTAGAGATAGATTTATTTAAAGCAAGGAAAAGGGCGAGTTTAAAAACAAAGGTTTTGATCAATAAATTAGTGTTGATTGAAGCAACTGCCCTGATCATAAGTTTTTCTCTGTTATTTTCCCTGTTTTCTATTTTTGTGAATAGAGAAAAAAATCTTTTGGAAAAAGAAAAAATCAACCGGCCCAAGTTCGTGGATTTAAATCATTTCAGTGATGCCGATCTTACGCGGGGAGAAGGGGAGATAGATAAAAGGCTGAAGATTTATAATTATTATATAAAAGACCGGCTGTATCTGACGGAAAAGTTGAATCATATCCCCAAGGTAATCCCGGAAGGGATATGGCTGAGCGGGTTTAATTTCGCGGTGACTCAGACCGATAGGCAGAGAGTGACAATGGAAGATTTTATTTTGGAATTAGTCGGCAGAGTTTATTCCAAACAGAAAGGGTTGGAAGTGGAAATGGTGAACGATTTTATAGAGAGTTTAAAAGCAGATGACAAATTTTTTCAGGGGTTTAAAGTAATAAAAACCGGTTCAGTTACCCGGGAAAACTTTAAAAC
Source organism: Candidatus Omnitrophota bacterium (assembly GCA_018813905.1). Lineage (GTDB taxonomy): Bacteria > Omnitrophota > Gorgyraeia > B26-G9 > B26-G9 > JAHJAO01. Next base: position 26,546 of record JAHJAO010000065.1, read on the forward strand.
ACTTCCAACAATGACGTTTGCAATAAAATGCACGTCTCAATTACAGGCGGAATGAAAACTTATTTTCAAGGAGTAGCGTGATGTTTCGACAGATGATCCCGCGTGAAATGCAGAAAATTTTAGTTCTGGGGGTCGGCATTTTTTTAGCGATGCTTTTCTGGGGCGGGCGCTGGATGTACGGTAACAGCGTGAGTAATCTGTTGAAAATAAAAGAAGAACGCCGCCGGGTTGTATTGGAAAATAAAGTGGGCGCCAAGCTGGGCGAGTTGAAGAAAATTCGCGATAATATGCGTGTGGTGAAAGAAAGCTCACGGTTTTTGGCGGAAATTGCAAAGATGACGGGAAAATTTAATTTAAAACTTGTATCAATTACCGCTTTGCCTATTGAAAAGTATGAAGAATTTATAAAGTTAACCGTACAGTTGGAAATTGATACGAGCTACCATGAGCTGGGAGTATTTATAAGCGAATTGGAAAATTGCGATTTGTTTATTAGAATCAACCGGCTAGATATTTCAGTGCCGGAAGGCACGACAAAAACAATAAGCCGGATAAATGCGAGACTTAGTTTAAGCACGTTATACTTAACGGATATATTTTTGGAAAAATGAAAAAGAATCGTTCAATAATATTTTTAATTTTTTTGGCTGTATTTGTGTATCAAGCAACAACCGCACAAGCCGCCAAACCTAAGGAAGAAAAAAAAGACAAATCCGAAGAGGCAAAGCCAGGAAAAAAAAATGAATATACCGGTTATAAAACCAATCGTGATCCTTTTGGACTGCCGGATTCTCTGTCCAAGCTTTTGACCCAGGACGAATCGAAAGATATAAAGGCCGTCTCGGCAGTAAAGATACCGAGCATAACGTTGCAGGGGATTATAAGTTCCCAGGGGATGCGGCAGGTAATTATTAACAATAACGTTTTAAAAATCGGCGAGTATGTCGGCGACTTTGAAATAAAAGATATTTTACAAGATAGGGTCATATTATTTTATAAAGGCAAGGAGTATACGGTAACCCGTTGAAAAAAAGTTTAAAAAATACTAATATATTAAAGGGGTAAATTATGAAAAAGATAGTACTGTTTTTATTGTTATTCCTGATGGGTTTTTGGCTAACCGGCGCTCCTTTGGTTTTTGAAGCAAACGAGTTGCTTGCGCGGGAGAATTATACCATTGAAGATGATAAGCCGAGCGAAGGAAAAGCGCGGGATGAGCTGGTTTCTTTAGACTTCAAGGACGCCGATTTAAAAGATGTGCTCAAGGTTTTTTCCCAGCAGTCCGGGATAAATTTTATTGCCAGTAAAGAAATTGAAGTGAGGAAAATCACTCTTTTCATCAATGAAGTTACAATTGAAGACGCGTTAAAAACCCTTTTGGATGCCAATAATTTGGGATTAAAACAGCATCCGGGCAGTAATATCCTGATTGTCCGGCCCCAAGCAGCGCCGCCGGTGGAAACAATAACCAGAATATACAAAATTCGTTATTATCACGGTAATATCGGTGCTGGCCGGTCTGCTTTTGCCGGCGGCAGCGCGGAAGATGTTGCTAAAGGCGCATCAGAAAGTTCCGGCGATTTGAGTGACATTCTTAGGCCGTTGTTGAGCCCGCAAGGAACGATAATGACTAATAGTAATATGGCTATTATAACGGATGTTCCGGAACGGTTTAAGTTGATTGAACAGGTCTTAAATGAACTGGATAAACCCATACCGGAAGTGATGATCGAAATAGAATTTATTGAGACCACCGCGGACTTTTTAGAACGTCTTGGGATGCAATGGGGAGCGGAATGGGCGCGTTATTCCGGCCCGGGAACGGTAACCGCTTTCCCATATACCCGGTGGGAGGACACGGTTAAATCCGGGGCCAAAAGCGCTGCCGGGACAGATTTTCATTACGGCTTGATGTCTTCGCAGAATCTTGGCTGGGTATTGGAAATGCTGGAAACAGACACAAATACCAAGTTTTTGTCTAAGCCGAGAATACTTGTTCAGGACCGGGAATGGGCGGAATTAAAAATAACGGCAAACCAGATAGTTTCGTTAAATGAAACGCGAAGTGCGGACACCGGCGATATAACATTAGAAATTGAAAGAATGGATGTGGGGACGACGTTAAAGCTTTTGCCGATCATAAACAACCAGGAGAAGTTCGTTTCTTTATTGCTTGAACCGAAAATATCCAGAGCCATTGATTCAAGATTTACGACTTCCAGCGGACAAACAATGTATGACCCGCATGAACGCAGTTTGCGCACAGTGGTTATGGTTAAAGACGGAGAGACATTGGCTATTGGCGGCTTTATTACGACCGAGGACCAGAAGACTAAATCAAAAGTGCCCTTTTTCGGCGATATGCCGGTCGTCGGCGCATTTTTCCGGCACAATACTACGACTAAGGTTGACCGGGAATTGTTGATATTTATAACGCCCCGGATTGTAAACCCTTCCGAACGGATGAATATGTGGATTGAAGACGCAGTCGCATCCATTGCGGAAAAAGAAAAGCCGATCGCGGCTTTAAAAGAAGAGCCGGGTGAAAAAACCGACAAAACTGTGCAGGAGCGGGAAGAGGTATTAGAGAAAGTAATCGAAGAAAAGACAAAAGAAATGGAGGGAAAAACTGCGGATACGAAAGCGTCGGAAGCTAGCTTTAGGGAACAGGAAAATTATCAGAATAGCGAAATAGATTTAACTTTGAACAATACAAAGGCTTCTTCCGTCATAAATCTGGTGGAATAGCTTGAAAATAAGGGATGGCCGGCGATGATAAAGTCAAATTTAAAAATTGGTGAAATACTCAAAAAACAACAGCTGATAACCGATGAACAGATCGAAAAAGCCCTGTTGGAACAGCAAAAAAAAGGTGGAAGGCTGGGGGATGTTTTTGTTAAGCTGGGGTTTGTTACCGAAGACGATATCGCAAACGCCTTATCTAAGCAGCTGGGAATCTTATATGCTTCTTTAAAAAAAGGCACGTTGAGGCCGACTTTCTATCAGGGGCTTGAGAAAATGATTCCTGAAGAATACGCGCGTATGCATAAAATTATACCGCTTTCCAAACACTTGAACACCCTGACTATCGCGATGACTGACCCGTTGGATTTGATATGTGTCGATGACGTAATGAAAATGACGGGTTGTGATGTGAGTGTGGCGGTCGCGACAACTGGCGATATCGAGACAGCTTCGCAAGAATTCTATCACAGTAAGGAAATAAAAAAGAAATCGATTCAGGAACAGTTTATCCGGGTGGATTTAGTTTCGGGAGAAGATAAAAAAACCGAAAATGTCGTCGATATATTTTCAGATACGGAAGCGGCGCCGATCGTAAAATTTGTAGACCTGATTTTAATGGAGGCTATCGAACAAGCCGCCTCCGATATACATCTTGAGCATTTTGAAAAAAGGGCGAGCCTACGTTACCGTATTGACGGTATTTTGTATGACGCCAAACCCCCGGATTCGAAGCTTTACCATGCAATCATTTCCCGGATAAAAATACTTGCCCGGATGGATATCGCGGAGCGCCGTCTGCCTCAAGACGGAGGATTTACAATATCTTATGGCGATAATAAAGCTATTGACGTGCGGGCTTCTTGTATCCCGACGATTTTCGGAGAAAAAATAGTATTGCGCCTGTTGGACCAGGCAAATATTTCGCTTGATTTTAAAAGACTGGGTTTTGATGAATATGAAATAGAGCTGTTAAAGAAGGAAATATTTAAGCCTTATGGGATGATTTTTGTTACCGGCCCCACCGGCAGCGGTAAATCCACGACACTTTACGCGGTATTGAACGCCATTAAAAGCCCAAAAAAAAATATTGTTACCTGTGAGGACCCGGTCGAATACAAACTTGACGGCATAAATCAGGTGCAGATTAAACCGCTTATCGGCTTGAATTTCGCTAATGCCCTGCGCGCTTTTTTGCGTCAAGATCCGGACATCATGATGGTGGGGGAGGTGAGAGATTTAGAAACGGCGCAGATGTGTATCCGCGCTGCTCTTACCGGGCACCTGGTGTTGAGCACTTTGCATACCAACGATGCGCCGACGGCGATAACCAGAATTATGGATATCGGGATAGAACCGTTTTTATTGGTTTCTGGTTTGCGCATGGTACTTGCGCAAAGATTGGTCCGCAAATTGTGTGATTGCAAGCAGAAGGTAGAGCCGGATATTAGGTTCAAGGAAGAGAAATTCGATGGCCCGATATACGGCCCCAAAGGTTGCGAACATTGCCGGTTTACGGGCTTCCGCGGACGAATCGGAATTTTTGAAATGTTGACCGTGGACGAAGCAATAAGAAACATGATCTACTATCGAAAATCCAGCGACGATATGCGCCGAAAAGCCGTAGAATCTGGAATGCGTACGTTGTATCAGACCGGGATGGAAAAAGTAAAACAAGGATTAACCTCTTTTGAAGAGATCGTGGCGATTACGGTTTCCGAATAAAAAATATATTTTCCCGATAGATAGACTTAATATTTAAATTATTTTATAAAGCCAAAGGCGGGCTAAATACAAGCATATTCGGATTGTTGCGATAAGTTTAAAACAGTAAACAGAATCAAGCCATTGTTTAAAAGGGTATCCTCATTAGGTAAAAAATGCCGGATTTTCTATATAAGGCCAGAGATAGCGATGGCAACCTTGTGCAAGGCACGATGGTTGCCGATAATCAAAATGAAATTATAGATATCCTGCAGCGCCGGGGACTCTTAATAACTTCAATTGCGGAACTCGCCCAAGAACTAAAACCCAGGCAGATCGCTTTAAGGATAAAAAAAAGGCTGACTTTTGGGTCCGGCCGCGTAAAAACCGATGATTTATGTATTTTTGCCCGCCAGTTGGGTACTTTACTCAATGCCGGTGTGCCTCTTTTGCGCAGCTTGGGCGTATTAGGCAAGCAGGTAGAGAGTAACGCATTAAGGGATGCGGTAGAACGGGTAAAAGGAGATATCCAGTCCGGCAGTACATTGCGTGATGCCTTGGATAAACATCCTAAAGTTTTTTCAAAGTTCTGGGTGAATCTGGTGGGCACAGGCGAGGCGTCGGGCCAGTTGCCTTCGGTCTTAGAACAGATTGCTCAGTATTTTGAAAGTTCAGGACAATTGCAGCGCAAGGTTGTATCAGCGCTGATGTATCCTGCTATTTTAGTTTCAGTTTGTGTCGGCGCGATATTTGTTTTTGTTATTAAGATTGTTCCGGTTTTTGCGGAAATGTTTCAATCGTTCGGGACGGAATTGCCGGCGCTTACCCAGTACATTGTAAACTTTAGCGGTTTACTTAGGCGCTTTGCGTTCCCTTTAATCGTCCTGTCTCCGGTTATTATCTTCCTATTCGTGCGTTTTATCAGGACAAGTAAAGGCAAGCTGTTATTTGATGCTTTGCGTTTAAAATTGCCGGTATTTGGTAATTTGTTTCGCAATATCGCCATTGCCAACTTCGCCCGTGGATTAGGCACGATGATTTCCAGCGGCGTGCCCATTCTTTATGCCTTAGAAATCGTTACTAAGACCGTAGGTAACAGAGTTATCGAAAATTCGTTGGAAAAGGTTAAGGAAAGCGTCCGGGACGGCAAAACTATCGCGGAACCGCTTGAGCAATCGGGGATATTTCCGCCCATGGTGGTGCTTATGGTCAACGTCGGGGAAGAAACCGGAGAGCTTGCGGATATGCTTAAGCATGTTGCGGATTTTTATGAAGAGAGAATCGGGACAATTGTTGAGCGCTTATCTTCATTGCTCGAACCTTTTTTGCTGGTTTTCATGGGAAGTGTAGTCGGTTTTTTGGTTGTGGCAATGTTTTTGCCCATATTTAAACTGGCTACTTCTGTCAATCTATAATTTGATAGACAGAATATAACGAAAATGATAGGATATCTTAATTACATAAATCGAAGACGGAGATTGCCGTGATTAAAGAGAGAGTTTAACTCAGAAGATTAATGGTTTCAATCTTTGCAATCTGTTAAGAATTGTTGCAGTCACGCATAATCCAGCATGTGAATAAGGGTATACCAGGAGGTGGTTATGAAAAATTCCGCGTTTACGTTAATGGAGCTGGTGTTGGTCGTGGTAATTATTGCCGTTTTACTTAGTATTGCCGTACCCAGTTATATCGATACGGTGGAGAAAGCCCGGGCCCGGGAAGCCAAAGCGACTCTAAGCGCGATGATTGCCGCTGAACAAATGTATGCGGCAGAACGCAGAGAATACCTGCAGGTAAATTCTACTAATCCCGGCACTCAAATAGAAGATGAACTTTGGGAAGCAATTGGTTTGGATAATCCCAACAAAAATCCAAACCGCGCATTTGATTATCATCTTACTGCCGGTACTGGTGTTTGTACGGCAACTGCTACCCGAATAGATGGCCCGTACCTTAGCGATTATATCACAATGGACCAGGACGGTAGTACCGATGATACGACTTTTTGGATGGATTAGTCGGATAAGTATTGTGCGATTATCCGGGCTGCGTTTTGACTGGCGTTATCTTTCCCCAAGTTTTTCTTTAAGGTTTTCAGCTTTTCCCGCAATATGTTTTGTTCTTCTTCCGGCCGGAGTAAAAAATTCGCTGTATAACGGCAGATGTTCTTGTCCGTAGCTTGATACTGGATAAATTCCGGTACAATTTTTTCTTGCGCAACAACGTTTACCAGTCCGATATAAGGCAGCCGGATGAGAGATTTTGAAATTAACCAGGTCACAAAACTTGTCTTGTATACCACCAGCATCGGCACTTCCATGAGTGCTGTTTCTAGTGTGGCTGTCCCGGAACATACCCAGGCAAAAGAACAGATGTTTAAAAAGTCGTAATTGTTTCCCGTAATTGTAATTATGGCCAGGCCCGGGAAATTTTTCATAATCTGCTCAAAAATAACCTCGTTTATGCCCGGGGCGCGAAATAGGATGAATTTTATGCCCCGCATTTTTTTATTTAACTGCTCGGCACCCTTAAGCATCAGGGGGAGAATCCGGGCTATTTCCATCATTCTTGAGCCCGGCAAAAGCCCGATTATTTTATCTTCTTTTTTCAAGTTTAATTCATTTAAGATCTGTTCTTTCCCTTTTGCCGGTTTTACCGTTTCCAAGAGTGGATGGCCGACGAAGTCCACATCGATGTTATGTTTTTCGTAGAAGTATTTTTCAAACTCAAAAAATACAAGCATCTTATCCACGGTATTTCTTATAATATTAATGCGGTTTTGCCCCCAGGCCCAGATTTGCGGACTGATATAATAGATTATTTTTATTCCGGGGAATTTTGCCTTGATGGCCGAAGCCATTTTTAAGTTAAAACCCGGCAGGTCCATGAGAATTACAGCGCAAGGTTCTATTTGCCGGATTTTTCGAAGTGTTAACCGAAAAATGTTTTTAAAAATCGACAGGTGTTTTAAAACCTCAAAGAAGCCGATTAAGGCATAAGGGGTGAGGTCTGCGAAAACCTGCACGCCGGCTTCGCGCAATTTATTCCCTCCAATTCCGTATATTTGCAGTCCGGGGGACAGCGTTTTTAACCGTTTTACAAGCTCGGCGCCGTGCATATCCGCCGAAGCTTCGCCGGCGATAATTAGTATGTTTTTTTTAACTTGTTTATCCATTTTTAAGTTAGGCAAACATTTATTTTTTATTTTTAGCTTTGGGGCAAAAAAGCGGGTTTTTATTGATTTGTTTCGTTATCAGAAGCGCGATTTGCAAGGCTTCTTTAGCGTCTTGTCCGCGCACGACTGGTTCTTTGCGTTTTTGGATACAACTGATAAATGATTTTAACTCTTCAACCAGCGGTTCTTTTTTTGGTATGACGATTTCTTTTTTGCTGATCTCAAAACTATTTTTTTCATAAAAGGTGATCATCTGTGAAGCATAATCAAGGCTTAAGTAGGAATCCTGCTGGAAAATTCTTATTTTGCGCAACATATCATCGCTTACCCGGCTTGCCGTAAGGTTGCAGACAGTTCCATTTTTAAATTCAAGGCGGGCGTTGGCAATATCCGCATGCGCCGATAGCACATTTACTCCGATTGCCTGGCAGATTTTCAAGTCGGATTTAACCAAGCTCAATATTATATCGATATCGTGGATCATCAAATCCAGAACGACATTTACGTCCGTGCCGCGCTTAGGATAAGGGCTTAACCTGTGGCACTCGATAAATTTCGGATTTTTGCAGAACTGGCGCAAAGCTCCTATCGCCGGATTGAACCGTTCCACATGCCCGACTTGCAAAATCACGCGATATCTGCGGGCAAGATTTATTAACGTTTCGGCCTCGTTCGTGGTTGCGGTTATCGGTTTTTCTACCAGTACGTGCACCTTGTTTTTCAAGAAGAATTTTGCGATTTCAAAATGTGTGCTGGTCGGCGTGGCGATGCTTACGGCGTTGACTTTGCCTAAAACTTCTTTGTAATCGTTGCAGATTATGCCGCCGAATTCGTTGTTGAGGAAATGCTGGGTTTTAGTTTTATCAACATCGCAGAGCACGGCTAGTTCGACATTATTGAACTCTGAATAGACCCGGGCATGAATTTTCCCTAAATGTCCAATGCCGATAACGGCAACCTTAATTTTTTTCATAATTAGCTTACACTGTAGCAGACAACGCCGGGATTGTCAACTCATTCGCAATCCCCAAGGATAAACATCGAATTTTACCCGCATAGCTGCCGCCAGAAGAAGGTCTTTGGGGTAGCCGACCTGTTTACTTGCCGGACGTAGCAAGGGGTTTTAAAAATACCTAAGATATAGGTTTATATATAGTTAAGCAAAATGTTTTGATGGCTTGACTATCTCCCGCATTTATAGTAATCTATAATGCCATGACGAAAAGATTTTTTAGGTTAGGCATTTCAATTTTTGTCCGGGCGGGGATAAAAATACTTCTTTATCTGATTAAAAGCTTGCCGGCAAGCATAGCGTATTTACTGGTAGGGGATTTATTAAGCCGGTTGTTTTACATGCTTTCAAGACGTAATCGCAATTTGGCCCGGAGAAATTTGAAATTGGCTTTTGGGTCGACCTTGAATTCTTCCCAAATCGAATCGATTGCGCGCGCATCTTTTAGAACTATGGGGCAGACGGTGATAGACACCCTGCGTTATAAAGATTTAACTAAAGACAAAATAAAGGATTTAATCGAGGTTGATGGCTTAGAGAATTTAAAACAGGCCCTGGCCAACAAAAAAGGGGTAATCGTAGTAAGTGCCCATATGGGCACGTTTACGATCATTGGCTATCGCCTGATGATGGAAGGGGTTAAGGCATCCTTTATCGCTCGTCACCTGCGGGACAGATCCCTAGAGCATATTTTTATGAAAATTTGCCTTCAGGTCGGACAAAAAATCATATTTAACCGGCCGATACTAACCTGTATGCGGCTAAGCATGAAAACGCTTGCCCGGAATGAAATTTTAATTATTGAAGTTGATCAGAACTTTGGCGCGGAGGGAGTAACGGTTAATTTTTTCAATCGGTCCGCAAAAATGGCCTCAGGCCCGGTAATGTTATCCCAGCGTTCGGGCGCGCCGATTTTGCCCGTATTTTTAATAAATCGGGAAGATCATACTCACACGATTAAGATCGAACCACCACTTGAGCTTATTTCCAGCGGCGATGAAGATAAAGATATGCGGGTTAATTCGCAAAAAATAATAGAGGTAGTTGAAAAATATATCAGGAAATATCCCGGGCAATGGCTGAACTGGATACATAAACAATGGGAGAATGTAAACGCTTAAAATCCTATTTTTATCCGTCTTCACACCTGCCGGCAGGGAATTGGGTTATTGGTAATTTATAATTTATAACTTATAACTTATAATATCGGTCGAATAAGTGTAATCGCAATACAATAATGTCCGGTATTAACAAAGCAAGAATGTCCTGTTCCAAAGTTGCTATAATGATTCTTTTCAAAGGAGGATCATATGGCAGGAAAGGACATTATAATGGCTACGCAGGAGGAGCTGAAACGAC
>JAHJAO010000011.1 GCA_018813905.1 Candidatus Omnitrophota bacterium
GATTCCCCGCCATAAAGTACCGCTGGAACGGGCATCGACAACCACGCCGTTATCTAGATCCACTTCTATTTTCAGGTGCCCCTCGATACGCGTTACCGGATCAATTGAAATCGTTTGTTTTGCCATTTTTCCGTTCTCCCTCTTTTCTCTTTAAATTGTTCTTCTTTTTTCTTCGATAAATTCATCCGGTAATTTTGCATAGAACGGCGCAGAATTATCCGGGAATCCCGGCTCACAACAGGCAATACAACCCGTGCCCGAACCAATACACCAGTTAACATACCCGTTCCAATGCCGATTTGGACAATCGGCAAAAGACAACGGCCCTTTACAGCCAAGCTGTACCAGGCATTTATCATCGCTCAGTTTTTGGGCAAAATTGCCGTTGGCAAAATATGAAAAATTCGGACAATTCTCGTGTACATTCTTGCCGTAAAACATTATTGGGCGGCCATGACTATCCAACTGCGGCATGCCAAACAGAAGAACGTGCACCAATGATCCGACAATCCAATCCGGATGCGGCGGGCAACCCGGTATATTCAAAACCGTTTTGCCGGTAACTTCGGCTAAACTCTTACAGCCCGTAGGATTGGGCTTAGCGCTGGGAATTCCGCCGTAAGCAGAGCATGTTCCCACGCTTACCAGGGCGGCAGCATCCGGCGCTAATTCTTCGACCGCTTGCAATAAGGTTATGTGTTTTCCGTTTTTTTCTGCGATTGTACAAAATATCCCGTCTTCGGCTGTGGGAATTGCCCCTTCCAAAATCAAAATATATTTACCTTTAAACTTTGCCTGGGCTTGGTCGAGCGCGGAAACCGCTAAGTCGCCGGCAGCGGCCATAAGCGTGGGATGATACTGCACGCTAATCACTTTCAGGAGAACCTCCGCGATTTTAGGATGAACGGTATTAAGTAAAGATACCGAACACCCGCTGCACCCGGCTCCCTGCAGCCAAATAACCGGCGGGTTGCCTCCAGCGGCGGCGGCGAAAGCGTTTTCTATCTGGGGAATATACGCGCTGCAGACAGCAGCGCCGATTGTCGAAGATCCGAATAATTTAAGGAATTGTCTGCGGGTAAGCCTCATTTTCTCCCTCCTTTAGTAAATATTCGCCCCTTAAAAAGTCTATACTCCATTACAAATATATACTGTTACAATTTTATAACTAACAATGCTTATCCGTCAAGATAAATTTAGAATATTTTTACTTTAAATACCCGGATTAGTTATTATCATACCCCAGCCGGCGTAAAAAATTTTTGTCCTGCCGCCAATTCGGGCCTACCTTAACCCATAATTCCAGATAAACTTCCCGGCCAAGAAACCGTTCAAGTTCCAGGCGCGCGGCCCGGCCGATTTTTTTAAGCATCTGCGCTTCTTTACCGATAATGATCTTTTTCTGGCTTTTCTTTTCCACAAAGATATTGGCACAAATTAAAACTTTGCGCGGGGGATTATCTTTAAACTCGATAAGTTCCACCGCGACCGCATGCGGAACTTCGTGACGGCAAAACTCCAAAACTTTCTCCCGGATAAGTTCTGCGGCAATATCGCGCTCGTTTTCGTCGCTAAGCTGCTGCCGGGGATAATAAGCCGGGCCCGGCGATAGAAACTCAACTATTTTTTTCAATACTAATTCCATATTTGCGCCGGTCTTGGCGCTAACCGGTATATACTGCGCGGCGGGAAAGTTTTTACGGCATAATTCAACCAGCGGCAAAATACTTTTTTGGGAAACCAGATCTGTTTTGTTTATCAGAACCAGCACCTGAGAGCTGCGCCCCGCAGAACCTTGGATTTGCGAACGCAGATAATCAAAAAGCCGTAAATCTTCATCTCTAATCCCGTTTGCCGCGTCCACAATAACGATAATTTCGTCCGCGTCTTTGACGGCCTGGCGGGCTTGAGCGGTCATATATCTGCCTAACAGTGTTTTGGGTTTATGCAGGCCCGGGGTGTCTATAAATATTATCTGATAATGCGCGGTGGTAAGAATGCCTAAGAAGTTAGACCGCGTGGTCTGGGGCTTAGAAGAAACTATGGACAATTTCTCCTTTAAAAAAAAGTTCAGCAGCGTGGATTTGCCCACGTTGGGTTTGCCCAAAACAGCGACATATCCGGACTTAAACGGTACGGGTTTCATTTTAGTCCTTACAGTTTAGGCGGCAAGAGGTGCAACTTATTTCACAAGGCTCAACGTGGATATGGATATCGTAATCCGCAAATTCGACCTTAATCGCCGCGGCCAAATCGTGTTCTAATTTATGCGAGTCTTCAATATTCATGTGCTTGGAAACAACGATATGTAAGTTCAGCGAATCGCCGCTTTCGCCGCTGGAAACCTGAACCCCGTGGGAATTGATTATCTGCGAAAAATTGCGGATAATCCCGCGCAATTTTTTTATGTATTTGGAAGAAAATTTTGTTTTTTTCTTTTTCTTCAAGTCGATATGGACAATAGGGCTGGAATTAATGTTTTTAGCGATTTTTATCTCGACCATAGTCGCGATTTTATGCGCGGCCGCCACATCCAATCGGTTATCCACTTCCGCATGCAAGGATATGGCTTTTAACGTGCCGTAATCATGGGCGACAATATCGTGCACCCCTTCAACGCCTTTTACGGACAGGGATAACTGCTTTATTTTATTATGCAAAGCTTCATCAACCGCTTTGCCGAGAAGATGGAAACTGGATTCGCGGATTAATTTTAAAGCCGTGTAGATGATATAAACCGCGACCATTGCCCCAAAAACAGCGTCTAATTTAAACAGTTTGAATATCGTACCGATAATCGCACCAATTACAAACAAGGTCGAAATAGCGTCGCTGCGGTGATGCCAGGCATCGGCATAAAGCGTGGAGGAATCGATAAGCTTGGCCAGGCGGAAAGAAAACCGGGCCATCCACTCCTTAACTAGTGCCGTAAGCGCCAGGATAGCGGCAAGATAAAGATTTGCCCGAACCGGCGGCGGGGCAAAAAATCTCAGAGCAGCAACTTTAAATATTTCCGCACCAACCACGCATAACAGCACCGCAATTATTAAAGTCGCGATATCTTCCATCCGGCCATGCCCGAAAGGATGGTCTTCGTCGGCGGGTTTATTGGAAATATTAAACCCGATAATAACAACAATAGACGTGCTAACGTCAGACGCCGTATGCACGGCATCCGCAATCACGCTGATACTTCCGCTCAAAAATCCGATAACAATTTTTATCAGAAACAATGCCAGGTTTACGACAATCGACACCCACCCTTCGAGATAACCGCAGCGGCGGCGCACCTTCGGGTCGCTGGCGTCCGGGCTGTTACCCAAACCTGCTCGGTTAATAAGGAATTGATTTAAGTCTGTATTCATTTTTTTCTAATTTTATCTAAGAATTCGTCACTAGACAAGCAATTTAATAAATTTTTCTTTTCCAGCCAGCCTCTCCTGGCCACGGCCACACCCAGCTCCATAAAATCCAGCTGCTCTTGAGCGTGGCTATCCGTGCCCAGGGAAAGCATCGCACCTTTTTCCTTGGCCCGCTTTACATGGATATCGTCTAAATCCAGCCGCTTGGGATAACAATTTATCTCTAAAGCCGTATTGGTATCACAAGCCGCCTGTAAAATCTTTTCGAAATCCAGCTCATACGCTGGCCGTTCATTAATTAACCGGCCGAAAGGATGGACGATAATATTAACATATTTGTTTTGCATCGCCCGGGTTATGCGCCCGGTAAGCTGTTCTTTTGCCTGCTTAAACCCGCTGTGTACTGCCGCCAAAACCACGTCCAGCTCTTTTAAGATATCATCGTCAAAATCCAGGCTCCCGTCCGATTTAATATCCACCTCCGCCGAACAAAGAATTCTGAAATCCTTAAAACTCCGGTTCAATCGCTTAATCTCATCTATCTGCTCTTTTAACCGCTTGGGCGTAAGCCCTCCCGCAACTTTTAAACTCTGCGAATGGTCGGAAACAACCATGTATTTATAACCCTGCGCCTTAGCGGCTTTGGCCATATCCGCAATAGAAAGCGTACCGTCCGACCAGCGGGAATGAATATGCAAATCCGATTTTATGTCGGTTAACACAACCAGTTGCGGCAAGGCATTGTCCGCCGCCGCTTCTATTTCTCCGGTATCTTCGCGCAATTCCGGCTCGATATAACAAAGGCCTACTGTCTTATAAACTTCGTGTTCGGTTTTTCCGGCAACGATGCGGTTTGTTTTCTCCCTGAACACGCCGTATTCGTTAATCTTTAACCCCTTTTTTTTTGCCAGCTCCCGGATGCGGATATTGTGCGCTTTGGAACCGGTAAGATAGTTAAGCGCCGCCCCGAAACTCTCCGGTCCAACCACCCGCAAGTCCACCTGGATATCGCCTTCAACAATTACGGAAGATTTGGTGTCGCCTTTGGCTAATATTTTTTTTACTATAGGCAAAGAGGTGAAAACATCAGTTACCGTTTGCGGTTTTGTTGAGGTAACCAGGATATCGATGTCGTGAATTGTCTCTTTTCTGCGGCGCACGCTCCCGGCGACAACGGCTTCTTCGACAACTTTTAATTTTTTTAAGGCATCGAGTATTTTTTGCGCCACAGATAAAGCCGTTGAAAGCAAAATACGCCCCTGCCGCTGTTTTATCAACTCTATACCCTGCAATATATTCTCTTGCGTTTTTTCTTTTAATCCCGGCAGGCTGCTTAATTTATCTTCCCGGGCCGCTATTTCCAATTTGGATACAGAATCGATTTTGAGTTTATCAAAAAGTAATTTGGTGGTCTTCGGGCCAATTCCCGGGATAGTCATTATTTCCAAAAGCCCCGGAGGAATGGTTTTTTTAAGCTCCTCAAAAAATTTCAAAGCGCCGGTAGTTACCAGTTCTTCAATCTTCCCGGCCAAGTCCACGCCCACACCCGGCACATCCAACCTTTTCTCGTTCACTAAAACAATAAGGTCTTCGGTTAAATTTTCGATATTTTGCGCGGCTTTGCGATAAGCGCGCACACGGAAAAAATTTTCGTCTTTAATTTCCAAGATATCCGCGATTTGCCGGAAAATATCCGCGATTTCTTTGTTCATCATAAACTTTTATTTTGCGCTTATATGCCGCAAAAATCCTCCTCGCAAATAACGTGAATCCCTTCTTTCTTAAGCAACGCGGTTAATATCCCGTCCCCGTTTATAAGCTTGCCGCCGAATGTCCCGTCAAAGACTTTGCCGACTCCGCAAGCCGCGCTTTTGGATTTCAAAACCGCCAGCTGAACTTTATTTTTTTTAGCGGCCGCAAGCGCCGCATGAGCGCCTTTCAGCAGCTCGGCGGTAAGATTGCCCCGGATATTATTAAATACCTGCGCCCGGCCGGACAAAACACCTTCTCCCGCTCCTTCGCCGACAATCTCGCACGGCAGCCGCGGCACAGTTAATCCGGCGCTAACTTCCGGGCAGACCGCAACAACCTTCCCTTTTTCTTTAAGTTTTTTAATTAAGGGGTTGGAACAATCTTTTCCGTCGTGCCGGCAATTTTCTCCCGCCAAACAGGCGCTGACAAAAATCATGGGCTACTTTTATCCTCTTTATTTTCCTGATTATCCCCCTGTTTAAACTGCAGATTATGCGCGTAATCCTGGATTGTAAGAATGCGCTGGGAAAATGAAGGCTTATCAAACAATAACTTCTCGGCCAGGTATCCCGGATTCTGATCCCGGTTGCTTTCGTTCGCCTGGCGCACCAGTACCGAGATAAACGCTTCGGTTTGTCCGCTTTTGGACAAAACAAAATCGTCTTCTTTACGGGTAAACCGCCGGCTCAAATCATTAAAGATCACAATAAAAATACCCGCGCCGCATAAAAAAAGAAGCGCCAATACCGGGAAAGCGCCGATATCAAAAATAAGTTTAAAACCGAAAAACCGGGCCGCAGGTTTAAACATAACACCCGCGCCGGCGAAAACCAATAAAGTAAACAAGGCCCGGCACCCGGCCAATTTCCACCGATGCTGATAATAATTCCTGGCCAGTTCCTGGAGAACTGCAATTCCCACCTCTTCCTGCGTATAATCGCAAAAGATATCGTCTAACAGCATCTTGCGGTTAGGGTTCACGCCTGAAAACATCACGATTGGCGTGCGCAGATGGAATCCCGGTTTTATCCGGCAGACATCTTGAATTGTAACGCCGGCTTTCTGCGCGAGCGCAATAATCTTACTTTTAAGATTTTCATCGCTTAGGGGCGCGTAACGCAGTATTAACGGAAGGATATAAAAGGGGAAAATTTCGTTTTTGAAAATAATTATAACAATCCAAAACGCGGCGTTCAGGAGCCACCATGTTTTCGGCTGCGTTTCCAGGAAAAAATAGGTTACTTGGACGACAAAAAGCAGTGCGATAAAAATTATCCCTTGCCGGCGCAAAAGGTCCTTTGCCCACTCGCCAAACTCCTCGTCTTTGATTTGAAACTTTTTAGCTTGCAAAAATTCGCCATAAAAATTCAGTCCGAAAGAAATCAAAAAGTAAAAAACATAGAGCACGAACAGATATAAAGAAACCGCGATAACCGAATTCCGGCTAAGCTGATAAATAAACTCGCCCAAAGGCAAAGAAAAGCTGTAAGCCATAATAAAAAGATACAGGAAAAGCACCGCCCCTTGAGCCAAAAGAACCCGGTTTTTAATCCGAAGATATGAATTATTCATTTCCTTTCTTTCTTCCCGCATAAATTGTTGCGGATGTAATTAAAAATATCGATATATTCCCGGCTGCGGTAATCCGGGTATGTCCACTCCCATTCCCGGAAACTTTTATCTTTAAACCGCAAGGTAACTTCGGCAAAGATACCCTTGCCCAAATAAATACGGTGCTGGTAATCCTTAGTCGTAGCCAGAACAAGTTTGGACAAAGTCAAATACCCGGGATCGATATTCACCCGGCGCCTGCCGCCGGCTGCGGAGAAACGTTTCTCAAGAGAGTTTGTATAAATTTTTATCGAAGCTACTTTGTCCGGCAGAATTTGGCGTTTAAAGCTTAAAAATTGACGTTTTAAATTACCCCCCATCTCAAGCTCGTAATAATCGGTGAAATTAAAATCTAAAACCGGGTTTTCGAAATCGATACCGCCGAATTTTTGGATAAGTATTTTTTTTACCCGGTTAAATATTTCTTCTTTGCCGATAAGCCCGATAATTAATTTTACGGAATTTGCTTTTAAAATAACGCCCATATTTTTTGCTGAATTATTCTTTAAAAAAGATTTATGCTTTTTCCTGCCCGCAGGCCCGCACGCATACGCCGCAGATATAATATTTTATGCCGGGCATTTTAGAAAATTCCTTTAATTTTTCAAAACAGGCCTGATGCTTAAAATCCTCTCTTTTTTCTACGATGGCGCCGGCAGGGCAAGCACTCAGGCACAAGCGGCAATTCCGGCAATTATCCGGGCAGGGTGAATCTGTCGCCAGCGGCATATCCGTAAGCACGCTCACCAAACGCAGGGCACTGCCGAATTTTTTCGTAACCAATAAATTATTGCGGCCGAGCCAGCCAAGCCCGGCAAGATTAGCGATATGCTTATGGCTTACATGCGCTGTTTGTTTATGCCAATTCGTAACCTGAGAAGCGGCAATGGGCAACGCCCGATAATTTTTTTCCTGAATAAACCGGGCCAGATTCAAAGCGATCTTATCCAGCAAGGTATTTATCTGGCGGTAATGCCAGCTATAAATCAGGGTGGGGTGATCTTGTACCGTATCCAATACCGCGGCGCAAAGTTCAACGCCAACACTTACGCCATACTTAAGATTTTCGGCAAGAGCGGCTATTCCGTCATTAAAACCCGTGTTGTAATTTTTTAAATCCGCCACCCCGAACAAGCCCGCCCCCTCATTCAGGGCTTTACTTTTTAACTGCTCATAATTGTTTGTTTCCGGCTTCAAATTCCGACCTAAAAGTTTTTATTTTTTATAATGGCCCGCATATTCTCTAAATGCCCGCTTTATGCTTATCATACTATCTGCGCCGAATTTTTCCATAAACACCTCACAAATAACCATGGCCGCCATGGCTTCGGCGATAACGCCGGCTGCTTCCACCGCGCAAATGTCCGCGCGCTGAACGGTCGCTAATCTTTTCTTTTTCGTCCGGATATCCACGGAGGAAAGCGGATTCGCCAAAGTAGTTATCGGCTTCATCGCGCAACGGGCGATTATCGGTTCCCCGTTGCTCATTCCGCCCTCTAACCCGCCGGCATTATTCGTTTTTCTGTAAAACCCTTTATTTTTTAAATAGAATATTTCATCATGCACCGAAGAGCCGAATTCTCCGGCCAGCGCAAATCCCATGCCGAACTCAACCGCTTTTATGCCCGGGATAGACATAAGCGAGGCCGCTAATTTTGCGTCAAGCCGGCGGTCATAATGCACATAAGTACCCAGCCCCGGCGGCACATTGCGGACAATAACCTCAAAAATTCCTCCGAGAGTATCTTTGCGTTTTCTCGCCTCATCTATTTTTTTTCTAATCTGTTTCTGCTCTGTCTCGCCGGCGATACTAACGATTTTACTTTCTATGCGCATATTGAACTCACCCAAAAACATCTTGCATACGGCTCCGGCGGCAACCCGAACCGCGGTCTCCCGGGCTGAGGCGCGTTCTAACACGCAGCGGATATCGGAAAATCCGTATTTTACCGCTCCGGCAAGGTCCGCATGCCCGGGACGGGGCGCGAAAATCGCGGGCAACTCGTTAATCTTAAAATCTTTATTCCCGACCATAAGCGCAATCGGGCTGCCCAAAGTAGTCTTTCCTTTAATTCCGGACAGAATCCTGGCCGTATCACGCTCTATTTTCATCCTCTGGCCCCGGCCATAACCCTGCTGCCGCCGCGCGAGCTCTTGATTGATTTTATTCAGCTCGATCTTCATCCCGGCCGGCATGCCCTCTAAGATCGCCACCATCGCTTCCCCGTGTGATTCGCCCGCGCTCATGAACCTTAACATAATTTTACCCTCCTAAATGAGCACGTGACTTATGGAACTACGTGAACATAAATCACTGTGCGAATTTACCCCTCAAGTGATTAGAAAAATTTCTAAGAAATTTTTCAATCGTTTACGCCGAGGGGCCATCTTATTAATGAATCCCGCCAAGGCGGGATGAATTAATCCCGCCGAATATGATAAAAATTATAAAAGAATTTTTATCATATCTTGGACACATCCATTATGCCAAATTAAAAACAAAAAAGGTACTTCAGAATATCCTTACCCCATAACAAGACCAGAAAAGTCGCAAGTGACAAATACGGCCCGTAGGGAATAACTTCCGCGCCTTTGCGTATTTTAGCGATAATTCCCACCACCGCGCCGAAAAAAGGAGCGATGAAAAATATGAGTAATACCAGTTTCCAGCCAAGCAGGGCTCCGATCATGGCCATGAGTTTTACATCCCCGCCGCCCATGCTTTCTTTCTTAAAGATTATTTCCCCGAATTTCCCGATTAAATATATGCTGCCGCCGCCGGCAAGGATTCCCAAGATACATTGAATACCTGATGTTATCCGGGAGCCAGTATTATGCAGTCCGGGAAATAATAAGCACAGGATTACAGCAGCCGCCAGCCCGCCCAGAGTTATTTCATCCGGGATAATCTGGAAGTCAAAATCGATAAACGTCGAGATAATCAGGCCGCAGCACAACAACGAATACACGAAAAACTGCGCGGATAGGCCGAAAAAATTATAGAGAATAACCAGGACGCTCGCAGTAAGCAATTCCACTAAAAAATAACGAAACGTAATCACACCTCGGCAGAAACGGCACTTGCCCCCCAAAAAAATATAACTTAAAAAAGGGATATTATCGTACCAAAGAATTTGCTTGTTGCAGTGCGGGCAAAACGAACGCTCGGGTTTGCCTACAGACATATTCTCACGCGGCATCCGGTAAATACAGACGTTTAAGAAACTGCCGATAAGCGAGCCGAAAAGAAAAATAACAACTTTTATTAAGACTTGCGGCATTTATTTAATTCCTCTTCCAACGCC
>JAHJAO010000066.1 GCA_018813905.1 Candidatus Omnitrophota bacterium
GAGCATTACCGCCAGATTTTTCTGAAAACCCACGGCATAGAAAAAAAACTCAAAAATATGCTAAGCGGCATCAAAGGGATTAAAGAAGCTTACTTGTTCGGCTCATACGCGAGCAATAAAATGGATTCTTCAAGCGATGTAGATCTATTGGCTATCGGCACACATTCTATTTTAGAATTACAGAGAGTTATCGTTCAACTGCAGAAAGATACGGGCCGGGAATTCAATGTAACAAATCTAAACCCAGGGGAATTTAGAGCAAGGAAAAAGGATAAGAGCCATTTTATAAGCAGCATCTTCAAAAATAAAACTATAAGGCTTATATGATTCATTTCGAAAGTCAATATTTCCAAAAGCTGACATTTCAAGCGGAACAGGTTGAGCAGTTTTTGCGTTCTGCCACGCGCGATCTTAAAATAGCCAGAGAGTCGGATATACCCGACGTTATTTTCAAATTCTGCTATGACGCCCTTATCAAGCTAAGTATTATGCTGATTGCCAAGAAAGGCTATAAAGTCAGAAGCGCGGCCGGCCATCATGTGAAGATTTTGGAGAAACTTAGTCAATTGCTTAAGGATAAAGACATTCTTGTGCTTGGCAATAAAATGAGGCAAGAACGCAATCTTAATCTTTATGATGGCGGATGTTTTGTAGGAGAGAAAGATAGTCTTGGATATCTTGAATTTGTCAAAAGCGCTTTTAAAAAAGCTGGAGTTTAAAAGGTGAGTAAAAAGTACACCCCGGGGGTGTCCGCGGTATTTAGGGAATTAAAATGCGCATAACGATTTTAAACGGAAATCCAAACAGCAAAAATTATCTTTTTGACGAATATGTTAATAATATCGCCGGGCTATTAAAATCTAAAAACAATACAGTAGATGTGATATTGTTGCGGGAACGCAATCTGCAATATTGCCTTGGTTGTTTTGATTGCTGGTTGAAGACACCGGGTGAATGTGTGATGAGGGATGATTCAAGAGATATATGTAGAAAATACATAAATTCTGATTTTGTGCTTTTTGCGTCCCCGATAATCAGCGGCTTTAGCAGCGCTTTACTCAAGAAAACACAGGATAAGCTGATACCTTTATTGCACCCTTACTTTGAAATAATGGGGGGAGAGTTTCATCATATGCGTCGTTATAAACGCTACCCATCTTTGGGGCTTTTGTTAGAGAAAAACACAGGAGTAGATGAAGAAAATATCAATATAATTTCAAACATATATTCGCGCATAGCGTTGAAATTTAAAAGCAAACTGCGTTTTTTAAAGTTTATTACGGATGCGCCGCAAGAGGTAGTTAATGAAATTGGTTGTAATTAATGGTTCGCCCCGGAGGGAAAGGGGGAATACCGAAATAATTTTGAAATATTTTTTAAACGGATTTTTGCGCAATAAAAATAATACTAGTAAAAGTATCCATTTAACTCGGATAAAAGATATAAGCTATACCGATATAAAGAAGTCAATGGCAGAAGCGGATAGGGTAATCGTGGGATTTCCTTTGTACATAGACGCAATGCCGGCTGTTGTAAAAGAATTTTTCGAGTCACTTGAAGATTCGAAAAGTGAATATTCTATCGGGTTTATTGTGCAGTCAGGATATCCGGATGCGGCTCATTCGAAATATATCGAAGCTTATTTGAAAAAGATATCAAAGCAATCAGGTTGGGATTATTTAGGGACAGTTGTTCGGGGCGGAATGGAGGGAATAAGGGATTGGTTTTCCTGGATATTTAATGGGTTTATGTATATATGGTGTTTAAATTTGTTTTATCGTCTGGGAAAGATTTTCGGGGAGACCGGCAGCTTTGATGAAAGGATAGTTAATCGTTTGCTTAAATCAAGAACTTTTTTAGGACTTGATGTTTGGAAGTTGTTCAATAGTTGCGGCATCACAAAACTGTATTGGAATATGTTTTTAATTAAAAATTGTGCTTTTGGAAAACGTTTTAACCGGCCATATCAAATGAATTAAATTTCGCTATGACTAAAAAATATGATTATGATGTGATTATTATTGGCGCGGGAATTAGCGGATTAGTCTGTGGGTGTTACCTGGCAAAAGCGGGGTTAAAGACGCTAATTGTGGAAAAAAATGCTAAACCGGGCGGATATTGTACGTCTTTCAAGCAAAATGGACTTTTGTTTGATTCATGTGTGTACTCTTTAAGCAATTTAAGCAAAGGTGGCAGATTAAGAAAAATACTTGCAGAAATCGGAGTGCTGAAAAACTTAGACTTTATAAAGTTTGATAAACCAGATATTGTTATAACAAAATCGCGTAAGATTTTTTTATACAACGATGTAAAAAGAACAATTTCACATTTAGCAGATAATTTCCCCCATGAAAGGGAAGGTATTAAGAAACTTTTTAGCTTTATTACTACAACACCTGTGATTTCTTTGACAAAGTTTAGAAAGTTGACATTTGGGCAATTATTAAACTCTTATTTTGCTGATAGGGAATTAAAAACGATCTTATCTATAATTCTGCTTGGCTATACAGGGTTGCCATCGTCTGGCATATCATCCGTTGCTGCTTGCTTATTATATAAAGATTTTATTTTTGATGGTGGATATTACGTCCGAGGAGGAATGCAGAAACTTTCTGATGTTTTAACTGATAAGTTTAAATTTTTTGGTGGTGAAATATTTTATTCACATAGAGCGACTAGTATTAAGATTAAAGATAATATAATGGAAGCGCTTGAGGTAAATGGGAAGAAGTTGCTTTTCTCAAAAAATATAGTTGCTGCTTGCGACAGGTATCAAATATTGTCAGAATTGATTAGTGATAGAAAAATTGTTGAAGAAGAACTAACAAAGATGGAGAGTGCAGATATTTCTCTTTCTGGGTTTTTAGTCTATTTAGGGGTTGATAAAAAATTAGATCAATTCTCAGAATTAAAGTCGCATGTTTGGATAATAGATAGCAATAAAGATGATATGGAAATATATAAAAATTTAATATCAGGCAAATATAACTATGTGGGGCTTAGCAGTAGTTCTATAAAAAATAGCACCGATAATAATTCTTGCGGAGGAGATTCTTTGTTTCTTTTTTCGAATAGTTGTTTTTTTGATAAAGAATTTTGGGGGGATAAAAATAAAGAAAGAATATCTGATAGGCTAATAGAGTTAGCCAAAATATTAATTCCCGATCTTGATAAACATATTAAATTTAAAGTTATTGCTACACCTCTTAGTTTGTATAAGTGGACACAAAATCACAAAGGGGCCGCATATGGTTGGGCAGATACTGTTGAACAATTCGCAAGCCCAAATTTTTCTGAACAGATAAAAATAAAAAATATTTATTTTACAGGACATTGGTTAAATAGAAGCAGTGGAGTTGCGGTGGTAGCAGATAGTGGTTGTAATACAGCTAAAAGGATAGTCAGAAATATAAATAGAGGTTTATAACTTTATGACATTAAGTCTGCTTTCAATTTTTGCCTTTTTCATCTTTTTCACTTGTTTCATTTTGGCAATAGTCGTTCTATCTTTTGGCAAGTTAAAATTGCATAAATTATGGGCATTATTTAATATTGCAAATGCTTGGTGGGGGGCA
>JAHJAO010000067.1 GCA_018813905.1 Candidatus Omnitrophota bacterium
AAATGCCCTTGATGATAAATATATGCCTTTAACCAATAGATAAAATACCGGGTGAGACGATTGTCGCTCATTACCACCCTTAACAAATCTCAATACCCAGTAAAAAAAAGCCTTAGGTGGCTTCATCACTGCCAATATATAGAGTAGGATATTGGCAATATTTTTCTTCGTCTGCAAATACGAATTAGTCTGACCACAGAGGTCTATCATTTCAGGCTGACGCCGAAAATAATCCCATAATTTAGTATAAGGGAATATTCTTAGGGAAAAAATCGTCAGGGTATAAGGCCTATCGAGTTCATATAAAAACATTAACGTATCAACAATATCTTCCCTGCTTTCCACCGGGTTATCGGAAATAATATCATATGCCGGGGGGATTAAGCCATAATGCCTGGTTGCCTCGGAAAGTATCTTGGCTGATTCTTTTATCTTAGACAAAGAAGTAAAACGGCGGTAAAAAGAAAGGGTCTTTTCGCTCGCGCTTTGAATACCCATCCTAGTCCTATTCATGCCCGCCTCTGCCAACAAATTGATTTTTTCTCTCGTGACAAAATTAGGATGTATCCCTGCTACTAAAAAAGGCAGGTTTATCCGTTTTTTATACTCATGCGCAAAAGCCTTAATATCATCTAATGGTATTCCGATAAAGCTATCGTCATAGAAAATCACAGTAGAGATAAAAGGATAGATAGCGATAGCTTTTTCGATTTCGCTGATAATATAATCTACGGAAGGATATCTTATCCAGCCATAATCTTTATCATTACTTAAAAAAACATCATTGGCGCAATAGGCGCAAGAAAAAGGGCAGCCGATAGACCAAACCGTCCTGTAAGATAGACTATTGTAATTAATATAGTCTGCCTGGGTAAAACGGCGGAAGATCCGGCGCCGCAAATCAAATATGCTGCAGTCTAGCCCGTAATAAAGATGCGGAAAATAGGATAATTCCTCGGGAGTATCTAGGCGGCGGTTCTTGTTTTTTACAATTCCTTTGCCGGTATTAAACCACATACTGGGAGTCGTGGAATAATCTTTTCCTTCAGTAAACGCCCGGTAAAACATATCAAAAGGATATTCCCCTTCCCCGGTACAAATAGCGTCGGCGTGCTTAATGGCTTGATCGGGATAAATTATGGCGTGCGCCCCTCCCCAAAGAACAAAGACTTTAGGATTTTTCTTTTTAACATATTGTATTATCTTTTCGATATAAAAAGCGGAAGCTGTCATAGACGAAAAACATAAAATATCCGCATCCGCGAACTCACCTGAGATAGAATCGAAATCGTTATCGCTGTAATTTAAATGGTTAGACGGGAAAAAATGGGTAGCAAAAGAATAGAGATTCCCCACGGTAAGAAAGTATACCTGTGAATCGGGATTAAATTTTCGGGCAATTGAGACTATCCGGCGAAAACCTAAAGCAGTAATCCCTTCTTCAACCGATACTAATTTAACCTTAACTTTACCCAACATTATCGACCCTTCTCTTCCTTTTCATTAAGCCTATTACTTAGGCTTCTGAGCTATAAGATAAAGATTGCCTAACGGGACAGCCAGCCTTAAGCGTCCGATTAAACTTGAACTTAAAACCGATAATATCTTATTTTTTAGCTGCCTTGGCATAGGCAACAACCTTACCAAATAATGTAACGTATAATTATTCAATACTGACCCAGTCTCCAAAATTTTAAAACCGCGCAAACTAAACACCTTAGATATCGTCTTAGGGCTATAAAGATAGGTATGCTCTATATCGACAATCGGGCTATTCTCTTTGAAAAAATAGGCCGAGAGCGCTTCGATATTATGATTTAAACACAGTACTAATCCACCCGGCTTTAACACGGAAAAACATTCTTTAAGAAAAATTTCCGGGTCAGGGATGTGGTCTAAAACTTGAAACATACAAATAACGTCAAACCTATCCGGCTCAAATAAGCCGGGACGCATTACATCGTTGATTATGCTTCGCCGGATAGATGGATTCGCTTTATTTAGCGCATCAATGCTAGGCTCAACACCTAAAACGTTTTTGTATCCCCTGGCGATCGCCTCTTCAAAGGAAAAAACCATTTCCACAGCCGATTTCAAGCAAAGTATTTTTCTCCGTTAAATATTTATTTAACCTATCCAAATACCTGCCATAAGCGTATCTTGAATTAATCGCCTCATCGGCATAGCTAAAACTACTTTGAGTATAAAGACTAGCTAAAATCCGGCGGTTAACCACCGGATCCGAACGAACTAATCCGCAAACTTTACATCTAATAATTCGATAATGGATTCTGTCGGGTAATCTACGCGCAGAAAAAATTCCGGGATTAAATGCTTCTAAATCAAAATTCGCCGGATATATCTCGGTAGCATTACCGAACGTATCGCAAATAACACATTTAGTTGGATGAAAATCGTTCAAATTAACCATTATCACCCTTAGGTTTATTTTGAGAAGGATAATTAAGGTAACTCTCTACGATATAAGGAGGACGATGTTTCACCTCATCGTAAATATGCGCCAAGTAAGAGCCAATAATGCCTAGACAGAATAATTGCACGCCGCCAATGAACAATACTAAAACTATTAAAGTAGTGAAACCGCTAGGGGCTAATCCCGGGTATAATAACCGCATTACAATATGCGCCACAATCCCCAGGAAAGAAAAACAGACCATAACAATAGCTAACCACATGATAAAATCAAGCGGGGCATAGGAAAACGAAAGGATGGCCTGGCGGGCCCAACCCAAATTCTTTAAGAATGAATTTGTGGTACGGCCAAACTTACGTTCTGGGCGGACGTATTTTACTCCCGTTTGCTTAAAACCAACCCAGGCGCGCAACCCTCTTAAAAATCGGTTCTTTTCCGGCAAACTATCTAAAGCGTTTACTACTCTTCGATCAAGCAAGGCAAAATCCCCGGCGTCTACGGGAATAGGCACATAAGACATAGCCCTAAAAATACGATAGAAAATCTTATAAGCTATCTGCATCAACATCCCGGCCTGACGCTTTACCCGTACGCCGTACACGACATCGTAACCCTCCCGCCACTTCACAAAAAAACTTTCGATCAATTCCGGAGGATCCTGCAGATCGCCGTCTAATAAAACCACCGCGTCGCCTGAAGAAATATGCATACCACTGGTAAAAGCGCTCTGGGAACCGAAATTTCTGGCGTGATTAATTCCGATAACCTTTTTATCCCTGGCCGCCAGCTCAGCCAGAATTTCGTAGGTATTGTCGGGGCTAGAGTCGTTAACGAAAATAATTTCGTAGTCTACCGCGATCTTTTTAAATACAGCGGTTAACCTTTCATACATTATCGGGATAGCCTGCGCATCACGGTAGCAAGCAATAACAGCGCTTATCTTTAATTTATCTTTATTCTCCACTTACCCCCTCAACTTTCCGCCGCCTTTTTGAACCCTGCATGGCGGCAAGCATTTTACCGGCTAAGATATCACCGCTAATACCGCATTTGCGGTACATAAAAGCCTGGCTTCCCGATAGGCCGTCAAATAAATCTTTTACGCCGCATCTGATCAACCGGCATTTGAGGCCGTGTTCGGCAATTATCTCTGCCAACAGAGAACCTATACCACCTGTAACATAATGCGCCTCTAAAGTGAACACCCAAGAAAAGTTCCTCAAGGCTTCAACTAAATCAGCGATTGGCGCAGGGCTTATACTCGCGATTACATCTATCCGGCTTGAGATTTTATGTTTAGCTAAAAACTCAGCTGCAATAAAGGCTTCTTTGAGGATACTACCCATCGAAACAATCAGTAGATCCGAACCATTCCGGACAGTCTGAGCCTTTGCTAATTCAAACCGCCCCTCTAAACCGGAAGCCACAAACTTATCATCTTTACCCATTCGATAGTATACTGGCCCGGGTAGATTCCAGGTCGCCAAAATACTCGTGCGCGCCTGCTGATAATCTGCTGGGGCAATAACAGTAATTCCTGGCTGAATGCGCATTACACCTACGTCTTCCAGGCTGTAATGCGTTGGCCCGGCAGGCCCGTAATCAAAACCGTCACCAATACCAACAATCCTTACCGGTAAAGCGTGAAGTATAGGGCCGTTACGAATAAATTCATACGGCCTAAGCGAGGCAAAAGTCGCGATAGAATACACAAAAGGTATAAAACCTGCCTCAGCCAACCCCGTAGCTATACCCACCATATTCTGCTCTGCCACGCCAACATTAAAAAAACGCTTAGGAAATCTCTCGCAAAAAGGTTCTAATACCGAATACCCCAAATCGCCGGTCAATAAAATAATACGCTCATCTTTATCTGCTAATTCAATTAAAGTCCTGATTAACTCAGCTCTCATTTTATTATTTCTATATCGCTAAGTGCTTGCTTATAATCAGCATCCGACATCGGCCAGTAATGCCATTTAATTTTATTTTCCATAAAAGATACGCCTTTACCAAATACAGTCTTGGCAATTAAAACATGGGGCGGCCCGGACTCGATAGTTAAACTATTTATTTTATCTTTTAACTCTTGGACATTATGGCCGTCTACTTCACTGACATCCCAGCCAAAAGCATCCCAACGCTTTGCCAATGGGCGCAACGATAGAACATCTTTGGTATAGCCAAAGGCCTGTTGCCCGTTATCATCTACCATAACAATCAAGTTCGATAATTTATGGTGGCTGGCAAACATAACTGCTTCCCAAACCGAACCTTCGTTACATTCTGCATCGCTCATTAACGCAAAAACTCGCCATTGATAATTTTTTAAGCGGGCCCCCAAGGCAGACCCTGCCGCCATTGATAAACCATGTCCCAACGAGCCGGTTGAAAAATCAACCCCTGGCAAGGTACTCTCAGGATGGACTCCCAATAAACTTCCGTCGGCACAATAAGAATTTAGGTCTTTCTCGGTAATCCAACCCTTTAAGAAAAATGCAGCATAAAGAGCCAAAGCAGCATGCCCCTTAGAAAGCACAAAACGGTCACGGCTATCCTTATGCAATTCAGAAACTTTTATAATTTCCCCATAGAGCGCCGCTATTATATCGACGATAGATAAAGCAGAACCAATATGCCCAACATTTGCCCGCTTGGACTGCTCAAGAATAATTTTTCTAATATTGTAGGGTATAACTTTATTTAACATAATTTAATTTTAAAGATTATTTTCTTATCGTCCAGAAATCCGCAGCTAATGTCTCCAGATATTTAAACGGCATGGTAAAATAGCCGTTTTGGCCCCATTTATTACCCCAGGAGTTTCGGACCAATATCCGTTTTTCATTTTGGTCATAACCTACGGCTAAAACAGCGTGGCCGCCGATAGCCCGCTCGGTTCTTTTGGGCATATTAACTATGCCGGTCCGGCTGACTTTTTTAGCCTCAAAACTCTCATAAACCGTAAAACCAAATACAAAAGGATAACCCTGGGCAAGACAGATCAACATCTCTGA
>JAHJAO010000068.1 GCA_018813905.1 Candidatus Omnitrophota bacterium
CCCCCGCCATTAACATAATCGGCGGGATTTAATTCAGACATTTGATTTATGTCACTATGCTCCATAAATCAAGTCTTTATTAAACACTGAACTACTCCCGCCTACGCTTTATTCTGTATATTTATTTGAATCAGCTACGGCGGGCACGCCCGCTATTTAACTGTTATTTATTAAGGATGGCCTGCCATTCATCGCTTTGTTCCTGCCAAGCAAGATGGCCTGCCATCCATAGCTTTGTTTACACAAAGCGAAGGATGGTGGGCAGGATAGGATTTGAACCTATGTAGGCGTCGCCGGCAGATTTACAGTCTGCTGCCATTTCCACTCGGCCACCTGCCCAGAAAAACACTCACAAGTCTTAAGACTTAAGTCCTAAGACCATTCTTTTTTCTTGCGACTTACAACTACTTGCTTACCTGAGCTCACCTCAAACAGCGAAGGATGGAGCTGGCGAAGGGACTTGAACCCCCAACCCGCTGATTACAAATCAGCTGCGCTGCCATTGCGCCACGCCAGCGTTTGTTTTTACGCTATAAATTCCTGTAAATTTTTTTAAACGCCTGCGGCAATGCCGCTATTATATCCGAAGCCAACAGGCTTACAATACTGCTTTTATCTAGTGCTAAATCTCCGGCTAATCCGTGTACATACACGCCTAATTTCGCCGCATCAAAAGCCGCAAGACCTTGTGCTAATAACGCGGCAATAATACCGCACAGAACATCACCGCTGCCGCCTTTGGCCATGCCCGGATTTCCGGTCTTATTTATATAAACTTCTCTACCGTTAGATGCGACCACTGTCCTCGCGCCCTTTAATACAGTGACAACATTATACATATCCGAAAATTGTTTTGCAAGCTGCTTTCTCTTTTTTTGTACGCAGGAAGCCGAGATTTTGAGCAACCGCCCCATCTCCCCCGGATGCGGCGTTATAATCTTAGCGGAGCTATTTTTTCTTAGAACATCCAAATGCCCGGTTAACGCGTTTAAGCCGTCTGCGTCAATAACCATCGGCTTACGTATCTGCGCAATTACTTTTCGGATTAACTTCTGCGTGTTTGGATTACGGGACAACCCCGGCCCGATTGCCAACACATCCATTTTACCGGATGCCGCCTTTATCTGTTTAAACGCCCGCAGCGTTAAGTTTCCATCCTTTGTGTCCGGTAAAGGCCGGGTCATTGCTTCCGTTAATTTGCGGGCGACAATGGCGTTTAAGCTCTTGCCGATCCCTAAGGTCACCAGCCCCGCCCCAGATACCAGCGCCGCCCGTGAACACAGGCACGCCGCCCCGGTATATCCGGCTGAACCGGCAAGCACAAAGACATGTCCAAAATCCCCTTTGTGCGCATTTTTTTTTCTTTTTAATGCGTCTGCTTTGAAAAATTTTTTCACTTTTTTCTTATAAATATCGCTATGGCCTGGGCATAGTTACGCGTATGGGACATACTTACCATAATATTATCGATCTTCTTCTTCCGGGCCAACTTCTGCATCTGCCTTTTAAGCGCAACCCGGGGGCAACCATTTTTATCGTTTATGATTTCCACATCTTTATAATGCGCCGCGCTAAATCCGTCCCCAAAAGCCTTAAATACCGCTTCTTTCGCCGCAAACCGCGCGGCCAGGTGTTCGCAATAAAACTTCCGGCGCATAGAATACTGTATCTCGCGCTGAGTAAATATCCGGCCTAAAAACGCCTTCTTCCATTTTTTAACCGCGTCCCGGACGCGCTTTGTTTCAATAAGGTCCGTACCACAACTGACAATCATTGCTTATCCCTGTTTTTTTTATTAATAAGTCCCTTCATTTCCCGCACCGCCCGACCTAGGCCTACAATTACCGCACGCGAAACTATTGAATGGCCAATATTGAGTTCTTCTAAATGCGGCACTTTTTCTATTAACGCTTGGGTATTACAATAGTTTAAACCGTGGCCGGCATTAACACGCAAGCCTAGGGTGTGAGCGAAAAAAGCAGCCTCGGCCAAAAGAGACAACTGCTTTTGTTTATCTTTTTCCTTTTTCGCGTTCGCATAACAGCCTGTATGCAGTTCGATAAATTCCGCCCGAGCCCGGCTTGCGGCTTCGATTTGTTTAGTATCGGGATCGATAAATAAACTGACCGTTATCCCCGCGCTTTTCAGCCTCTTGACTACGCGCTTTATCTTTCTCTCGCTGCCTACCACATCCAAACCGCCTTCAGTGGTTAGTTCTTTTCTTTTTTCCGGCACAAGAGTAGCTTGGTCCGGTTTTACGGCACAGGCTATTTTTACAATTCCGAGCGCGATTGACATTTCTAAATTCAATTTTGTGCGTATTGTTTTGCGCAATATTCGTACATCGCGTTCGTTTATGTGGCGGCGGTCTTCCCGTAAGTGCACAGTAATTGTGTCCGCTCCGGCCAATTCCGCAACAGCTGCCGCCTGGACTGGATCCGGTTCTGCCGCCTTCCTTGCCTGGCGTACAGTCGCGACATGATCTATGTTTACCCCAAGCTTTATCATAACTAAATCCCTATTTCCTCTTCTATGGCCTTCGCTATGGATTCGGCAATCCGCTTTATTTTTCTTGTGTTATCCCCTTCCACCATAATCCGGGCTAAGTTTTCTGTCCCGGAATAACGCAGAACCAGCCGCCCTATGTTTTTTAGTGCCGCTTCGGCCGCTTGTACTTTTTCCCGGACACCAGGCATTTTTTTAAAATCTCTTTTTTCTTTCACCTTTACGTTCCGGATAAGCTGCGGATACTCCTTAAATCCTTTTATCAGCTCAGCAATGCTCTTGCCGCTTTCACGTAAGACATCTAAAACCATCAATGCCGTAAGCATTCCGTCTCCGGTTTTTGCGTGATCAAGAAAAATTATATGACCGGATTGCTCCCCGCCAAAATTGCCTTTTTTCTCCAATATCTTCTTTAACACAAATTTATCGCCCACGTCCGCGCGAACAAGCCGGACACCAATATTGTCCAAAAACTTATCCAATCCAAAATTGCTCATAGAAGTAGCAACTAGAGTGTTGTTTTTTAAGCGTCCGCTTTTTAAAAAATGTTTGGCGATTAACGCCATGATATGATCACCGTGATATATTCGGCCACACCTGTCGGCCAAGATAACTCGATCGCCATCGCCGTCAAAAGAAAAACCGATATCCGCCTTTTTCCACTTAACATAAACACCCGCATGTTCAGGATGAAGGGAGCCGCAATTAAGATTGATGTTTGAGCCATCGGGGCAATTATGCAGCGCGGACGTGTCCGCGCCTAAATCGGCAAACAGCTTCTGTGCAAAAGGGGATACCGCCCCGTTGGCGCAGTCAACAACGATTTTCATCCCGGTCAAATCGAGCCGAGGCACGCAGTTTTTAAGATGTCGGATGTAATGTTTGGGTGCTATGGATTCGGTGCGGCTTTTGTATTTTTTCGCTGCAGATGATTTTTTCTTTTTAGATTTCAAAAAAGAAACTATTAGCTTTTCTATTTGATCTTCTTCTTTTCCGGTAAGCTTAAATCCGTTGCGGTTAAAAAATTTTATCCCGTTATCCGCGGCCAAATTGTGCGAGGCAGAAATCATTATTCCTAAATCCGCCCGCACCTTCTGCGTCAGAAATGCTAATGCCGGAGTCGGCACCATGCCCGCCAAGCCTACTTTTATATTCGGCTGATTCAAGCCGTTAAGTAAATAGCCGGCGATATCATCGCAGGAAGCGCGCGTATCTTTGCCAATAACAATCCAAAATGATTTTTTGTTTTTGCTTTTACATTTCAGCCATTTGGCCAAAGCATAACCAAGGCTACATATCAGTTCTTCCGTAAGCGGCCAATGCCCAAACGTACCTCTAATTCCGTCTGTACCAAATAACCTGTTATTTGTCATTGCAGATTTCTGTCTTTAATTTCAACCCTAATTAAAGGCGGGGCACCTACCAGTTCAACGTCAGACGGCAGGACAAATTTTACAACCGGGCTATAGGTTTTTCCGGATTTTAATCCGGAGACATCAACATAGGCAGTAATATCCACTGGGGTAAGCTTTTCGATTTCCTGCTCCGGGCCACGGATGCGAATGTCTACTGTTGTACGGCCTAATTCCACCACAAAAACATTCTTCCCTAAAAAAAGAGGTTCACCCATAAGCCGGATTTCAACAGCTTTTATATCCTTATATGCCAACGGCCCGCCACCCATTGTTTGAACTATGGCGTTAATATACACCCAGATCGCAATCGCCAAAACGAGGCCGAATATCTTCAATCCTAAGTTAACATGTATCATAGTCCTATTTAAACGCATTGTTTCACTTTCTCAGCTTCCAGCTATAAAAAATCGCCTTTTTCTTTTCCGGCTGCTGCAAGATATTTTTTAATACAAAGTTGAAGTCTTTGCCTTCAAAGTCGGTTATCAACTTGCCGCCTTCGGCAATAGCGATTTTTCCCGTCTCTTCAGAAACGACCACGACAATCGTATCCGTCTCCTCGCTTAACCCGACCGCCGCCCGATGCCTTGTGCCCAACTCTCGGTCAATGCTGGGATTATTGGAAAGCGGAAAAATACATCCTGCCGCCACAATCCTGCCCGCGCTGATAATCACGCCTCCGTCATGCAAAGGCCCCAGTGGCGTAAAAATTGTGCTGATCATTTCAGAACTTATCGCCGCGTCCAACCAAACCCCGGTTTCGACATAGGTTTTAAGCCCAACATTGCGCTCAAATGCGACCAAGGCCCCGATGCGCTTCTGCGCCAAGCTAACCAAAGACTGGCTTATATTATTAACCGCGCCTTCTTCCGGCAAGGTTGAAAAAAGATCGAAGAAATATGTCTGGCCGATTTTGCTCAAACCCCGCCGGATCTCCGGTTGAAAAATAACCAAAAATCCGATAACCGAAATAGCAAACAGCTTCGTCAGGATCCAATTCACAACATCCAAATTCAAGATGTGGGTCAAAGAAAGAAGTACGATGAGGACGATAATGCCGCGCAAAAGCGGCACAACCCTTGTGCCTTGGATAAAAATTAAAAACCGGTACATTAAAAACCAGATTATAGAGATCTCAATAATTATTTTTATGAGTTCAGCGATCGTCCATGCCATAGGTTAAGCCCGTATTTTTTTGTTTTTTTATCGCCTCGGCGATTGATACCGCCTGACGCATTTGTTTTACTGCATGTACCCGAAGAATGTTCGCTCCGTTAATTACGGAATACACAACGGCTGCCGTTGTGCCGAACTCCCGCTCTTTTGGCGACACACCCAACAAATTCCCGATAAAAGATTTGCGGGAAGGCCCGATCAATACCGGCCTGTTCAATGCTTTAAGATCCGAAAGAGCTTTTATTATTTCTAAATTGTGTTTTGTGGTTTTGCCAAAACCGATTCCCGGATCGACTACAATACGCTTTTCTTCAATACCGTTTTTCAGCGCGCGTTCTTTAGCGATACGCAAAAAACTGATGATCTCTTTAATTAAATTTCTATACCGGGGCCGGTTCTGCATTGTCCGCGGCGTACCGCGCATATGCATGAGCACAACTCCCGCCTTGTACTGTGCGATCAACTGCGCGAGCCCGGGGTCATTACTCAGAGCAGAGATATCGTTGATAATACTCGCGCCCAAATCCAGGCAGCGTCTGGCCACATCCGCGCTTGAGGTATCAATAGAAACAGGAATCGGCAGCTTTTTGCATAAAATACGAACGATACCATCGATCCGTTTAATCTGCTCGTTTGGCTTTACGGCCTGCGCTTGCGGCCTTGTAGATTCTGCGCCGATATCAATAATATCCGCGCCTTCTTCCGCCATCCTTAAAGCATGTTCAATGGCCGCTTGTTTAGTAAAATACTTCCCGCCGTCGCTGAATGAATCCGGGGTTACGTTCAAAACCCCCATGATCAGGGCCCGCCGAGAAAGATCAAATGTATACTTTGCGCATTTAAAAATTAAAGCGCTGTTTTCGCATTTCAAAACAGTACTGCTTTTATCCTGCCTTGTCCCGTATTTATTTTTTCGGTTCAGAAGTATCCCCGCTTTTTGTCGCGTCTTCTACCTCTTTTATTACAACTTCCCGTTTATCTTCCGGCAATCACAAAATTTGGCGCGCTTCTTTCGATTCGACAACTTCCCGCTCCAGAAGCGCGATTGCCAACTTTTTCAGCCGGTCGATATTTTCGTTAAGAATCTTCTTTGCCTGCGCGAAACAATCGTCGATTATCTTTTTAACCTCCTGGTCAATCAAAACCGCGGTCTCTTCGCTGTAATTCTTTTCGTCCAGCAAATCACGGCCTAAAAAAATCTGGTGCTGCCGGTGCCCAAAAGTTAAATGCCCTAATTTTTCGCTCATGCCAAACTCGCAAACCATCCGCCGCGCCGCTTGCGTTGCCATCTCCAAATCATTATAGGCACCGGTGGTAAGCTCGTTAAAAATCAATCCCTCGCTCGCTCGCCCGCCCAAAAGGACAATTATCCGACCGATAAGTTCTTTTTTGGATATGATGTACCGGTCTTGTTCCGGAAGTTGTAACGTGTATCCCAATGCCGCGGTTCCGCGCGGGATTATAGAAACTTTATGCAGCGGGTCAACCCCGGGCACAAGCATGGACAGAAGCGCATGCCCGGCCTCATGATAAGCGACAATTTCTTTTTCTTTTTTGCTTATCACCCGCGATTTTTTCTCCGGCCCCGCGACTACCCGCTCAATCGAATTCTGCAACTCGTCCATAGTCACCGCGTTCCGGTTACGCCTTGCCGCCAGGAGCGCCGCTTCATTTACTAAATTAGCGATATCCGCTCCGGAAAATCCGGGAGTCTGCCGGGCAATGGATTTCAAATCCACCTTTTCTTCAAGTTTTACATTGCGCACATGCACTTTTAAAATTTCCTCCCGGCCAATGATGTCCGGGCGGTCAATTACGACTAAACGGTCAAACCGGCCGGGACGTAAAAGCGCAGGGTCAAGCACGTCCGGCCTGTTCGTCGCCGCCATCAGGATTATACCTTCCTGCGTATTAAATCCGTCCATTTCTACCAAGAGAGCGTTTAGGGTTTGCTCTCGCTCATCATGCCCGCCGCCGACTCCGGCAAAACGCTGCCGGCCTACGGCATCAATTTCGTCAATAAAAATAATGCTGCCGGTGCCGCTGAGTTTGGAAGCTTTCCGCGCCTGGTCGAACAAATCCCGCACCCGGCTTGCCCCCACCCCAACAAACATCTCTACGAAATCAGACCCGCTAATACTTAAAAACGGCACTCCCGCTTCTCCGGCCACAGCCTTAGCCAATAGCGTCTTGCCTGTTCCCGGCGGCCCCATCAGAAGCACCCCTTTGGGTATTTTCCCTCCCAGACGCTGAGATTTCTTCGGGTCTTTAAGAAATTCGATGACTTCCTGCAGTTCTCCTTTGGCTTCATCCACTCCGGCAACATCATTAAAGGTTATCTTGATATTCTTTTCGTTTGTCTGGTGTATCCGGCTTTTGCCAAAAGAAAACAGGCGGTTTCCCCCGGCCTGAGAACCGCGGTAGGCAAACCAGACAATCATGCCCAGAATAAATAAAGGCCAGATTAAGCTCAATATATTTAACCATACAATGTTCGATTCCTTGATGATAAAATTATCTACATTCTCTCTTAAAACCTTCACCAGGTCCGCGTCGTTGGGCGGAATATTAACGGAAAAGATGCGGCCGTCTCTCATTTCGACATCCACCTTTGCCTCGCCCAGTTCAACCTTAAGAATATCCTGGGATTGCCTATTCTGCCCGACCATATCAAAAAACTCGGAATAGGTTATATTTAACCGCAAACTCTTTTCGTATTGCTCGGCGAGCACCCCCATAAAAAAGAGTACGGCAAGAACCAAAAACAACGGCATAAAGAACCGGTTGAACTTGTTATTCTTATCCGGCCCCAGCTTGCGCTTGCGGCCTCCTGCGCCTTTTAAATTATCTTTTTTTGGATCTCTTTCTTTGCTCATATTAACAGTAACCCTCTATTCGCCCGTAAATAAGTCCCTTTTTAGTCCTCTAACCGCCCGGGAAGCAGTACTAATTTTAGCAAAGCCCTCCGTAAATAGCAAGTGTTTTCCCGAAGGAAGTTAAAGCCGGTTTTAAAACACAAGCTGTGCAAAAATAAATACTCTTTTTGTTGGCGTCAGATATTCCTGGCAAGCAAAAAACCTATGCCCATACCCAGTGTGATCAGCATAAATTCGATAAAAATTATTATATAAGCCTGTATAAGCCGCGTCCTGTACACGATTTTCACAAGCCGGGCTTCAATATCCATAATCCGGATGACAAAGCAGACGAAAATGAAACTCGATGCTGGGTTTAAAACCAACTGGGCGGTTATGGACCAGAGAAAAAACAAGAACATTACCCAGGGGACAACGTATACTTGGCATAAGAAATGCCCGGTTAGATCAGAATGAAACAAGCGCCCCCGAAACCGTATCGACTTTGTGTATAACAAATCGAGAAAAAAACTTACCGCAAAAGTAACAACGATTACTGCAAAATAAACAAAAACCGGCGCCATAAAGCTTACTTTCGGAGAAAGCGCAAGGCCGGGCGCCTGAACTATCTTAAAGATATAAAGCAGCGCGGCGGTCAAAAAAACACTTGCTATAAAAAGAGAGACAAGCGGCCGGGTAATATCTTTATCTTTGACCGTTTTTTTAAATATTCCGTCCGGAAATATTAAAACCAAAAATCCGTTAAGAGATTGAGTGCTCATAAAACCGCGTGCATTAAAAATTTAATGGCCTTGTTTTCGCTTTTCCCCCGAATATCCGGCCGGCAATATCACCGCAGGCGCAACCCGTTACGGCCGCACATATTATACCATAACTAATAAAAAAAGGGATGACCTGATAAATCATCCCCTCCCGGTATGCGCAATAATTTAAGTAACGCCTTAACTATCCTGCTTTTTTCTTATAAATCCAGATGCCGGCGATGATCCCTGTCAGTATAATGAGAAAAAGTTTAAAGTTAGGCCGGCGCGGCGCGGGAGCGTCGGTTTTTTGGGTTTGAGCGGGTTTATCCTGGACAACAGCCTGTTTTTCCTCCCGGACCCGGCGCGGCGGCTCAAGGCGTTTGAACGATTCTGATTTTACGGCCTCACCGGATGTTTGCTGCGGCCCGTTTATATCTTTGGTCCTGTCTTTGGCCACGCTTTTTGCAGGATCCTTTTCCGTTTCCGCTTTTTGTTCCCTCAACTGCCTTGCCTGTTCTTCCTTAGCTTTATTAGCTTCACGATTTCGCTTGTCTTTCTCGCGTTGAATCTGTACCAACGCCTTCATCTGCTCCGGGTCCACGTTAGCCGGGTAAAGACAGTATCCCGGCGCGGCAAATAACAAAAGCGTTGTTACTGCCAATAACATCAGAAAAATGCACTTGTTCATTTTTTTCTCCCCTTTTTAAAATACGCTTAATCTCTCTTCAAATACTGCACATGCGGAAGCGCCAGCGCCCGCGGCAAATAGAGCTCCTCTCCTTTGTCTTTTGCCCGCACATCGTAGTTCATCGTAATGCTACCGCTATAGACAAGTGCTTCGTCCCGGGAAACAATTGAGCCATTTACCGTAAAATTCCCCACCTTGCCCGTAAAAGCGTGATTAGTATACATTACCGCATCCACCCTGTTTATCTGATTGGAAAGCTCGGAGACTGAGGTAAAATAAGCGTCATCATAACTAGATTCATAATATTTTCTGTTTGCGCCACCTGCTTTTGTCCCGCCGTCATCAGCAGTATAATCTCCGTCAAAATAAGGGTCCCCGCCCGAGTAATAGGACACATAGCCAATTCCGTTATCTGTGGGGTCCACCTCATATGCCTGGGTAAACGGAGGTTTCAGATAGTCTTCGGTCGTAACCAGCCAGGACACCTGGGTATAATCGCCGACGACGATATTGCCTTTTGCCGCTATCCCGAGAAAATCTTTGGCGGCATTTAGCGCATCCGTAGCCGTGGGGTCTGTATCCGGCTTAGGCCAGGCCGGAGCATTGACATACTCGATATCCCCCAATATGTGCGTATTTCTGCCCGAATAAATCGTTCCCTGCCCCGTAACTTTTCCCTTTATTAATACGTCACCGGTTATAACCACCGGGCCGTCGATTTCAATCGGGTCAGCGTCTGTCCCGATTAACACAATATTTCCGGCATGTTCGCTATTAACTAAAGTCGCACCGCCCTGTTTTATTGTCCCGTTTTCCGAAGCCGCTAAACTACGATAATAGCTTAAGTCTCCCAGATACGGCATATCCAATAACTGCTGTGCCGGAAACTCGTCGCAATTTCCGTCATAACCATTTTCGTAAGGAAACTCTTCCAGCTCCAAATCTCCATCAATATCCTGCGGATCGGCCGCAGGGTTTGTCGGCCGGGCTGTAGTATCGGCCTGGGAGCGGTATTGAGCAATAGTTAAATTATTATTATTGCCGGTTATGGTCCCGGCCGCACCTATCTCCGGGTTAACGGAAGCGTACACATCGCCGTTAACCTCCGGGCTTCCGTTAAAACTAAAATTTCCGTTTGACCGGATATCGCCCTGGCTGGTAATCCCGCCGCCCCAGAACCAGCCGTAATTATTTATAAAATAGGAAAAATCAAACACCTTCGAAGGGCTCATGTCGTAACGCACGACCGCGGTAATGCTTTTTGTGATATTATTCACTTGAGCCGTGCTATAAATTCTAACATCTTTAGGTACCATAACCGACGTATCCACCTCGGTTATCTGCACACTGTATGTGCCGTTGGGCACCGCGGCTAAAGTCGCGCCGCTGGGCAACCCCCCGGGATAGTTGCCGGGATTTGCCGGCAAGTCGTCAAACCAGCTAAAAGAATCAGTTGTGTAATCATACTGATTATCCCTGAATTCTTCAAACAATCCCCTTTTTACCTCATCCAGCCCGGCCTCGGCCAATAAATATGCCTGAAACAAATCCTTATTCGCTGAGGTCGCGCGGTTTTCTCGAATGCTGCGGGACATAAACGAAACGAATAAAATAGTAAAAACCATCATGACCAAAAAGAAGATGATTATCGCCACCCCTTTTTCGTTGCCGAAAACAGGGCCGGATTTTTTGGCTTGTATTTTCATGCTGGACCTCCTTATAATGAGCGCCTATTTTATCTATTACGAAAAGCCACCTGCGAATTCAGCTGTATCTGCAAATTATCGCCGGCTACGGATTGCCGGATCAAGGTTAATGTTATCGCCAGCGCATCCTGTTCTGTGTCTATGTAATTAAAGCGCAAGGCAGTAACGTAATTGGCAAAAGTCTGCGTTTCTAAAACCACGCTTGTCGCCGGATCGATGCGGGTACGCACAATCTGCTGTCCGTTAATGCCGCCCAAGGAATATTGGATTTGATCGCTCCAGGTAAGCACGCCCAAAGCAAAAGAAACCGGCATTTGAAAAATAATGTTATCTTCACTAGCGCTGATATTCGTAATGGTCACTCTGCCCGGACCGGCCTGACTGATTTCATCGGTCATTTGCTGAATTATACGGCGCGCTTGCATATTTATATCCATTTGAGCTTCGCTGGTAAACCAGGCGCGGGTGCCGCCGCTCGATATCGCAAAAATAGCCAGAATAAGCAAGACAAAAATTGTCGCGACAACCATAAGTTCTACCAGAGTAAAACCCCGCATATTTAAGCGATCGCTTTTACGATAAAACGCCCTTTTCATCATTAAAAAAAATCCTTCTGTTTTGCTCATAGCCAGCTACCTTACTGTTATCAGTATACCCGCATTCAAAACCCGGCTGCGGCCGCCATCCTGCCAGGTCACGGTCACGGTTATTTCCAGAGGGTCATCGTCCAACGCGTTGCCGCTTGCGTCCCGGTCAGTATAAGCCACGCTGATCTGTTCCGCGTCCAAAGCTGTGCATCCGTTATTTGCCGCCCAAGTTGTCCAATTTTCGCTCGTAATCGAGGCCAGATCATCCACGGCGAGTTTACGCATCTGTTCAATAACCCGACGCGCATCCTCTGTGGCAATCATCGTATTCTTCGACATCTCGTTTATGCGCAAACACCCCAGATACCCGGAGATCAGCCCGAGCAGGACAATACTCAATCCGGCAATGCTGATCAGAAGCTCGATCATCGTAAAAGCTTTTTGCCTGCGTCTATACATCTGTTAACCTCTCTGTTCTTTTCTATATTATAAACACTTGTCAGCTATTTAATCAACTAAATCCCGCCTGAATCAAAACATCCTGTTTCTCGGCGGTGTTGCCGCCAAGCTCAACTCTTGCGCTTCCGATGGCGCCAGCCTCGACGTCACAGGAGAGCATCCCTGCGGATGGCTAGGCGGGAGCCTCGCCAAAGGCGGGTTTCATCCTGAAACAAAAACACCTTAGGGCAGCTTACCACCCTAAGGCATTTAAATACACATAAAAATACCCTATTTTCGGTAGCTGACTGCCATATCCCGCAATCGGCGGAATCATAGGCTCTTGAGCTTTGCGTCGCCAGCTTTCGCTGGGTTTGCTATTATCGGTATAGAGCTTTTATACCATATGTCTTTCTACTGATAAGTATACCATATCCGCGGCGATTTTACAAAAACACGGCGTCTTTTTATAAGCCGAAGGAGAACAGAATTATTCCCAGCCCCAGCCCGATACATAAGTTGAACATTTTTATAAGCACGCTGTCTTTGACCGAATACGACAACAGCGGCAAGATTCCATGCCCATCCTGCACGATAGAGCTCGTTAACAGCACGGAAAACGGAACCAGTCCTTTTGCAAACAGCATGACAAATATTAAGTGCGGACCTGATTCCGGAATCAGGCCGATTAACCCGGACAAAATCAATACGATAAACTTTTGGTTTTCAAGGATCCCCTCTAAATCCCAGAATTCCAATCCGGTATGCACGATTAAAAGCGCCCCAAAAGTCCACAGAAAAATTTTCCCCAAATGCTGTTTGGCGATATGTCTCCAGATGTGTTCTTCCAAATAATGCTCCGGCACGGTGATCACGATATAAACCGCTAGACTAAGCAGGCCGATAAACGTTATTTTTTCCCAGCCCCATTCATCCGGGCCTATTTTCCCGGCCAAAAACCCGTAAAGCGCCCCGATGAGAGTTAAAAGCAACAAAAACCTGGGCAGGCTGATTCTGCGAAGATGCTCTACTATTTCTTTAAAACTAAGACAGCGGCATTCCTCTTCAAGGTGAACCGGATCAAACCGGCAGCTTTCACAAGGCTTAATTTTTAAAAATAAGGCTGCTTTGTCCACAAAATAGGCGGAGACAACGGCGACGACAAATAAAATGGCAAACAGCATTATAGCTTGTTTTGGAAAAAGGGCGAGCATGACAAAGGCCTCGTCGCCGGAAGTTGCGATCATCCCGGCAGTAATCGCCCCGAAAGATATCAAGCCGCGCACATAAAAAGATACGTTCATGAACGAACCCAGACACCCCGGCAAGACTCCCAAAAATGAAGCGGTAACATACTGCCGCAACCTTCCTCCTTTAATAATCCGGCTCAATTGTCCCTTGGTCAGAACTTCGACATAATCAACAAACATCATCATTATAAAAACAAACACGGTAATCATAACCGCGTGTTCAAGATTATGCATAAAAATTTCCATGCTTTGTCTTCCTCGGTTTATTTAATGTCCGGATTTTTCAGTGTGGACAAATGCCTTTTGCCCGGCAAGGAGCGTCCCGGCAGGAAGAACTGCCGGCACAAGAAGAAAATTTATCTTTTGCCGCAGCTTTGCCCGCACTGAAGCTTGTCGGGATAATCTTTTTCATAAGTTTTGAGCCGCAGAATTTGCATTTTATTTCCGTCTTGCCGCAAACAACGCCAACGAGAAATTCACTTACTTTCTTGCATTTTCTGCACTGGTATTCATATATGGGCATATGTATCTTTCCCCGGGGCTATCTTCCTCTCGCTTTTAGAGCCGCCTGGTTTGTCAACGCTCTTATTTTCATACCCTTTATTTTATCATAGACACAAACCGTTTTTGTTTTAGAAAATTCCTTTTTGATTTTCATCATCTCTTTTTTCGAAAGCGGACGGCATCGGTTCGGCCGTAACGGGGTATTCAGATAGATGAGGTCCGGACGAATCTGCGCGCATAATTTCACAA
This sequence comes from Candidatus Omnitrophota bacterium, assembly GCA_018813905.1. Lineage (GTDB taxonomy): Bacteria > Omnitrophota > Gorgyraeia > B26-G9 > B26-G9 > JAHJAO01. Next base: position 14,135 of record JAHJAO010000068.1, read on the forward strand.
GTTTTTTCACTTCTGCCTTATTTTCCGAAACAAACATTACCTGTAAACCCAAAATGCCGCGATACATTTTGCGAAAATCCATCAGCCCTTTTAAAATTTTAGAAAAACTTATGGATCTGGCGGGTTGGTTGATTTTAACAAGTTTTTGCGTGGATGCGGCATCCAGTTTCGCGATTACCCGGTCAGCCGCTTTAAGTTCTTCCCTCACCCGCTTGCGATGCAAAAGCGTGGAATTAGTCAAAACCGCCACCGGTTCTTTTCTCAAACCCTTTACCGCCCGGATAATTGCGCCTAAATTTTTAGCGAGCGTTGGCTCGCCGCGGCCGGAGAAAGTTATGAAATCTGCCTTAAATTGCGGTAAGGTCTTTAATTCTTTGATTATCGCGCTAAGCGGAACAAAAACTCTCCTTTTAACCGTAAATATGCTTTTACCTTTTACCTGGCAATAGCGGCAATTAAAACTGCAGATTTTACGCTTCTGGGAAATCGGATCAATGCCCAAAGAACGGTTCAGGCGCCAGGAAAATACCGGCCCGTAAACATATCTGCATTTAACCTTTGTTTTTGTATGCACCAAGTCCTATCTATCCTTCGCTGTTTCTGTTAAAGTCGGGATATCCAGCCCAGGCAATGCGCGAGACTAGCTTTAAAAAGAATACACCAGCGACAGTATTGTCCGCGTATCATTCTTTTTCGCCGCTTGCGGCGGGTTAGAGTCGAATTCATCGACAAAACTCAACCTCAATAATATCTTATCGCTTAACGGATTATTCAATCTTGTTTCAGAACGCAATCGATACTCGTCCCCTTCGCTTAAATTAAAAAATAAGGTTACATCCTGCTCAAACGCGGAATTCGCAAATACCTTTTTCTGAAAAAATGCCCGCGGCAGAACGATCGTATCCGTTTTTCTTTTGGTACTATCGGTATAATCGGTGTGTTCGGCCCCAAAGCCTAATTCCATCATAAATCTCATAGTTTCCGTATCGGAAAACCAGTACCCCGCCCCGGTTGACGGGATAAGCCGGTAATCGATCTTGGCGAACTTATCGTGTTCCGCGGCAAATTTATAAAAATTGTACCACCGTCTTTGCCAAAAGCTGAACGCATAGCGCAGGGCCCCTGCATGTTTTTGGCCATCCATTTTTTTATTTTGTGACGAATAAAACGTGCTGCCCTTGACCGTCCACTCATCATAAGAAGTCTTACGATTTGCGTTCAGATCTGCGGATATTTGGCTGTTTTGCGTATTCCCCGTAGCTTGGTTAAAACCGGCAGAAAATTCCCGCTGCCAAACAGGTTTATCTTCCTGCGCCAAACAGCATTTCCCCGGCCAGAAAAATGCGAGCATTAATATAGCGGCAAAAATAAATTTTACCTTTATCATAAGGGGCATAAATTAAATTCTAACGGCTGGCCCGTATTCTGTCAATTCTAATTTTAGCGGCAGGTAGCTAGTGCCGTTAAATTATCCGGTCTAAACTTGTGGGGAATATTTTTACCGCGCGCCGGGGCTGTACCGGGCACCGGGTAACGCATATGCCGCATCCGGTACATAAATTTATATCAACATATGGCCTAAGCAGCTCTTTTCCTTCTACAAGCTCTTTCTTAAATCTTATCGCTTTATCGGGAATCGGGCAATGTTCTTCGCACACCAGACATTCTTTTTTCTTGTGCCACGGCAGGCAAATCCGGCGGTCTATTTTTGCCAACCCAAGTTTTAATTTTTTCTTTCTTTCTAACCCCACATCCGTTATCGCTCCGGTGGGGCACACCTTTGCGCACAGATTGCAATTGTATTCGCAATAACCGATTTGGGGCAAAAGCTGCGGCGTCCAAATCCCGGCAAACCCGGCCTCGAAACTGACCGGCTGCAAGGCGTTTGTCGGACAAACCTTCATGCAGTTGCCGCAGCGTACGCAGCGGTTCAAAAATTTTTCCTCCTGTAAAGCCGCCGGGGGGCGCAAAACAAACGCATTTTTAATAATCGCCCCCGGCTTATGCCCGGCTTTAATAGCTGCGGCCGTAATGCCCGCGCAAAATAAGAACAGAAAATCGCGGCGGGAAACGCCTCTCTTGCTTTTAAAAGCGGGTCTTTTTTGTTCTGCTTTTCTGGTATTGGCCGGAAAAGCAAACCGCGTATTGTTCCCCGCACAGGCACGTATGCAATCCCTGCATAAAATACACTCCGCCTTAAAATAGCTCGCGTCTTCCTTTATCGCTCCCATCCGGCAGGCAGCAACGCACGCATTGCACCGGGCGCAGGGAGAAACAAAACGGGTAAAAAACGCCTTTTTCGAAATAAGCGCAAACAACGCGCCTAAGGGGCAAACTGCCCGGCACCACAAGCGCCTTGTAAAAAAAGTGCCGGCAAGGATGCCTGTAAAAAACAGGGCGATAATTACGGCGTGGGAAAAATAATATGTTTTTATTCCTAAAATAGAGCTCTTAAGCAGGCGATAAAAATCCAGCCCCGCTCCATAGAGCTGGAACTTTTTAATTAAAAAAATAAGCGCTGAATCTATGGCAGCGGTAAATGCCGGTATAAAATTGAGCGATATAAACCTGCCCATAATCACTGTCGGGGCGAAAAACCAAACCAGCTGAATCCCGCAAACAGCCAAAATAAAGAGGCCGGTTAAAAGATAGAACTTGGCGCGATACAAATTTTTATGATTTGCGGCACAGATTGCGTCTTTTCTTTTTCTGCCCAAAGACATAATGTCCAATACCGCCCCTAAGGGGCAAACCCAACCGCAAAAAAACCTGCCAAAAACAAAAGTCATAACAAGAATAAACGCGCCCAACACCAGCCCTTCCGTTAAAATACGTTCGCTGATGGCGGTAAAAAATGTTACCAGCGGATCCGCGCCGAATACGGCTTTCAGGGGCACAGCGACATTAAGCGGATAAGTCGCAGTCCAAAGAAGATATGTGAACAGAAGTAAAAAAAATGCTTGGGATAAGCCCCGGAAGCTTACGGGTCTTTTTTTTCTCATGCGCTAACAGATAAAATATCGGCCTGTTCCAGATCAAATTTGCCAAATTTGCGTTCGATAGCGGATTTTATATAGGGGACAGCGAAAGGGTCTTTACCCATTAATCGGCAGGCATATGAATCAAGCAAGGTCGGGTCGGTACCGACGATTACCTTGTTTTTATATTCCACATCTTCTAAATTCCCGCCCTGAGGCCCATGTCTTAACAGGACCCGGTAAGCGTCAATGACGTTCAGGTCGGGTTGGATAAAATCAGCTAAATCTACCAGTTTTCTGCCGATATCAAAATGGATCATGCCGCGTTTGCCGCTGCATACGCCCATCAGATTCTTCATGGAAAGCGTAAGCTCGGTCAAACCATGATGCTTCAAAATCGGCACATTGATAAAGGTGTCGCATTCTAAGGCTTCTTTAAAAATCGGCTGGTTTTCCATCGGGCTTTCATATTTGAATTTGGCGCGCACCACATTCCAGTGATCAGGGGAAAATACGTTTGCGCCGTGTTGGCGGGCGGACTGGGCAATACCGCTGTTGAAATAGCAGCGTTTTGATTCATTACATGTATTATCAAAAACATTAACCCGGCGGGCTCCTGCGGCAAAACAAAGATCAATCAAGGCGGCCACAACATCCGGGTTGGTTGTCGCCGCATATTCCGGCGCTCTATCCCAGGCGATATTGGGTTTTATGAGCACCACGCTATTTTTAGCCACAAATTTTTGCATGCCGCCGATTAACTCAATCGCTTTGGCGGTTATCTCATAGGGGTTTTGGCCTTGGACGCAAACGATGTCATGCGCACATTTTATGCCCCGATTTTTCCGGCCAAAAGATTCTTCTTTATTGGACGCCGCAAAAATAGCTTTAAAAAAAATGCTGTCGCGGGCGAATATCGCGGCGAGTGCGGCAAATGAGAGTTTTATAAATTTGCGGCGGGAAAGCTTTTTTTCCAAGCCGCGCTTAAAGCAGTTTTTCAGATTATGCATGCGTTAAGTCCGGCGGTTATTTATAAATCAACGCCTTTTCAATTTTTTTTATCAGGTCTTCCGTCCTTATTGGTTTTACCATATAATCTACGACCCCGAGTTTAAAGGCTTTAAGTTTATCTACTTCCTTACCTAGGGCGGAAAGGATAATAATCGGCACTTTTTCACCCAGCGCATCGTTATTCAGCATTTCACACACTTCCAATCCCCCGATAGAAGGCATGATTAAATCCAGAATTATTACCTGAGGGGTGAATTTGTGTACTTCATGCAATACCTCCCGCGCAGACGACAGCGTCATCACCTCATAGTTACCCGTCTCTTCGAGGTTCAATTTGCTAAGCGCCAAAAAATCTTCTTCGTCATCGATCATCAGAACCCTTTTTTTCTCCATCTATGCAGCTCCCTTGTCTATTTATATTCCGTCTTTATTATATCGCTCATACTAAATCCTGCGCAAATAATATTTAATCATTCCGGCCTTTACCGCCGAAAGGAAGTATGTTTTTTATGACATCAGTCGTTTTCTTAACCGCTCCTTTGGCCGTATCTACTGCGGTATCCCCCACATTTTTCCCGGCCCGAAATATGCCCCCCGTGATATTAGTTAGCCCGGAAATTGTGGTATTCATAAGCGCCCGGGCCACAATTATATTAACAATTTTGTGCGGATCATTTATATTTTCATATTGGGCATCGATATTGACGTTAAATTCCTTAACCGAAACATCCCC
>JAHJAO010000069.1 GCA_018813905.1 Candidatus Omnitrophota bacterium
GAAAATAAAAATTATGAGCGCGGTCGAGAAAAAAATGTTTAACACAAGCATTATGCTATATAAAGTGTGCGGGGTTGTCAAGCCATTTGGCGCCTCAGACGTTAAGCAAATTTCGCGGCGGGTGTTATAAAAAAGAGCCTGAGGCCTTCTCGAAAGCATGTTTGAAGTTTGAGAAGATTTTGCTATAATAAAAGGCATTTGAAAGCCGCATTAAATGACACGGAAAAGCAACCGCCTGCAGATCATAACCGAATATATACAAAAGCACACCTTTTTTTGATATAATAGTGCTTACGTCATTATGGGAAGGGTTGCCGATTGCGCTTTTGGAAGCCATGGCCGATTCCAAGCCCATAGCAGCTTATGATACAGACAACGCGAGGGAAATCATCAAGGATCGGGAAGCGGATATTTAATCCCCGCACAGGACATTAAAACGTTGGCGGGCAGGGGGCCATCCTATTGCAAGACAAGAAGCATGCTGAAAAAATGGGAAGAAGAGGTTACTAGGTATTGTCCGGAAACCCCGCGTTTTGTGCCGAGAGGATGCTTACCCAAATCCAGGGTCTTTATCAAAAGTCCTTAAAGATAAACCGATTTATTTCTAAGATGCGAACAAGATGACAAGCCGGATACAAGATAACCAGGGCCGACCTTTTTCTCAAAAGGGGGTTGCTCAGCTTAATTTGTTGGTCGGCCGGATCAGTAGCCTTATAAAATACCGGCGGGTAATATTGCAAATAGCGGTCGCGAGGATTAAAGCTAAATATCTGGGATTAAAACTGGGGATTTGGATATCGGTATTGAACCCGCTTCTGGTAATGCTGGTGGTATCATTCGTTTTTACCCGCATCATCAAACTGGAGATAACCAATTTTCCTCTTTTTGCCCTCTCCGGAATTTTTCCGTGGCTTTTTTTCACGGCGGCCCTATCCGAAGCGGCCCATTCTATAGTATCCCAACAAAATCTATTGTACCAATTCAAGCTGCCTAAAGAGGCTTTGCCGCTGGCCACAATTATTGCCGAATTCTTTAGTTTCTTAGTCGGCTGGTGCATTATTTACCCTCTGTTTATAGTATTTAATCCGCAAACGATTCTTTTATTGCCCGTTTTAATTTTGGTATTGGCGCTGCTGTTCTGTTTTATATTCGGGTTGGCAATAGTGTTTGCGGCATTAAATGTTATCTCGCGCGACACCGGACAACTGCTGGGGGTTATTCTTATGTTTTGGTTCTGGGTTACGCCGATATTTTATTCCGTGGATATGGTGCCGCAGGATTTCCGCTGGATATCCTACCTCAACCCGATGACTTATTTCACGATAGGATTTCGGGATTTGCTTTTCCACGGAAAAATGTTGAGCTTGGCGATCATCGGGGCAATGTTGATGTTCTCCGGGGTCAGCGTATTTTGTGGACTATTAATTTCGGCGAAGCTGGATAATAAGATTTTAAAGGGAATTTAAACATGGCAGTCGTTGCGTTAAAAGATGTATGGCTAATGCATAAAATACCTTTTAATATTAAGGGAGAGGTTTTTTTGGAGACTTTTTGGGCAGTAAGAAACGTAAGTTTTACAGTAGGCAAAGGGGAGAGCATAGGAATTATTGGTGAAAACGGCGCGGGCAAATCTACTATTTTGAGATTAATCGCCGGGTTGCTCAAGCCGGACCGGGGACAAATAAACATTGTTGGCAGTATCGCGGGGCTTTTGGAGTTGGGGGCGGGGTTTCAGCCGGAACTTAGCGGCAGAGACAACATATATTTAAACGCGAGCCTGTTTGGTTTGCAGCAACAGCAAATAGATAAGAAATATGCGCAGATAGTCGAATTTGCCAACCTGGGCAAATTTATTTATGCACCGGTTAAATGCTATTCTCAAGGAATGTCTGTTCGCTTGGCGTTTGCGATCGCCATACATATGGACCCCGATATTTTATTAATAGATGACACGTTATCTGTGGGCGACGGACATTTTCAGAAAAAATGCATAAAAAAGATTTTCGAATTAAAAGATCAAGGCAAAACCCTGCTTTTTGTAACCCACGACATGAATATGCTGCGGCGTCTTTGTAATCGGACAATTTTTCTTCGCGAAGGGCGGATAGTTAGAGATGGCAGCGCAGAAGAAGCTGTTCCATTATATACGCAGACAGCGGGGGTGAAACAAGGCGTGGGCGTTTTAGAAAAAGACCAGTTAAGGCTTGTTTTTAATAATGGGAAGCTGTTTTTAAACTGGGGGGATATTTTGTTGACACCGGATCCGGGGATGCACGCGGTATTTCGTGTTAAGGATAAATGGCACAATTCGTTTCAAGCGGACTGGACGGTTGAACAAAAACAAGAAAATAAACTGGTGGCGCGGGGACAGCTTTACCAATTAGATTCGATACAGATTTGGCGGATAGAAGTGCTTAACAATTATGATATTAATATAAATATCGAAATGGATGATTCGCAACCGCTGGAAATGCAAGAGGGATGCACAAATCTGACGCTAACCAACGCATATTCCCATTGGCGTACTTATTTAGAAGCTGATAAATTCCCGCAGATAACCGAAGCCGACCGATATCAGGCCGCATTGCTCCAAGAGAATATTAACAGGAATGTTCTTTGTGTGGAAGCAAAACAGAATTATGATAAGCTGATTCCTTGTTTAGGATTCGAAAGGGCGGGAGATGCTTGTAGGGCGGATTGCCAGATATTTAATTCCGATTATCTGGGGGATTGCCGGATTTTACAATACAGAATATTAGGCGCGCAAAACTATTCTCGCGATCGCGGCAGCAGCTTTATTTATTTTTCCGGGAAAATAGCCGTTAATATCCCGGATGCGCGCAGTTATATCGCCCAGGTGCAAGACGAGTACTCTATCAGCTGCGGCAAGTTAAAATTGAGATGGGAGCAAGGGCGTTGCGCCATTTCTTATAAAGATATCGAACTGACCAAGGGAGAGCATATCGCGACGAGTATTTATGCAAATAATAAACATTATCATTCAAGATTAGCAGCATGGCAATTGAGAAAAAATGCGCAGAATACATTAGTCGCTATTGGCAGATGGCCCGGACTTGCCTTAACCCAAATGTGGGAAATTATAATAACAACAGAAAAATCTTTTTTGATTAAAATAAGCGTGGATGTTAACGAAGGCGCCCAAATAGAGGAGCAGTATTTGCGGTTTATTTACCAAATAGCATACACATCATACCGCAGCAATTATGGGGGCGGCAATTTCCCGGAAAAGTTTTTGGCATACGAAACTGACTTGTTGCAGAGATGTATTCCGAAAGGTGAAATTGTTCTGCAAAGCCGGGATGAACAACTGCCGGATGTATCTATGGAGTTCGCTGAGGAAGCGCATAGCTTTGCCAAAATTTTCAATTCAGACATGTCTATTCGCAAAAGAGAAGTGAGAATTGTAAAGGTAGAACCGGAAAACGGCACAGCAACGCCTAAAGGCAAACAGATATGTTTTGAAACAAAAGTGACTTTGGATACAGATAAAAAGACCTGTGCGCAAAATAGCGAGGCAAAATCGCAAAACGGTCATTTAAGCATCTATTTTTATTCCGGAAGGGGGCGCCTATTTTACAAAAAGCGGGAATTAACAAAAAAGCTTGGATTTTATACTTCGGTGCGCTCTGAGGGGCGCTGGTATGATTCGTATTCTTATGCGTCTTGGATGTTAAAGGGGAATAAAAATATGATCGAGGCGCGCGGCAAATGGATAAATTTGCCGCTATCGCAATATTGGCAGATAATTTTAAACGAAGATAACAGCATCAATTTTAAGATCATTATGCGCGTAGAGTCAAAAATGAGTATGGACCGGCAACAAGTCAATATCATGCTTTTAGAAAGCTATCGAGAATGGGTAGCGAATGAAAAAAAGAATAGCTTTCCCGACTTTCAAGGCGATATCGATGATGATTGGCAGACAATATGGGCTAGCGGTAGAACGCATGTTTCTAATGCGGATTACATCGGAGTATGTAAAAATCGCACAAGAGAAGTAGGCTTGCCGTCGATAAAACTTTTTATGCGCGAAACAAATAGCGATTGGGAGCTAAATATTGTGAATTCCGATATCTATCACCGGGGGAGAATATTGCAAGGCGCGAATAAAAAAGAAGCTGTATTTATGCCGGGAGAATACCCTTATTTTAACGGGCAAATACTGATCGAGGATTTTTAAATGGCGAGCGATATTTCAATCGTGGTCCCCGCGGCGGCGAGAAATAAAGGCGCAAGTATTGCCCGGAGGCGAAGATTTAGAAATTTTTTGGTGCCTGTTTAAAATCAGGCACCAGTTTGTTTGGGAGCGGCAACTGAAGATTTTTCATAACCGGGACGATACGCCGCGCAGTTTTATAACCCAATCCTTTCCTTCTTTGGTATAAGCAGGCGTGGTCCGCAAGACAAGATAAGCACAAAATAATAAAATATGACCGGCATTTCTAAAGGACAAAAACTTAGGCTGATTATTTTTAGTTGTCTTCTCTGCATTGTTTTATTGGAGATAGGGTTGCGTATCGGCGGAGCCATTTTTTTGGTTCGGCAAAAAAAAGAGAATGCTGTTTCCCTAAAGAAGCGGGGAGAGTATCGTATCTTATGCATCGGCGAATCCACTACCGCTTATGGCGGAGAAAAGTCTTATCCTAGGCAATTAGAAGAGATTCTTAATAAGTTCGTGCAAGATATCCGGATAAAGGTTATCAACAGAGGAATCCCGGGGGCTAACACAACTTGTCTTGTAGAAATGGCAGAAGCGAATATAGCAGAGTATGGCCCGGATTTGGTGGTGGCGATGATGGGGATTAATGATTCAGGGGCTATGGTGCCGTATTCTGGTTTGTCTGAATCGCGTTGGACGGCGCTACTGCGTTCGTTGCGAGTATATAAAATGATACAGTTTGTGCTGGCGGCTTTATCTAAAAAAGAAAAAATACAAGACGGGAGCTATTTTTTAAAAAAATTGGAAGACGAAATGGCCAAACAGCTGTCGCTGGAATGTAAAGAAAGGCTATTTGGTTTAAAATCCGGGATAGAAAAAGATGCTATAGCAGCAGGGCAATGCCGGCAATATTTAGAACAAGGATTTGATTGTCAGCGCCAAGGCAGATATGGTCAAGCGGCAATTGCGTTTCAAAAAGTTTTAGAACTGGATCCGATAAATGGCAACGCGGCAGTTCAGCTGGGCTGGAGCCATATGCTGCTTTGTGATTTTAAAAAGGCAGAAAAGATATTTGCTGAAACTGCGGCAACAAGTTCGGATAACTATTTTGTGCAGAGCAGTTTGGGCTTTTGCTATCTTGTGCAACAAAAGTTTGCCGAAGCGGAAAGGCCCCTTAAGAGAGCAATTGAGCTTTATTCAGGCGACGAAAGAGTGTTTGTGAATCTGGGGCAATGTTATATGGCTCAAGGAAATTACGAGGAAGCAAAAGAGGTATTAAAGAAGGCGATTGCCATAAACGAATATGCCGATGCAGCATATGGACAAATAGCCGCGGTTTATTTAGAACAAAAAAAATATGAATTGGCAAAGGTATATTCGCGCAAAGCAGATACTGTGCGTTTACAATATTATAACCCGATGACGCGCTTGAATTATTTAAAACTATATAGTATTCTCCGCAGAAAAAAAATACCGCTGGCATGCGTACAGTACCCTATGCGAAGCATAGAGTCGTTACGGCGGATATTTATGAATTCTAATGATATCCTTTTTGTTGATAATGAAAAAACATTTAAAGATGCCGTGCAGAAAGCTTCTTATGAAGAGTATTTTTGCGACCGATTCGGCGGAGACTTTGGGCATTGCACCGCTAAAGGCAACAGGATTTTAGCGAAAAACATTGCGGAATTAATTTTTAAGAAGTATTTTAAAAAAGAAGGAATATCTTTCTGACAAAATACAGGGCGCCATCACATAGAAAACCAAGGCTGGGGAAAGCATTGCTTGTTTTTGCGAGCAGCATGCTTTTTATTTGCGCCGTTGAGATGCTTTTGCAAATGAGTGGGGCAAAATCAGGGGCGGATGGATCATCTATGAACCTAGCCAAGATAGGCATGTTTAAAATGGGCTCCCCGCTGAAAGCGGTAGATCCTGCGCTGTCTGAGCATTACGAAAGAGATAGGATGTTATTTTGGAAGATGAAACCAAATGCCTTGATCGATGTAAATACCCGGGGGCATCGGGGGCCGGCAAGAAACTTTGTAAAGCCACAAAACACTTGCCGAATTATTGTGCTTGGCGACTCATGCGCTTTTGGTTGGAATGTGCGCAATCAGGATACCTATTCGTATCTTTTGGAAAAAAAGTTGAATGGGTTAATGACAAAAAAGATGGAAGTTATAAATAGCGGAATACCAGGCTATTCTTCTCTCCAAGGCCTGCGGTATTTTACTAGCGAAGGATGCCATTACGCGCCGGATATAGCATTGGTAGCATTTGGTTTTAACGATCTTGTTGAAGCGGTTGGTTGCAAGGATAGCAAAATTCCAATATCCCCGCCATGGGCAGTTGCCCTGGAAAAATACTTGATTAAAAGCAGGTCATATGTTTTTCTAAAGAGGCTTATCTTATCGAATAAATATGGACGGCAGCAGCGTTATCTGTCTGTTTGCGGATTAAACGGGCTCAATGTAAATAAATTACGCGCATTAGATATCGATAAAATCAAAGACTTAGACCTTTTGATTTTTACCCAAAGTATAAAATTAAAAAATGCCCCTTTGCGGCGCGTGCCACCGCAAGATTTTGCAGATAACATAGTAAATTTAATAGAATGTGGGAGAAAAAATAATGTCCGGATGATTCTTTTAACGTTGCCGTCCATTAATAAATGTTTTGGGTACCAAACGATGCTAAAGTTGTTGGCAAGCAACTATGGTGTTGAATTGATAGATTTAATTTATGAGTTTGAAAAAAGAAACGCGTTGACACAGGATTTTTTTGTCGACAACAATCACTATAATGAAAATGGTCACCAGCTTGTCGCCGAAATTATTTGTCAGTACTTGGGGGGCAAAGGCAGGCAATAATGTGGAGAGGCAGAAATAACATGAAAGGGCAAGCATTGTGAATATAGTTTTAGCGGTTGTACCGTTATACGGGGTAGATATGCCGCCGCTGGGGGCTGCCTACATTGCCGCTGTCTTAGAGAAAGAAGGTTATGGCATTAATGTTTTTTGTTTCAATTCTGAATTATATAATCAGGCCCGGGACAAGAGGTTTCTTTGGGGATGGGAGGCGTCGGGAGCTTGGTGTTCGCCGGAGGGGATAAATAGGCATTTTAATGTAAATGACTTGCTCGACAAATGGTCAGAGAAGATTTTAAAATGCGCCCCCAAGATAGTTGGTCTGAGCGTAAATAGCCATTCGCGGGTATTGGCGAATTTACTTGCGGATAGGCTCAAGAATAAAAAAAAGGATTTATATGTAATATTTGGCGGGCCTTGGTGCACAGAACTTGCTGAACCATCCGAATTTAATAAGAATGTCGACATATATGTGCGGGGCGAAGGCGAGGGGGTTATCCCCAAAATAGCAAAGTTAATTGCAGGCAGCGAATCTATCCGCGACTGCAGCATTGAAGGCACAATTGTCAATACGGGTGTTGGCTTCAAGGATAATCGGGCTAACGCTTCCTTTGTGGACATCAACAAACTTCCTTTTCCGGCACTGCATTTTTTTGATCTCAACTATTATACAAATAAAACAGAAATCCCAATACTTTTTAGCCGCGGTTGCAATTATTCTTGTAAGTTTTGCACAGATAAACCGATGTGGGGCAATTATCGAACGCGCAATGCGGAAAACATAATAGAAGAAATGATTAAACACAGCTCCATTTTTAACCGGACATGTTTTAAAAGTAACGATTTGCTCATCAATGGAGATTTAAAACAATTACGTTACCTATCCGAGATAATCATTAACGAAAAGCTGTCTTTTACCTGGGGCGGTATGGCGAGGGCGCGCTCGGATATGAGCGGACAATTATGCGCCGTCTTGCGCAAAGGGGGGTGTTCATATTTGACCTATGGCATTGAAAGCGGGGCGGCCCGAATTTTATTTCATATGGGTAAACCCGGCAAAAGGGATATTGTTCAGGCTTTAAAAAATAGTTATAAATCGGGCATTAAGGTAAATACCTTATGGATGGCAGGATACCCTATTGAAAAATGGGTAGATGTTTTGGAAACTATGCTTTTTTTATTGAGGAGCAGAAGATATATTCATGAATTTGTAGCCGTCAGCGCTTGTTATATCCCGCGGCGGTCTCGTTTATGGCAAGAACGAGACAAATTGCGTATAGAGTATGACAAAAATTCAGACTGGCATATCGGCAAAAGCAATACTGTATCTATACGCCAGTTGAGGCGGAAGATATTATTTTCATTTGCGCGAATATTAGGTATTTATAAGGGGGGGGTTCAGTAATGTCCGAGGTTGCTGCTGGGCAGATATTCAGCGAGATAAAAAAAGACTATTTATTTTATTTGTCCCGCGCCTTAAATAAAATTATGGTAGCCCCGGACATGATTCAGATAATGCTTACTTCAAAATGCAATCTCCGCTGTAGAATATGTGATGTCTGGAAACAACAATTTAGAAATGAACTTAGCACCGCTGAAGTAAAGAATTTGATTAATCAAGCCGTAGGGATAGGGATCCAGACTGTTTATTTTACAGGCGGGGAGGCTTTCTTGAGGGGAGACATATTTGAATTGATAGATTATGCGTATAGTTTGGGGGCAACCACGTCTGTTAATACAAATGGCAGTCTGATTAGCGAAGAAACAGCCAGGCAGATCGTACAGTCTAAATTAAGCAACGTCACCTTTTCTATAGACAGCGCTAAAAGCGAAGTTCATAATTTCATCAGAGGAGAAAAAGTATTTGAAATGGCAATGGAAGCGATGCGAAATATAAATAAGTATAAAAACATATTTAAGAGATATCGAGGGGGCGATGGCAACTTGCCATTGGATATCGGCATGGTGAGCGTGATTATGAAGAATAATATAAAAGAACTCGCTTCGCTGGTAATTTTAGCTGATAAAATGGGCTGTTGTTATGTCGCCTTTCAGCCGTTAGTATACAATGGCAATTTATTGGAAAATAAAAACTTTAAATCCGAATTTTGGCCAGACACAGAAGATATTGCCGAACTAGAAACCGGTTTTCATACCTTAACGCGCATGAAGAGGGAAATGCGGGATAAAATGGCTATAAATTTTATGGCGGAAAAGACAGCGCAACATTTTAGAAAAGAAAGGAAGGTTAATAAATGTTTTGCCGGATTCAACAGAATTTTTGTTAACCCTCAAGGGGATATTTCTTTTGTATGTTTCCCGGCGCTTGGCAATATAAGAGAAGCTTCTTTGCAAGATATTTGGGCTTCTCAACAGGCATATAGTCTTAGGGAAAAGATAAAAGAGTGTACTGTTAATTGTACTCAATTCTGTTCAGAACGGACCACATCCGAAGATATCAATGCGATCCATGAACATTTAAAAAAATCGTGCCCGGGCTCAATAGATGAAGAACGCATTTTTCTGTCGGAAATTTATAATATGCTTCAAGACCACCCAGGTAATAGCGAAGAGATTAATAAGGCAAAAAATGCTGTGCAGGGCATAATAGATGAAAGACATTGCGGTTATGAAAAATGTCGATAAAAAGAGCGGCGAGGAATATTGTTTCAAGCAATTTTATATTGCGATGACAAACAGATGCAACCTGCAATGCATCATGTGCGCCACAACCAGGCATGACCATACAAAAGAGGGCGAGTTATCTTTAGAGCAGTGGGAATTGATCATAAACAATATTACAAGATTCAAAGTTGATAGCATCGGTTTTGGCGGAGGAGAGCCATTATTAAGACGGGATTTAGCTGAGCTTATCAGGATCGTTTCAGCTAAAGGCATCATGGTAAATATTATTACCAATGCTACGTTGCTTAACCAGTCTTTTTTGGAACGTCTTGCCGGGCATAAAAAGAAGATAGTTTTTTTGCTTTCGTTAGATGGGTTGGAAAAAGATAATGACGGTATTAGGGGCAGAGGGGTTTTTAAAAAAGTCATGGAGGCAGCAAGCCTCCTGAAAAAATATGACTGGACTTTTTATTTTACCTCTGTGCTTATGCCCGAGAATTTTTTTGGATATATAGATTTTTTAAAGTTTATTATACAAAAATACCCCGGAGTATTTATGGATATCCAGCCGGTGATTCCTCACAACGAAATTTATTATCGCAGAAATAAATTTAAATTAGACAAAGCACAAGCGGATGCCTTAAATGACATAATTATATTTCTTGGGGACAGCAAAAATAAATTAAACTTATGCCGGCCGCTAGAAGTTATTTGCCAGTACAAAGATTATTTTATTGGTTCACTGCGAAGCGCGAACCAGTGCAAGATGGGCACGGCAAGTTTTAATATTAATCTAAGAGGCAACATCTGGGTTTGCGGCAAAGAATTAGACTACCCGTTATACGAATATAAGTTAGAAGATGTATTGGGAAGCAGGGAATATTTGACAGAAATGACAAGAGTTAAAAATTGTAATTCCCCATGCCTTGCGGGGCTAGTTATATAATAAACAAGGCCAAAGGCGTTTTAAAACTATGGACACACAAACTATCCAACGAGTTAGGAATGGCTTGAATGACCCCCGAATTGGTCCGGAAACAATTGCTCTAATGTTGACCAGGGTCTGTAATTTTAGTTGTGTATATTGCCGCGGCGGTAGACCGGCTACAAAAAACAATCGGACGCGTAATGTTGCAGATGAGTTGGCGGCTGAAGAGCTATTTGAGTTGCTAGCGGATGCGCACGAACTTCAAGCGAAAGAGATAAATTTAGGAGGGATGGACGGGGAGCCTTTTTGCCGAATGGATATTGCGGATATAATGACCCAGATTAAGAAACATTGTTTTACAGGCTCATTGACCTCCAATGGCAGTTTTTTGAATGTAAAGATGGCAAAAATGATGACCGATTGCGGCTGGGACATTCTTTTGCTCAGTTTAGACGCTGCAGACGCTTCTATCCAGCAAACACTGAGGCCGGCTCATGACGGCAAGCCTTACTTTGCCGGCATAATTGAATTTTTAGATTTTCTAAATCGTAATGAAAGCGGATTGAGAATTTTACTTAATGTAGTTATAAGCAAGTTAAACTATAAACAATTACCCGAACTTGTCAAATTCGCAGATAATTATAAAAATATTGAATCAATAAATGTTTTGAAAATGCTTAACATGGGGCTAGAAAATTATGGGGATTTGCAGCTTAACAGGCAGGAATTAAATGAATTTAAATCGATTCTTTTTGATTTAAACAGTAACAAATTGAAATATTTGGGTAATTGGCTGGGGGGCGGCGATGAAGAAGAGAGCGGCTTAAGCCTGCGAGGGGCAGAAATATCGCCTCTTTTGCGGGAAGAGCCTAAGAGATGTTACGCTAATTATTATATTCTTTCCATAGACTCAAATGGGGATGTAATACAATGCCCGCAGCATCAAAAAGTGATCGAAGGGCTTAATATCCGGAAAACCCCATTAAGGGAATTATGGGCAAACGAACACTTGCAATTTAGGCGGAAAATGGCTGATTACGCTTATTGCTTTGATGAATGCTGCACTATTCTGAAAGAACAGAACAAATTAATATATAAAAACATAACGCCGGCCGACATTGAAAAAGGGCGATAACTTGTTAAAATGTTAAAAAATTTAGCGTTCTATATCTCAAGAAAAGCGTGTTATCCTCTTGTCGCGCCGGATGTGCTGCAATTGTCTATCACAACAAGCTGCAATTTGCGCTGCAAATCATGCAATGTTTGGAAACAGCCAGAGGACAAAAAAAACACTTTGACCTTTAGCGAGATGCAGCATATTATTGACGAAGCCGCCTGTTGGGGAGTGAAGGAAGTTCATTTATTGGGCGGAGAACCGCTGTTAATGAGCGAATGGGGCGATATTGTTGCGCATGCAAAATCAAAAGGAATGTTTGTTGTTATTTGCACGAATGGAACGCTTATTGATGATACGGTAGCGGGGCGAATTTTAAGTAAAAAAGTTGATTTATTGAGCATCTCTTTGGATGGGGCGAAAGCACAGACGCATGATTCTTTAAGAGGGCAAGATAATGCGTATGATAAGATTTTAAAAGGCTTGGCCATCTTAAATATGTTTGATAACCCGGAAAAGCCGAAGGTGGTGCTGATACTGACCGTATCAAGAAAAAACTTATTTGAACTGAAAGAATATATAGATTTAGCAGAAAAGTTTTCTGTTTATGGCGTATATTTTACCGCATTGGTGTTAGATAATGTAAGTTTATTTTCTAAGATAAAAACTCACGATTTGTGGATTGAACCCAAAGATTTTGGAAACTTAAACGCTTATTTCCAAGAGGTTGAAAAGTACGCTTCTTCAAAAGGGTATTATTTAAATTATCCAAGTTTTAAATTATTCCCCAAATATTTTAAAGGGGAACTGCAGCGCGGGGATTGGCAATGTTTTGCCGGATTAAAAAGGTTAGTTGTTACGCCTGCCGGGGATATCCAAATTTGCGGCAAGACGGTGGGTAATTACAAAAAATCAAAAAGCATCAAAAAAACATGGCGGTCTGCCGAGGCGTTTAAAAGAAGACGGTTTGTGTTAAAATGTACCAATTATTGTCTTCAGGATTGTCATGCCCGGTCAGAGTCCAGTTCTTTTTTGGAGATAGCAAAAGAGGGGTTAAAAATATTTAGCCGGCATATGCAGAGTTATAAAACAAGCAATAAAAGATGATGTAACGGCCTGTGTCTTGCCGGTGCGGACCCATAACCTTAATTTTTGCAATTTGTTAAACTTGATGAAAAAGCTTCTTTTTTGGCTTTCAAGAAAAATAAATTATCCAGTGGTATCGCCACAGGTTTTACAGGTTTCGCTTACTTACAGGTGCAATCTGCGATGCCGGATGTGCACGCTTGTTAATTTGCACCCGCAAGAAGAAGAGTTATCTACGGGGCAAGTAATACATTTAATCGAAGAAGCAATAAAGTATAAAATCCCAGAAATTTTATTTACCGGAGGCGAGCACTTTCTTCGGGAAGATATTTTTGAAATATGCCGCTATGTTTGTAAGCGAGGAGCGCGCAGCGTGATCACGACTAACGGGACGTTAATTAATGAGCGCATCGCCGGTCAAATAATGGGGTTAGGCAAAACCCATATCCATTTTTCAATAGACGGGCTGGAAAAAACCAACGATTATTTTCGAGGAGAAGGTGCGTTTAAAAAAGCAGCTCAGGCGATCGAACTATTAATAAAGGGAAGGTCAAACAAGCCGGGTATTTCTTTGGGGATTGCTTGCACCGTAATGAATGAAAATACACATGAATTATTAGACATAGTAAAATTTGCGGATGAAATCGGAGTCGATGTGGTTAATTTTCAACCCGTGGCCGAAGATAATGCAAGGTTTCTTAATGAAAAACTTCCATTTTCTTGGGTAAAAAAACAGAATATTCCGTTTTTGATACAGCAGATAAAGAACATTAGAAAGTATACCCCAAAACATGTTTTTATATATGAAGAGCCGCATCTTGAGCTATTAATACCGTATTATGAAAATAAACTTACCCGGCGGGACTGGATATGTTTCGGCGGCTTTAAGACGGCCTTTATCTGTTTTGAAAAAAGAAAACCTTTGTTATATAGCTGCGATGGCATCTGCGGCAAGTTAGATGAGGTGTCATTAAAACAAGCTTGGCGATCAAAGGAAGCTTATAAATTACGTTTGCATTCAAAAAATTGCAAAAATTTGTGCATGCAAAGTTGTTATTCAAAAGAAATATCGCAAAGCTTGGTTAACCTGTTAAAATTTTATTTTAAAAATAAAAGATAAACATGAACACATTTTTAAAGGATAATCGGCGCAGCCTTAAAAAAAATATCGAGTTTTATTTTGGCAGGCTGATCGGCTTCCCTTTGACGACGCCGGAACACGTATATTTTTCTTTAACCAACCGCTGCAACTTGCAATGCCGGATGTGCGATATTTATAAAAATCCTGACAGCAAAGAAAATGAGCAATCGACCAGTGAGGTTAAAGCCATAATCGCGCAGATAAAAAACATGTCCATAAACCACATTATTTTTTCCGGTGGCGAACCCCTGCTTCGGCATGACTTACTGCACTTAGTGGAATTTGCCGTGGCCAAAGGGATTGGCATGGTGGACATTATAACTAACGGGACACTGCTCAATGATAAATCGATTAAAAAAATTATAAAAAGCAAATTGAACCACATTACCATCTCCTTGGATGGACTGGGGAAAATCAACGATGAAATTAGAGGTAAGGGCGTTTTTGAAAAAGCGCAGCTAAACATGGACAAACTTAATTATTACAAAGCAAAATATGCCGCGGAGTTCCCCACCTTAGGCATAAATTTTACGATTATGAACAACAATCTAGAGCACATTTTACCAATTATCGAATTTGCCCGAGCGAAAAAGTGCAATATTCTTGTCCTGCAGCCGCTGCTTTTCGACAATACAAACATGCAGGAGAAGAGGACTAACTTTCTCTGGCCCGCGGAAGATAAAATAGATCGGTTGCGGGAGATCATGAAAGAAGTGATGAAGAAAAAGAACCAGCTAAATGACTTATTTATTTATACTGATGAAGCGATATTAAAAGCTATGCCGGAGTATTTTAAAGGTCACAGAGCGAGCCCTAATTTTAAATGCTATGAGGGGATAAAAAGGATAGTTATTACTGCGGACGCAAAGGTGTGGAGTTGTCTGGGAGTTTACGGTGACCTAAAGAAGCACGCTTTAAAAAAAATATGGTTTTCCCCGGCTGCCTGGAAGATAAGAAGGAAAGCAAGCCAATGCCGGGAGCATTGCTTACAAGATTGTGTTTATTTCCCCATAGATGTTTTGAAAGACATAAATAATTTCATACAGCAAATATTAAATAGCCGGAGGCAATAAGCTGGGAACAGCGCGTAGGCTTTTATTGGTGGGAGAGTATCTTAAAAGATACAAAACCAGCTTGGCAGATCATCCCCTCCAAATTTTTAGAAAAGCCGGCGGCTAAGCCCCGCTGGCTTTATATAAGCTTAAGCCATAAACGCACATATAATTGCAAGATATGCGGGGGGATTCGTTTTAGATTTCTTTCGCTGCGCCGTTTCCAGTGACTCGATACTTCGACGACTTAAAACGGCAATATTTCTATTGACGGGGGGAATATAAAGGAATTAAGTTTTAAGTCATTACGCGGGCAGAATGGGACAGGAGCTTTTAATGGCAATACCACGAAAATTAATTTTTAATAATATACAGATAAAATATGGACCGATTTCAGGGGTTTTTTTAATTGCTTTTGCCTTGCGTTTATTTCGCTTGGGCTATCACGATTTTTGGTATGATGAAATAGGCAGTGTTGGATATGCGCTATGTCCCTGGAACCATTGGAACGCGCCGCTTTATGGGATAGTGCTGCATTTTTGGGTAAAGATTTTTGGAGTTTCTGAATTTAGCCTGCGCATGCCATCTTTAATATTCAGCTTTTTGTCTGTAGTTTTAATCTTTTTTTTCGGCAAAGAGCTTTTTAATAAAAAAACCGGGCTTATCGCTGCTAGTTTAATGGCACTATCCCCGTTTCATTTATGGTATGCTCAGGAAGCGCGCGATTATTCTATGCTCTTATTTTTTGGGTTATTATCAAGCTGCTTTCTTTTTAAGGCATTGAAGAATCCCGACGGCAAAAACTGGATATTTTTTCTGCTTGCCTCATTAGCGGGCTTATATGCCAATTATTTTTTCATTTTCTTATTTATTGCCCAAGGCAGATATGTCGGGATGTTTAAAAAAGCCGCATTTAGCTTGAAAACTGTTATTTGCTTTTTATTGGTTATTTTGTGGTTTACGTTATATTTACCCCGCTTTTTAGAAAAATTTTATTTTGTCTGGGCGGGGTTTTGGTTGCCAAAACCAGAGTGGAAATCATTGCTGATTACTTTTGAAAATTTCCTGTTGGGTTATAGCGGAACCCCCCTCCTTTATTTTGTCATGAATGTATTGGCCGTGGCGTCTTTTATGTGCGGATTAATTGCGATACGCGGCAATAAAGAATTCAAAAACAACTTTGTATTCTGTTGTGGTTTAACATTTATCCCGGTTATGCTGGCGTTTGTTTTTTCCCGGACATTTTTCTCCGTATATTTGGATCGCGGGTTGATTGTATTTAGCCCTTATTTTTATCTTATAGTGTCTTTAGGCGTAGTTTCTGCCAAGCGAGCAGCAAGAATTTCTTTGCTTTGTATTTTAGGATTGCTTTTTATCATAGCCGATTATAGATATTTTACCGATCGGATGTATGAGCCGTTGATTCATCACATCGGCACTTATATAAAAAAACCGATACGCCCCCTAGTTAGATTTATAGAAGACAACTTGAAACCAAACGACACCCTTGCCTTTACTCATCCTGCGCCTTTGAATGAGTACGGCTTCTATAGTCGCATTAAATCGAAATCCATATATCAATTTTTTGACCCTCAATTTTTAGATTCAAGATGGCAAAGGCCTGTATGGGAGGACAAATATCGCCTGCCTTTTTATAAGATAAACGGTTTGGAATTTGAAAGGTTATGGGTGGTTTCTTCGAATTGGGCAAAAAATGGGACCTTAGATGAACATTCCCAATCAGTCAAAAACTGGTTGGAGGAAAATTTTAAGCGGGAATTTGAGAAAGAGTTCAACGGGGTATGGGTGTTCAGATATGTTAAAAACTAATCGAAAAACAGCTATTCGGGAAAACTTTTATCCGATAGAGGAGAGGATGTTCTCAGCCGAAGCGGCTTTGATTATCCTGATCATAAAGAGGATTATTTACGGCAAAGACGAATACCTGGAGGATTTGTTAAGCTCGCGCCGGATAAATTGGGGTATATTTAAAGAACTTAGTATTTATCACGGGATAGCGCCTTTTATCTATTCGATTTTTAAAGAGTTGCCTGCGATAATTCCAGCCTCTTTGATGGATTTTTTAAGAAATGATCAATATAGTAATTTAGTCAACAACCAGATTCTTTGGCAAGAATTTTTACAAATATCAAAAAAATTTGAAGAGAAAAAGATTGCTATTGTCCCGATAAAAGGAACAGCATTTTTAGAAGATATATACAAGCAGCATCCGTTTAGGCCAATGCTGGATGTGGATATTTTAGTCAGGGAAGAGGAGGTTTTAAAAGCAGAAGCGATTATTTGCTCTTTAGGATACAAAAAAGAACTGTTTGGCTTAAAAGAGGATTATTGGAAAAAAAAGCAATGCCATCTCAGTTTTTGTAAAAAAGATAAGCCTTTAATAGAAATGCATTTTGCTCTGGATTTCAAACGGAATAATCATAAGATATTGCCGCGCTTATGGGAGCGAATAAGGAAAATTTACGGTAAAGGGGAACATATACAAGTGTTGTCTGTGGAAGACAGCCTCTTTAGTTTATGTTTACATTTGCGGAGACTTGGAAAAACTCTTAGTTTGAAAAATGTTTGTGATGCAGCGTTATTGTTAAATAAATATAGGGGAAACATCAATTGGGAGTATCTTTTAAAGCAGGCCTATCAAGATAAAATGCGTACCGCGCTATTTTTTCTTTTGTCTGAAGTAGTAATCATGACGGGTGTTGGGATCCCAAAAAGCGTTTTGAAAGAATTAAACATTTCAAAAAGCATAAAGTTTTTAATAGAAAAGTTTATATATAAAAATACATTTTCTCCGAACATAAGCAAAAAGGTTAAAGATTTATATGCAAAAGAACATTTTCTTTTATATGATAGTCTTATAGAGCCACTGATATATATTTTAAAAATACCAAAGGAGCAATTTGCTAAATTTTATAACCTTAAGCCTTATAATAAAAAGACAGATTTTTTATATAAAATACGCTTAGCGTTTATCATTTTTAAAGCGGGTTCTAATTTATGCAAACCAGTGATAATGAGAATTATAGCCAGTAAACAAAAGCCCAATTTTTTTAAAAAAAATGATGAAACGGCAAAGGGGGCGCTTTTTTTTAAAACCCAAGGTTTTAGCATGTGGCCGTTTCTAAAAACAGGGGATAAGGTAGTGATAAGCAAAAGGCCTGCGGAAACGCTAAAGATCGGCGATGTGATTTTGTATAGGACAAGCAATAAAATTGTTTGCCATCGTTTAATAAGGGAAGTAAAAACTGAAAAAAAGCGTTTTTTTTATGCCCGGGGCGACAGTTCCACAGATTCCGCAGAACTTGTGGATGAGAAAATGATTTTAGGTAAAATAGCAAGTGTGATAAAAAATGGCCAGGTAATTAGTTATCTTGATAAAAGACAAGAAATTATTAATTTGATTATAGTTTATATTTCTCCACTGATTGCCGGTGCTATCGGATTAATAAAGCCGCTTTATGGTAGATTAAAAAGGGGTGTAGCTTTTAAAAAATAAACATAGGAGGATGATGATGAAGAAAACAATGGTTTTGCATAAAAATCCAGAGATGGTAACAAGAGTACTTGGTGATGAAACGCTGCTTTTACCTATTTATAAGAGGGCAGATGAGATAAAGTGTATTTATTCCTTAAATAAGGTTGCCTCAGAGGTCTGGAAAATGATTAACAGCAAAAGGATACTCTCGGAGATCAAAAAGCTCATTTTAAAGAAGTTTGATACGACGAAGAAAGAGGTGGACAAGGAAATGCAAAAATTCCTCAAAGATTTAAGGCGGATAAAGGCGATAAAATGATTCTCCTTCACAAAAAATTCATCAAAGATAAAATCAGATGCCAGGCCTATCAAAAGGCGATTCGAGAGGTAATAAAGCAAGGGGATGTGGTTATAGACATAGGTGCGGGTTCGGGCCTGTTGAGTTATTTTGCTCTTCGGGCAGGGGCAAGAAAGGTGTACGCTATAGAGCAAAACGGCAGCTTAATCGATGCGGCTAGAAAAATAGCCAAGGCCAATGGGCTGGACAAGAAAATCACATTTATTAAAGGTAACTCGGCGAAAGTTACATTGCCGGAAAAAGCGGACGTAGTTATTTGCGAGATCATAGGCTTTCTGCTCCTGGAAGAAAATATTATAAAGTATCTGCATGATGCAAGGGCGCGGTTCTTAAAGAGAACGGGTATTTTAATGCCGTCGCATGGAGAAATCATAATAGCGCCGATAGAAGCACCGAAGTTTTACAGGCAAAGGGTTGACTTTTGGCGGGGCAAAAAATATGGGATTGACTTCTCAGAGATTCGAAACCATGCTGTTAATTGCTATTATCCGATCAAGATAAAACCAGCTGACTTATTAGCTTCTCCCGCAGCTGTTTGCTCAGCAGATTTTTATAAGATAAAAAGCGCCCGGCAGCTATATCCGCAGGGAGTTTTTGAGTTCGATATTGCCAGAGACGGTATGTTATATGGGCTAGGCGCCTGGTTTTGCGTAAAACTATCAAGGTCTATATCGCTTTCTAATTTACCGGGCAGCGTCCTTCATTGGAAACAACGCTTCTTCCCTATTCAGAATCCCGCGCCGTTAAAGAAAGGAGATAGAATAAGAGGGAAAATAATCGGCAGCTATTTGCCTGGAACAATGGTTTGGAGCTGGAGCATAGAGGTCCAAAGAAAAAAGAAGAGAGACAGCCATGATAAATCTGAAAGAACTTATTTTAAGCATTCAACTCTTTACAGCAAACCCCTATCAAGGCAAACCGTATAGGCATAGATAAGGCATGAAAGACATTTCGTATAAAAGATTTAATCTGAATATCCGTAAAAAGGGCTGGAGCCTGAACAGGCCTAAGGTCTGCCAATTTGAGCTGACTTTTAAATGCGATTTGCGTTGTAACTACTGTTATGTGGATTGTTATAATAATCCGGCATACATAAAGAAGGAATTAAATACTCAGCAGGTAAAAAATATTATTGATAAAATTTACGCCGCCGGAGTCCTTTGGCTGTATTTTAGCGGCGGAGACCCGTTGACGCGGCCCGACTTTCTGGAACTTTATTCATACGCCAAAGAAAAGGGATTTATCATAGCGCTGTTCACAAACGGCTATTCAATAAGTAAGGGAGTTGCCGGCTATCTATCGAAGAAACCGCCGGCTAAAATCGAAATTACTTTAAATGCGGCTGATGAAGCATTGTATGAGAAAATATCACAGGTAAGAGGCTCTTTTGCTAAGGTAATGCGGGGGATAGATATGATGCTGAAGGCAAAGCTGCCGCTGAAGATAAAGACACAGCTAACC
This sequence comes from Candidatus Omnitrophota bacterium, assembly GCA_018813905.1. Lineage (GTDB taxonomy): Bacteria > Omnitrophota > Gorgyraeia > B26-G9 > B26-G9 > JAHJAO01. The sequence continues at coordinate 20,309 of JAHJAO010000069.1, forward strand.
AGGGATAATTTAGAAGAAGCGAATAATATAAAAAGATTTGTTGAAAAATTGGGCTTAGGCTTTTGGCCGTCTTTTGGCATAAGCCCGCGTTTAAACGGCGATTTCTCGGCCTGCGGCTTGAGAGTATCGCCCGATGAAGTCCTGCGTATACCCGGGGTAAAAATTTTATTAAAAGAAGAAATTTTACGCGCAAAGCCCTCTTTGTGCCAATGCCTTCTTGAGAAAAAAGACTGCGTTCACCTTGATCCTTACGGGAATACCTTTAGCTGCACTACAGTGAGAAAGCCTTCTTTTAGCCTTCTTAGAGTAGATATTGAAACCGCCCAGAAAAAATTATTATCTCTGGCAAGGGTTTGGGAATCTGCAGCCTTCTCAAAATGCAAAAGCTGCGGCTTAAGAAAACTATGCGCCTTTTGTCCGGGCATGGCCTATCTTGAAAAAGGAACGATGAAAGAAGTTATCCCTTATTATTGTGAATTGGCAAAAGCCACAAAACGGCAAATGTGCGGCAAGACGTAGAGCAATGAAAACCCAGACCTACAATATCTTCAGGAAGCGGATGCTCAACAAGGCCAGAGATAAAGGGTTTCCTTTATTGATGATTTTCGAGCTGACATATCGCTGTAATTTCAAATGCAAACACTGCTATCTGCCTGCGGCTTATAAGAAAAAAAGGGGGGAACTAAAAACGAAGGAAATATTTACTATCCTGGACCAATTGAAGGATACGGGCTGCCTTTATTTAAGGTTTACCGGCGGCGAGCCGTTTATGAGAAAAGATATCATGGATATCCTGCGCTACGCTAAAAAACGCGGCTTTGAGCTTATTATTTATACCAACGGCTCATTAATAGATGAGAGAATGGTCGGAGAATTGACTGCCTTGCGGCCGGATATAGAGATCACTATCCCGGCAATGAGCAAGAGTGTCTTTGAGCGAATTTCCGGAGTGGTTGGTTCTCGTAATAGAGTTTTTAACAGCACCAGGCTTTTGCATAAGAAAGGGGCCAGTTTGAGGCTTAAGACCTGTGCGTTAAAAGCGAATGAGGAAGAAATAAAAGATATCCGGGATTTTGCCGCTTCTTTAAAAATTCCCTACGAGTTTGATGCCATGGTGTTGCCGCAGCTAAATGGCTCAAGGAAACCCTATAGATACAGAACACGCAAAATTGAAGACATGATACAAATGGAAAAAGTTGACTTAAATAGAGATACCACTTACAGCTGGGTTCCGGATACCGGCGATCTTTTTAATTGCGGCGCAGGTCAAATGAAAGCGGCAATTACTCCAAGGGGCTGGTTAAAGACGTGCGTGAATATAGATAAGCCTATATTTAATATCTTGGAAAGCTCTTTCAGGAATGCCTGGGAAGACTTGAAGAGATTTGTGGGAAGCATTAAGCCAGGGGATGATCACCGCTGCGCTAAATGCGAATTGAAGCTTTATTGCGCGTGGTGCCCGGGGATGTCATGGCTTGAAAACAGGAATTCTACTGGATGCAATCTTCAATGCCGCCATTTTGCTGAGTCTAGAAAGAAGAATCAAAAGCAGATATACAGGGGCGATGATAAGTAATTACATGGATTAAAAGGGTTGCTGAAAAATGCTAAATTATAAGGTGAGAATTAAAATTGCGGGTGTGATTGTTCAGGCCCAGAGCGATATTGCGTTTACAAAAATTATAAAGCAAGCGCAAGAATCCTGTTTCTTGACGCATTTCGATAAGCTCATTTATAAAGGAAGGCAAAAAAGCAGTGTTTCTATTATTATAAAAAGGGTAAATAAGCTGCCGCAGATTTGCAATGCAAAACAGGTTTTTATTATGAATAAAAGCTGGTGTTTGCTTGAGAAGGGAAATAAGTATATTTACAGAATTATGCTTGAGAATAGCAATAATGAACAGGTAATAATCGCGAATAGAACCTTTACTATAATAACGGCATATGTTTTATCGGTTAAAGATAAAAGGTGTTTAATAGAAAATATATCTAGTATTTGTAATTTTTTACAGGTCTTATTGGCGCGGAATTTCGCGAAAAAAAGATGCGGCGTTCTTGTCCATGCCGCTGGGATAAAACGGCAAAATGGCAAAGGATTTGTTTTTGCTGGTAAATCCGGCGCAGGAAAAAGCACAATGTCCGATTTTTGGAGCAAACAGAATAAGACAGTAGTGCTAAATGATGAGCGTATTATTATACGTAAAATAAAAAACAGATTTTTTATATTTGGCTCCCCTTTTCAGCGAGGTAATTTTTGTGACATTCTGAGTTTAAAAATAGAAACAGTTTGTCTTGGGAGTATATTCTTTATTTACCATGCTTCAAAAAATAAAATAAAAAAACTATCAGAAAAAGAAGCATTTATGTGGATTTTTCCCGTGCTTTTTCCTGTTTTCTGGGATAAAGATTGTTTAAAAAATATTGTTTTATTTTGCCAGGATTTAATTAAAAAAGTTCCGTGTTATCGTTTAGGATTTGTAAATAATAAAAGTGTTGTCGGTTTTGTGAAAAAGTACGATAAAAGACATAATAGATAAAGAGATAATTTTTTGTTAGAATATAATAGTACTTGGCTTTACCCCTAGATCAATATTTTAAGGAGATATAATATGAAAAAGGTTCAGAAAACAGATAAAAAAAAGCCGAAAAAACATAAATTTAATCCGGTAATTACTCGGATAAAACTTCAACCGGAACAGGCGTCACTTAGTTGTTGTTATCCTGCGGCCCCAAGTACCCGCAATTGAGACTTATTGTTTTTGTAATGAAGATTTATTGCTTCCAAAGAGCAGAAGAACTGTGGGTATAATCCATGATTTTCAGCTAAGGATTAGGGTAATGCTCTGCATTAGTCAAGGGATATTTATGTTAAGAGATAAGCTTCTTGTTATAGTTTTTAAAGCGCTGTCTAGGCGTCAGATTATTGAGTGTCTGATGGAGGAAATGAAGTCGCAAAAAAATAAATGGATAAATTTAATGAAATCAAAATTAAACGCTTATTAAGATTCTTTAGCCTTCTCTCGCCCTATCGTAATAAGTGGGTGCTGATATTCATATTAAGCGGGTTAAGCGCAGGGTTGAGTTTGATCAACCCCTATCTTACCAAGTTCATAGTTGATGAAGCAATAGGTAGTAAAGATTTAAGAATTCTTGTTATTTTACTATTAATTGTTGGAAGTGTTTTTATTGGCGGCAGCCTAATAGATATACTAAAAGAATTTTTAGGTAAGTATATAAACCGCAGGGTGTATTTTGATCTGAATAAGAAGGTTTTTAGACATATCCAGGATTTCCCTTTTTTATGGTTTGTCGATAGATCTACCGGAGAGCATATTTATAAGATTAGTTACGATATAAATAGGGTGACGAGTTTTGTTACGATAACACCAACCCAGGCGATATCCCTTTTCCCAAGGTTATTATTTAGTCTTATAATCGTATTTTATCTTAACTGGAAGATGGCAATTCTCGCCTTTTTACTTACGCCATTTTTGTATTTACCTCCTTATTATTTCAGCCGAAAGCTGAGCAGGATTTTTAAAACTTTATTTGAAAACTCTCAGGGTATGTTTAGTAGTCTAGCAGAGGTTTTTTCGCATATTCAGCTGATTAAGGCCTGCGGAAAGGAGTCTTCTACCATTCGGAATTATTTAAAGAGATTAATTGTTAATATGAAGATAGAGAAAAAGCAGACAAGATTAGAAGTCTTTAGTGATTGCACTACTGATATAATAAACAAGCTTATAATTGGAATAATTGCATTATATGGTGGTTATCAGGTAATAAAGAGTAGGATGAGCTTAGGAAGCCTTACGGCGATTATGGTTTATTTTGGCCAATTGATGGGGTTACAGGGCCAATTCGCTTACTTTTTTCAAAATACTATTAGGGGAATTGTTTCCGGTCAAAGGATAGCACAAATTTTGGATGAGAGGACAACGCTGATCGAGGCTGAAAATGCAAAAAAGGTAGTATTTAAACAAGGAGAAGTGGTTTTTAAAAATGTTGGTTTTGGTTATAGAGAAGGAGAATATATATTAAAAAATATTAGTTTTGATATTAAAGGCGGCAGGCATATTGCTGTTGCCGGCCCTTCCGGCTGCGGCAAAAGCACGCTGTTGAACCTTATCCTGCGCTTATATGACCCGTTAAACGGGGGTATTTTTATTGACGGGGAAAATATAAAAGAATTAAGTTTTAAGTCATTACGCGGGCAAATAGGGATGGCTTTACAGGATCCGTTTTTATTTAATGATACAATAAAAAGCAATATCGCTTATGGGATAGAGGGTGCAAGCGATAAAGAGATTCTTGAAGCAGCCCGGCTTTGCGGCATAGATGCGTTTGTTGAAGGGTTGGCATTAAAGTATGAGACGGTTATCGGCGAAAACGCCTGTAAAATTTCCGAAGGCCAGAAACAAAGAATTGCTATTGCCAGAGCCCTGATTAAAAAGCCAAAAATCCTGATAATGGATGAAGCAATGTCGTCTTTAGACTCCGAAAGGGAAGAAGAGATATTATCGAAGATAAAACAGATTCAAGGAATATCAACCTTAATTGTAGTATCGCACAGATTATCCACTTTAATGGCTATGGATAGGGTTTATTATCTTGCCGATAACGAGACAGTGGTAGCGGATAACGCACAAAACCTACTCAAAAATAATACAAGCTTTTCTAAATTATTTGCCTCCCAGGTGTCGGGGTGTGATTTAAAAATATGTTAACAGAGAAATAAATAGGTATTTTTATTAGAAAATGCGGATAAATATTATTATTCCTGTTTATAACGAACAGGAACTTGTAAATGATACATTAAAAGCGGTTATCTCCCAGCTTACGCTAGATTATCAGATTATCATCGTTGATGATTGCTCGACAGATAATACGCTTAAAATCGTTAATAGCTTTGCCCAAACGCATACAAATATTGTAGTTATTACCAACACGACTCATCAAGGGTTTGCGGGCGTTTTAAAACAAGGGATAGTATTGGTGCCGGAAGATGAAGTTTTTATTCCGGTTATGGCCGATGGATGCGATGACGTCGGGCTTATAGAAGAGATGTATCGGCATATCTGTCGAGGCGCTGATGTTGTATGCGCGTCCCGCTATATAAAAGGCGGCAGGCGCATTGGCGGGGCATTACTTAAATCTATAGGATCGAGGTTTGTGAACTGGATTTTTGCAATAGGCACAAAAATACCCTGTCATGATTCAACAAATTCTTTTAAAATGATGAGGAAGAAAGCTTGTGACTCGTTTACTCTAGAAAGTGCGGGGTTTGAAATCTCCGCGGAGTTAATTTTAAAAGTTTTTGTTAACAAATATAAAATTGTCGAACTTCCCACGGTATGGAGAGAAAGAAGAAAGGGGCAGTCGCATTTCCGCTTGTACAAGGACGGTAAAAGATATATAAAATGGCTGTTCTATGGATTTAACTATCGGAACTAATTTCGGATTTAAGTATAACCGTATATTTGGCGTAAAACTTGAAAACAATCAATGAAGCAAAATGAGATAAAAAGTAATATAGAAAAAAATAAGGTTGATAAGAAGAAAGCATGGATGAAGATACTTCTTCTGGGAGCCTTGGGGGCGGGTATATTTTTACGGCTATATTCATTAGGCAAATTTAGCCTCTGGTACGATGAATTAATAACCGCGCAATGGGGATATATTGATCTTAGTACTTTTGCTTATAATGCCGGGTGTTCACAGATAAAGACAATGCTGAGTTATCTTAGGATTGACCAGCAACCCCCGCTGTATTATTTATTAATTTATTTGTGGAGCATTGTCTTTGGAGAGACTGCTTATGCGTTGAGAATATTCTCGGTTATCATGAATATTCTAGCGGGGATTGTGTTCTTTAAATTTGCACGGCTTTTCGTAGAAAAAAACACAACTATCTGTGCGGTATTATTATTTGTGTTCAGCCCCATGCAGATGTGGTATGCCCAGGAAGCAAGGACATATAGCTTAAGCGTTTTTTTGGGAATACTTATGATGTATTTTTATATCAGGGCATTACGAGAGAACAAACCCTTAATGTGGAAGCGATACCTCTTTACAGGCATTCTGTCCATATATTCAAATTATTTCCTTATTTTTCTAATATTAAGTTTTGCTGTGCCTTTGCTGCTGAAAGAGAATAGGAGATATTTTAAAAAATGGTTATTATACACTATTGTTATCTTTCTATTCTTTATGCCATATCTATATATTTTTGTCACCCAATTTAAAAGTATAATAGGGTTTTCATGGATTGCATCTCCGGGGCCGAAGTCGATATTAATAACTTTAACAAATTTTGTTATCGGATACAATAATAACCCCGTGCAATATTTTATATTTGCCCCGTTTCTCATATCCCTATTTCTCTACGGGTTATTTAAGTTTGGAAGAAATAAGTCAGCTATATTGACATTAAGCACATTTTTGTTTTTTCCGCTTGTAGCCAGTTATCTTTTTTCAAAGTTAATAACCAATATATATCTTGATCGCGCATTTTTGCCTTTTTCTTTCTTGTTTTATCTTTTTGTCGCTAACGGAGTAATGAACATAGATAAAAAAGTGTTTAGGATACCAATATGTCTATTTTTGGTTTTTGGGATATCGGCAGGATCAGTAAATTATTATAAAGGATATTTTCCAGGCGATAGGGATCAGGAAATATATCACATGGGTGTTCACAAGAAAAGAGACTATAGCAAGGCATTGCGGTTTATTGCCGAAAACATATCTAGCGGCGATGTCTTGGCCTGCGCAGATATGCAGGCAAATCTAATCATCGGAGTGCATTTCAGGCCATATAAGTATCCCAGTAAAATAACTCGCCATATCAGGGTTTTTATTCCCAAATATAACAAGATGCCGCTATGGATAGTACGGCGTTTAAATCATCTAAAAAATGGAGAGTGGTTGCCGATTAGTGACTATGAGGATAAAGAAACTCTCCATTTTGTTGAATTCAGAAAAGTAAAAGTGGGGGAAGTAAAAGAAGGGCGGTTTAGGCGGATTTGGTTAATATCCTCATTCTGGGATGATGGCTGGGGAATTGAGGCCGATGCTTCTGCGGCAAGAGAATATCTTAAAGAAAAATACAAAGTAATATGCAGTTTGCACAGAGAAAATATGTTTATAGAATTGTATGAGTTCATCGAAACAGGAGAGAAAAAAGCTAGCGAAAAATAAAGGCCAATTTTAAACATTTAACTTTTTTTATAATATATGTTAGAAAAAAAAAGCAGGAAAATAGACTGGACAGTGGTTATCATCTTAATTTTCACATTTATTCTCGGAGTATATCAACTAGGCGTGAGGGAGCTTGAGATAGACGAATATTTTAGCCTTCACATCTCTCAACACCCGATTTCCGACATATTGATGTTAAACAATAATTATGGCTATTGGTATATGAATAATTTGCCGCCATTTTATGAATTTTTTCTCAACCTTTGGGCCCGGATTTTCGGCAGTAGCGTATTGGCTTACAGGTTCCCATCAGTAATATTCAATGTAATATTTATCTTATTTGTTTTTAAAATGGGAAAGTTGTTAGTGGACAGAGAGGCGGGATATTTAAGCGCGACCCTGGCAAGTTTTACCTTGGGATTCATCTTTTACTCTCGGTTCATACGATGTTATTCGTTATTAAATATGTTGGTTACGGTATCATTTTATATTCTGTTTAAGATGTTGAAACAAAACGGCTTTAACAAAAAGAACGGTATTGCTCTCGCTGTAATAAATATAGCCACAATTTACACCCATTATACGGGGTTTCTTGTATTGTTGTTTGAGGCATTGTTAATAATTGTTTTACGGAACGACAGAAAAAACAAATATAGAGATATACCGTATGCCGCGATTATCCCGTTAGGATGTTATATGCCGTGGTATAAATATTTCTTTATTCATATAATAAAAGAAAATACGGTTCAGCAAATATACTATAATAGTAGTTACCTGCAAAGATTATATGTTGTTTTGCGCGATGGGGTCTTTGGAACGAATGCGATACTTCTTATTTATGCGATATTATTGCTTTATTTCTCAGGGAGATATTTATTGAAGAATAGGCTTCAAAAAGATGATTTATTCGACAAGAAAGCTTTGCTTGCTGTCCTCTTAGTCTTAATCGGTTCGATAGTATTGGTAAACCTTGTCAATGCCGACACGCGCAGCTTTCGTATGAAATATTTCCTAGCGTACCTATTCCCGCTTTTTGTGATATCCGGATACAGCGTCTGTAATTTGCCGAAACGTTTAGGGCTAGCAGTATTTATGATACTTCTTATTTTATCTGGCAGGCAAGTTTGTGATTTTTATGAAAACAGTGTATTTAGGTGGCCGAATACCCAATTAAGAAAGATAATTTCTAATATAAGACCGTATGAGAAAAAAGGGTTGACAATTTTCATTGAAGATAATATGTATATTCCGCTTTTCGCATATTACTATTGGAATCCGGGGCTTGCTTATAAAATGTCAACTCCGCGTTATGGCTATAAGGCGAATATATTTCTAGAGGAAATAAAGAGTTCGGTGAGAATTTATGGCAACGTTCGCGGGCCTCTAAAAATAGATGGTGTTGTTAAAGGAGGGGGTAGCGATTTTGCTATTTGGAGATGGAGAGAAGCAATAGAAGCAGCTTTAGAACGGCGATGGTTTTTGGTGCTGGGAACGAGAGGGGCAAAAGACTTTTTTGATAAAACCGATGAGGAAATAAAAAAAGAAGAGAATCAAAACAAAATTCAAATAAAACTTGCTAAGGAATTTCGAGTGGTCGGCTATCAGGGGAGCTTATACGAAATTATATTGCAACGGTAGTTATTTTTAAGAAAAAATCTTATGAAAAAAATTTCTATCCTTACCGTGACATCAGATAGAAAAAATAGTTTGCGCCGCTATATTGAAAGCGTTATTTCTGCCGACGACTTCGCTAATATAGAACCTATATTTTTGATAAATGGGGAGAACCTTATTACAGAATCTTTGCTTGAGCAGTACAGCCAAAAACACAACAACATTCGTTTCATAAAATCCGATAAGCAGAGTAGAGGCGCGGCGCGAAACACGCTTATTAAATATGCCTGCGGGGAAGTCGTCTATTTTTTAGATGACGATGTGTTAGTGGCGAAAGATAGTTTTAGTGTGTTGCGAAGGAATATGGAAAAACACAAAGATGTTGATATCATGGGCGGGCCGAATTTGACTCCTCCCGGCAGCGGTTGTTTCCAGATTGCGCAGGGGGCCGTTTTAGGCAGTTTTTTTGGAACATTATGGATGAGTAAAAGGTATAACAGCTTTGGTAAGTCCATCTTTGCTGATGAACGCGCGTTGATTCTCTGTAATCTGGCTTTTAGAAGAAGAGTATTTGAAAAAAACAAGCTTTTTTTTAACGGGTCGATTGTTTGCGCAGAGGAAAATTTATTACTGCAACAACTAATGGATGCCGGATGTAAAGCGATGCATATTCCGGAATTAATCGTATATCATGAAAGGAGAAACACGTATGACGCTTTTTGCCGGCAAATTTTCATATATGGAAAAGGCCGGGCACAAGCAATTTTTTGCCGGCCACAAGTTACTAACATGATTTATGTTATCCCCAGTTTATTTGTGGTGTATCTTTTGCTGCTATGCTGGCCCCCATTTGCCATAACCAAAATGCCTTTATATGGTTACGGGATATTTACAGTATTTGCTGCCATAACGTTGATTTTTAAGGCGGGATTTAATGTTTTTTTGTTTGGGCTTATACTTTTTCCGACAATACACATAGCTTATGGGATGGGCTTTATAAATGAAATATTTAAGAAAGCAATCCAAAGTTTCGCGACATTTTTCATGCGGGGTGAAGAAGAAAATGTGTTATGAGAAAATATGAGATTGTTTTTAAGTCATTGGCAAAAGTTGTAAAGAATTGCTGGCAGGCACGCAAACTATTGCAATTAGAAAACAGCAGAGAAAGCATTTCATTGCAAGCGATGCGCTCATATATCAAGCAGGCGTGCGGGAACACTTGGGATATTCCCTATGATAATTATTGTGCGGAAAACGCGTTGTATCTCAAGGGGATCCAAGAAGAAATGAGTACTTTGCTTGTTTTGGAAAGCGCCATTGATTGCGAAGAATATCTAAGAAAATTTGAACTTGCTTTTGCCAAATACTACGGTGTTCTCTATGCTCTAGGCGTTTCTTCCGGAACGGCAGCGCTCGCTTTAACTCTTGGCGCGTTCGATATTGGAGAGGGAGATGAGGTCATCACCACACCGCATACCTATATTGCGACAGCTTTGGCTATTGTTGATGTTGGCGCGCGGCCTGTTTTTGTTGATATTGGGGAAGATTTTAATATCGATCCGCTAAAGATAGAAGAAAAAATATCTTCACGAACAAAAGCGATTCTTCCGGTCCACCTCTATGGGAATCCGTGCCGCATGGATCAAATTATGGAAATTGCCCAAAAATATAATCTTGCTGTCGTAGAAGATGCTTGTCAGGCGCATGGCGCATCCTTGGATGGTAAAAAAGTTGGAACATTTGGCAATGCGGGATGTTTCAGCTTTCATCCTTCTAAAATAATAGGCGGTATGGGAGATGGCGGCATGGTTATTACTTCGGATAAAAAACTTGCTCAAAGAATAATTAAACAGAAAGAACCGATACATCATGATACTGAAGTTTTAAAAAGCCGCAGAACACCGGCTTGTTTAGACCCGATTCACGTGCCATTTTTAATAACAAAATTGCAGCATATTAGAGAAATAATTGAGCGCCGAAAAAAAATCGCGGCGATGTATAATAACAGTTTTATCTCTATTCCACAGTTGAGAATTCCCAACATAGAGACCGGATGCGAACATAGCTACCGCAATTATACGCTCAGAGCAGAAGACCGCAGTGGCCTCAGGCGCTACCTTTTCACGCGCGGGATTCAAGCAAAAGTTTTTTACGAAATCCCGCTGTATTTGCGTAAGGAATTTGAGTTTCTTGGGTATCGCCAAGCGGATTTTCCGCTATGCGAACAGACTTATAAAGAAATTATTTCCTTGCCCATATCGCACGCGTTAAAAAATGAACAGGTTGAAATCATAATCCGGGAAATCAAAAATTATTATGGCATTAAATAATAACGAACAAACTCCTTTTATTAGCATTGTGATCCCAACGTATAATCGCGCGGCATTACTTTGTGAATGCATCAAAAGCGTGATGCGGTTAGAATATCCTAAAGATGCCTTTGAGATAATTGTTGTTGATGACGGGTCAACAGACGGCAGCGAGGAGTGTTTAGAACGCATGTTACCGGAATCGCGGGGAAAAATTAAGTATCTTCGGGAAATAACCAATCGTGGTGTGGCCGCAGCGCGGAATCGGGGCTTTGCCGCGGCAAAAGGCGAGATCATCGCTTGTTTAGATGATGATTGTCGGGCTCAAAAAGATTGGCTGAAGAATATTATCGCGACGCTTGCTCTTTATCCCGATGCCGCGGCAGTGGGGGGAAGCGTTATTAATGCGACAGAATCTCCGCTGGCCTGGGCCTCCTATATCATTGAGTTTTCATCATGGTTTCCTGTAGGAGGCACAAAGCGCGTAAAAGATATCCCCGGCTGCAATATTGCTTATCGGAAAAAAGATATAGCTGGAAACAGATTTCCCGAAGAATTTAAAGGATCCGTGGGAGAAGATACATTATTTAATTACAATTTAATTAATAAGGGCAAGGTGATAATTTTTAATCCAAAAATAAAAGTTTTTCATTGTAAATGGGGGTATGATTTCACAAAAGAGGATTTTTATAAAACTCAAAAAAAATATGCGTTAAGTTTTGTTCGAGGCGGATACAAAATTTTCGGGACATGGGGAAACATTTTTATGAAGTATAGAGTTTTGAATCTATTTTGCCTGCGGATAATATTGGTTTTTTTAAGATGCCTGAGATCAAAGAAATATCTTCTTGAGTTTGTGCGTAACTTTAAATTGATTCTGCTTGGAGAATGGAGACGCAATAAGCTTATTTATGAATACTCGGCTGTTGTTTCTCAGCGGGAGGTAACCTCATTACGCGGTCTCTAATGATTATGAATATACGGCAAAAAATTGTTCAAGGATTTACCTGGATAACTTTGGGTGAGTTTTTTTCCCGCGTGATACATTTCATTGCGACAATTGTATTGGCAAGGTTGTTGTTGCCGGAGCATTTCGGAACAATTGCTACAGCATGTATTTATATTAATTTTATTCAGATGCTGCATCGTGGTATTGGGTTGTCTGAGGCAATAATACAAGGAGAGTATGTAGGAGAGCAGTCCATAGCTACTGCTTTTTTTGCCTACTTTTTTATCGGAACAATTTTCAGCTTAGTAACGCTTCTTATTGCTCCGTTTATTGCAGAGTTCTTCAATAATAATAGTTTGACATTAATCTTGCGGATTCTTTCGCTTATATTTATTTTTGATGCGTTAACCTATATTTTTGAGGCAGTTCTTAGCAAAAGACTGGAGTATAGGAAAATAATACTGCCTCAACTAGGGGGAATCATCGCGTATAGCTTAATCGGCAATATTGCTGCATATGCAAGCCGCAGTGTTTGGAGTCTGGTTTGGGCCTTACTGTTTAAAAGCGTGATGCGCTGTTTCTTAAGCTGGAGAATCAGTCGGTGGCAGCCGATTTTTGCTTTTAAAATTGCTAGCCTGAGGAAAATGTTTAAGTTCGGCAAGAATGTTTTAGGAACGGCATTTTTCCATCATGTCACCGAAAATTTAGACTTTCTGATAATCGGTAAATTCTTAGGGGTTGCAGCAATTGGATATTACTTCTTTGCATATTCAATTGCAAATTATTTTTATCAGCATATAACGCCAATATTTTTTAAAGTGCTGTTTCCGGCGTTTAGTCAGGGGCGTAATGGAAATAAGTTATTTAAGGAATTCTATTTAAAAATTGTTCAAAGTGCAGCGTTATTCAGCGTACCGTTATATCTGGGAAGCTGTGTTAATGCAAAGGAATTGGTTGTATTTTTATTTGGAGTGAAATGGCTCAAGGCCGCATTACTAGTGCAAATCTTGTGCATTAATGGTTTAGCTAAAACATTTCACGCTAACATAGCCAGATCTGTGTTATTTGCCAAAGGCAGACCGGATATATTGTGCCGCTGGGGAGGTTTTTATTGTCTTCTCAATTGCGTTTGCGTTCTTGTAGGGCTTCGGCATGGCATTACTGGAGTTGCAGCAGCGGTGACGATCGCTGAAATTATTTATGCTCCAGTGATTATTCTGTTAACGAATAGGATGATTAAAGTCACGCTGAAAACTTACATTAAAAATCTTAAACCGGTTATTGTTGCTTCGTTGATTGCAGTCTCACTGCTTGTATGTTTAAATATTCTTCTTCCGGAAAAAATAGAATATTTCTTATTAAAGATAGTCAGCGTAACTATAGTATATATTTCAAGCTTAAAAATGATGCGGATTGACTTATGGCAGAAAATAAAGTTTCTTACACAATAACAATTGGCTAGAGTTATAATATTCTTTATCATTGCTTGAAGCAATAAAGTCAGGAGTATTAATGTCAATAATTCCGGGGGCATCAATGGTTATTAAAGACAAAAAATGTTATTGCGACAAAAAGCATCTAAGGCTACTAATCACCGATCCATATACTCCCCAGTCATACGATATTGTGCGCGCACTCCATCATCTTTGCGAGAAAATCGTTGTTGCGGTCCCGAATATAGGCAGATTCCCCCAATTTTTTTTATTTACTGCGCATTCTCGGTTGATATCAAAGGCTTATCGGATAAAATCGGCAAAACCACCCGATACTCTGCCGATAATGCTGGATAAGGGTTATACCGTTACTGTGGGAAAAGAATACATAGATGAACTCATGTATATTTGTGAGCAGGAACGGATAAATTGCATATATCCCAGTAGTGATGATGAGGTTTTTCTTTTAGCTAAACATAAAAGGATATTCGAAGAGCGAGGCGTTATTATTCCGGTTAATGAATATGAAGTATTAAAGAGTATTGCAGATAAATTTAACATCATACAACTTGCCCGGCAAAAAGAGATACCTTGTCCCGAAACGTTTCTCGCCACAGATATTAACAGCCCCTCCTTTAAAGAAACCTGCAGGAACAACCCAATGGCCATTATAAAACCGCGTTTTGGCTGTGCCGCACGAGGCATACTTTTTATTAATAAACAAGATGATTTAGAAAGATGGATAAAAAATAATAAACATAACGCGCATGAATTTGTAGTACAAGAATATATCCCCGGGGATACGATCGTGAATGTGCGTGTTTACATGAAACAAGACGGTACCGCATTACATGTATCATGCTCCAGTTGTCAAAGGCCGCAAATGATCATACATCAAAGTGCAGGCATAATACATTCAGTAGAAAAAAATCCCGTGTATTGCGAGAAAATTATTTCACTTTTGCGGGATAAAAAGTATGTGGGATACGGCCACGCCCAGTTTAAGATTGACGCAAGAAACGGTGAGCACAAATTAATGGAAATCAATGTGCGATTAGGCAGGGGAACATGGACGGAAGTAAGGCAGGGGATAAACAGGCCTTTGATCTCTTTAGCTCTTTTTAAGAATAAAGAAATAGAAATACCGAAATCGAATGACAAAACAGACATGGTCTTTGCTTATCCGGTACAAGATGTCTTTATATTTATTCTTTATTTATTTTCAAAGCTTGGAAAAATTATTAAAGGCAGAATTTTGTGTTCAGAAAAAACAAAAAGATTACCGCCAATAAAAGAAATGCTTAAGCATTATCATGATATCTATTTCTCAGGGAAAAGAAAAGTAGAGTATGATAATTATGTCAAGTTTTTTTTAAAAGACCCGCTAGTAAGCTTAAATCACTGGTTTTTGTTTTGTTATCAGCTTAGGAGACGATTTAAAGAATGGAATTTTTAAGATCATATAAAACGAAAAGTATTGATAGCAGTTTTATGAAGGATGGCTGGATTATATTAAGGCCATTGCCCCTGCTGTCTTTTAATCAATGGTTGATTAAAAGATGCGTGATTGAATCGGTAGAAAAAGCAGGGGATATTTGATAACGGATATGAACATATCTAGAAAATGAAAAAATTATGAATACGCGGATACTTATTTTATACCTGCCTTCTCCGAACCAAAAAATGCTTCCTACTCCTTGCCTGGGCATTGCGGTGCTTAAAGGATATCTCAAGAGAGCAGGCCGGGATGTGAGAATTGACGATATTGAAATGAAATACTGGGAGAAAGATATAACCACGATACCGCTGCTCAGGTCAATCGTGAGGAAATTACCGCTTTGGTTCAATAATCCCAAAAAGATATTTCTTAATACCAGGCAGGTAAATAGGTATCTCGACTTTAATATACCGCATGAACGTATGAAAAAGGTTATGTCTGAATGGGAAAAATTATTAATAGAGCCGGCGGCTTCTTTTACTCATATAGGGGTTTCGGTGATGACTACTGAACAACTGGCTGCAAGTCTTTGTTTTGCGAAATATCTTAAAGAGAAGTATGGCGTTTGTATCATACTAGGTGGAAGTTTTATGACCCAGCGGATGAGCTTGCTTTTAGAGTGCTACTCATTTATTGACTACATAATTGTCAGAGAAGGCGAGGTCGCCCTGGATAAGTTGTTAGGGGGAGAGCCGTTAGAAAATATTGAAAATCTTTTATACAGAAAGGGCGGGGAGGTAAAAGTTAACCCCCTTGCTGCCGCCTATGCTGATAATATGGAGCCGGATTTTAGTGATTTGCCTTTTTCTTTGTATGGGCAGAAAGATGTTATCATGGTTCCGTATGAAGCCAGCAAAGGATGTAAACTGAACTGTTCTTATTGTGTTCCTGGCAAGAAACCGTTATATATTAAAAACCCAAAGACAGTTGTTGATGAAATTGAACGAATTAAAGAGCGTTATAATGTTTCTTATTTTTCATTCTCCGATAATGCGATAAATATAAGCAGAGATTTTTCTATCCGTCTTTGTGAAGAATTTATAAAGCGAAAGCTGGATATTTATTGGACTGCGTATTTTATAATTGAAGATGAACCGATGAGTTATTTCCGGTTATTAAAAAAAGCGGGATGCATCCAATTGCGATGTGGGATTGAAACGTTAAACGAAAAGCTTGGGCATGCAATGAATAGACGGATTGATCCTGATGTTGTATCAAACGCTTTGCGTAAATCTTCTGCGGTTGGTATATGGAATCACTTGTTTTTCATAATGAGTTATCCTGGGGATACGTGGAGAGATGTCCTGAAGGTATTATTTTTTATAATTTCGCATAAAAATTTTTTTAAAAGTGCGACTATGAGCTGTTTTAACATTTCTGGAATAGACCAGCTGATGGAAAACCATAAGTACGCTTCATATCAGGGGACACTGATATGTCGAAAGGTGTGGAAAGAAAAGCGTTGCGGCCTTGTTTACCGTAAATATTATGATATATTTTTCTACTTAAAATCCATATTGTTTAAATGGATGTTATGGGCGTGCGGGATTTACTTTAATAATATATTCAGTGCAGTTAAAGATCCTTTTAACAGGCGGCTGTATTTTTACAGCGCGTTTTATCAATGGAGAACTGGGGATAAACATGCTGCAGAAGATAGAATGTAACAGATGCTCTGATTTTTATAAACTATTTAGCGGATTTAGATTGTTGAGTTTTACTTATTGATAAATATATAGCATCGCAGGATTTCAACTGTTTTTTAATTGAGGCGATAGTATGATGCATTACCCGATTCATAGACTAAGAAGGTTGAGGCAGAATAATAATTTTCGGCGCTTGGTACGCGAAAGTTCTTTAAGTGCGGATAATCTGATTATGCCTTTTTTCCTCAGGGAGGGGGAAAATATAAAATCCGATTTCTTCAATGCCCGGGCAGTTTCAATTGTCTGTAGATCATTTAATAAAAGAGGTGAAAGAGGCGAGAGACCTGGGGATCCCTGCGGTTTTACTTTTTGATATACCCAGCAAAAAAGATGATTCGGCAAGAGGAGCTTACGCTAAAGACGGACTTATGCAGAAGGCAGTTTCTGCGTTAAAAAAGAGAGTGTCCGATATTTTGGTTATTACTAATGTCTGCCTTTGTGAACATACAAGGCATGGCCATTGCGGGATAATAAGAAATCTTAGTAAAGGCGAGACATCAACTGCTTTTATTGATAATGATTTGACTGTAGATATTTTAGCAAAAGTTGCGCTTTCTCACGCCGAAGCAGGAGCCGATATGGTGGCTCCCTCAGGCATGATGGACGGCCAGGTGGGTGCGATACGAAAAGTGCTGGATGGAGCGCGGTTTATGGATACTGCGATTATGGCGTACAGCGCAAAATACGCATCCGGTTTATATGGCCCTTTTCGCCAGGCAGCGCAATCCGCTCCACAGTCTGGCGACAGAAGCTCATATCAGATGGATATAGCTAATTCAAACGAAGCATTAAGGGAAGTGGAATTAGATATTCAGGAAGGTGCGGATATAGTGATGGTAAAGCCTGCGCTTACTTCTTTAGACATAATCTACAGGGTTAAACAAAAATTCAATATTCCTCTGGCTGCTTATAATGTAAGCGGAGAATATTCTTTAGTTAAAGCAGCAGCACAATGTGGATGGGTAGATGAGAGCAAGATTATCTGGGAAATTCTGCGTGTTATCAAGCGTGCGGGAGCAGATATTATTATTACTTATTATGCTAAAGAAATCGCGGCGCAATTAAACCGGAAATAGTAATTACTTAAAGGAGTGTGAATGGACATTTCTATTATTATCCCAACCTGCGATGGAGTATCAACACTAAAGCGATGTTTGAGAATGCTTGGGCGTCAGCGAGTAAAGTATGATTCTTTTTCCTGGGAAATTATTATTGTTATGGACAAAAAAGACAGAACTACAGAACAATGGTTTTTTACGGGAAGCAGGCGTTATTCAAAAGTAAAGCTCTTTCGTGCGCGGGGCGAGGGTGTCAATAGTGCCAGAAATAAAGGAATAGAAGAGGCAAACGGAGAAATCTTATTCTTTCTTGATGATGATTGCGTGCCTGCCCATAAACTGTGGCTCAATGAAGTTTTACTTACTTTCCGGCTGCATAGAGATGCTGATGCTATTGGTGGCGGGTACCGCTGTAGGGACAAATTTGACATTTGCGCGATAAGCCGAAATAAACTTAACAATTTTTATGTACAGAGCAATACATCACCTTCAGGGGAAACAGCGGTTTTATTAGGCGGAGATTGTGGATATAGAAGAGAGATATTCCAGAGCTGCGGCGTGTTTGACGACACGATGCATTACGGCAGCGCTGAGAAAGAAATGCAGGACCGCATAAGAAAAAATGGCGGCAGGATGTTATGCTTTGAAAAACTCTCTATTTTTCATATTACTCCGCCAAAGCCCATAAGCGTTTATCTCATTAAATCCTTTAAGCAGGGAGCAGGACAAGCGTATTCAAGGATTAAAAACAGTAGTTCTTCTTTGCCGGATGGGCGCACAAATCAACGCTTTTGGTTTCTAACTATCGCGAATGAATTCGAAGGCCGATTAATTGATAAATTTTTTATTGCCTTGTTTTTGTTAATAAATTCAGCTTTTTATTTTTCTGGAAAGATTTACGGGTTCATCAGACATAGGTTAAGATAGCAGTATAATTATTAGAAATCCCCTAAATAATTTTACCAAATGCTTGTAAGCGTAAATCAATTACTTAGCATATTTTATAATGCAAAACCCTTAACAATTGAAAGAGAGAAAGATTATTCCGCATGAAAACGTGCGCCTGTTGTCTTCTTAATTCCCATCAATTACATATAACTTTCGATAGGGACGGCATATGTAATTGTTGCCGTACTTATGAAAATGTCAAAGATAAAATAAACGTGCGCATTGAAGATCAAAAAATACTCGAGCAAAAATTAAAATTGATACGCGGAAAAGGTGAATATGACTGCCTTGTAGGGATAAGCGGCGGAAAGGATAGTGCGTATGTTGCTTATCAGCTTAAAAATAGATATGGCTTAAAAGTATTAACCTATACAAATGATAATGGTTTTCTTACGGATTGCGCAAGGGAAAATATCAGCCTTATTGTTGAAAAGCTGCACTTAGAACATAGGTATGTTAAAATCCCCATGAAAATGCTAAAATATTTTTACCGCTGGTCATTACTCCATTGCGGATGGCCATGTGAAGCCTGCATAAGAGTTTCGCGTGTAATAGGATCAAAAATTGTTTTAGAAAACAACATCCCGCTATTTGTTAAAGGGCATACCCCCTATCAAATGTTCAATAAAGTCATTCCTTTAAAAAATAATTCAATTTGGGAAAGGTTCCCGGAGGAACTTATAGGCAGAAGAACTAGAAAGCAAGAAAGAGAAACCTTCAAAAAAGTACTAGTTGAGTCAAAACGAATATTTCAAGAGACTGCAAGAAAAATGCAAGACGAAAGTAAAAAATTTTGCAATGCTTTTTTAGTAGATGAAGAATCTTGCGAAAAAACAACCCCATGCCCCGAATATTTGAATTATTTTTTATATGAAAAATATAACGAAAATCAAATAAAACGATTTTTAACGAAAAAGCTGGGATTTATTCTCCCTGATGATTCAAGGATTTTGCAGCATTCCGACTGTTTAATCCATGATGCGGCAAAATATATGCAGTTTGAAGTGCTTGGATATTCGTCGTTAGCTCAGGAATTAAGCGTTATGATTAGAGAGGGTACTATAAATAGAGAAGATGCCTTTGCAAGGATAAAAGAAGAAAAACATCTTTTTGAGACGCCAATTGAGTCATTGAATATGTTTAGCAAACGATGCGAAATAAGCATGAAGGAAATTAAAAGATTTATATTTTACGCAAAAATGCGTCATAGTTTAAAGAGGTTTTTAATAAATTATTTTCGACTGCAATTTTAAATAGTGCTATAGCAAAAAACAAGTAAATCACATAGAGATAATAAATAAAATGCCGCTTGTAAAAAGACTTATAAAATTAGCCTTAACTCTATTAAGGGTCAAACATCTGCCGCCATATAATTTTTTTAAAAACAAGGTGCGAAAAAAAATATTTCCTGATCATATTTGTTTTGAAGTAACTCATAGATGTACTTCAGATTGTGTTACCTGCGCCGCCTTTTTTAAGAGACCGGATACCAGCAGGCGGGAGCTTTCCATAAAAGAAATCAAAAAAATTATTGATGAAATAAGCAGTTATCGCCGAAAACCGTACATTTCTATTACCGGGGGAGAACCGTTTTTGCGTTCTGATATCCTGGATATCTTAAGGTACCTAGAATTCCGAAAAGTACCCTATGGAATTTTTACCAATGCAACGGCAATAACTTCTGGAATGATAAAAAGGATGAAAAATCTTAACCCGCAAAGAGTGCAGATATCTTTAGACGGCCCCAAAGAGATTCATGATAAAATAAGGCGGCAGCCGGGTGCGTATGCGAAAACCATAGAAACCATCAAACATATCAAGCAGGAAACTAAATGGAAGGTATTATTGGTATGCGTTATCAACGTGCTCAATGTCCGGCATTTGACCGAGGTCGCTGCTATAGCGAATCAACTGGGAGTTGATTTACGTTTTGAACATGTGGGGTTCTTGACATTAAAAAGGTTATTTCAGCAAAAAGAAATCACAAAACACACATTAAAAATAACAGAAGCTTCGTTTGTGTGGGATAAGAATAAGGAATGGCTGGCAATGCTTGATGCGGGCGCTCTCTATGAGGAAATGCTGCAAATAAAAAAAGGAAAAAGAAAAATAAATATTTATTTTTCACCGGATTTAACGAAAAAAAAGATGGAGGAATATTATTCCTGTTCTGATGAGGCAGTTGTTTCAGACACATGTTATTTTCCCTGGTTTGGCGCAAAGATTAATCCATACGGGGATGTATTTGTTTGCCGGGGGGTATATCTGCCTATTGGGAATATTTTAAACAACACCTTGAATGCTTTGTATAATAATAAAAGTTCAAATAATTTTAGAAAACATTTAAAAGAAAAATTATTACCTGCCTGCGCTCGTTGTCCTTGGTGTGCTTCAGGAGATCTTTGCGGAGCGATACTGTAGTTAATGCCGCTGGGGAAGCTACGCGCTGCATGTTAAGAATACATTTTGTTAATAACAATATTTCTGATTTAATGTGAGCCTTTATACATAAAAACAAGGATTAATCATATGAAAAATAACAAATTGGCTCGGTGTTACCAGTGTTATTATTCAATATGGGTGCATCCGACCAAAGACGGCCGTGCGATGATTTCTACATGCTGTAATAATATGTTTCGCGCGGAAAACAGGGTAATTGCTGTAAATAATATTAAAAAAACATGGAATAGCAGGCAGTTTAAATTTCAGCGAAAGCTGAAGTTAAAAAAAGATTGGAGCTCTTGTAAAGGCGCATCTTGTGAGAATCGGCCGTTCGCGCAACAGCTTATTGATGAAAATGTAAATAATGCGATTAAAAAAGGCAATACAGAACTCGAATATTTACCGAGAATGGTAACTATTATTCCATCAGAAGGATGTAACAATAATTGTTACTTTTGCTATCAAGCTCCGGCACGGAAAAAATGCGAAAATTATCGATTGAGGAATAATCTTATTCAGGAACTGAAAGATGACATAATCCCTCATGCAGCCTGGGTTGTTATCTCTGGAGGCGAGCCATTTTTCTCAATAGAAGGGCTTGATTTGATAAATTGGACACTGTCTTGTTACCCGGAAAAAAAACTTTGCGTTTTGACCAACGGAACACTCCTTGACAAATTTGGGTTAGAAAGAATTATGCGCAACAATATTTCACTTAGGATTACGTTTTATGGGATGAGCAAGTTAACTTACAGTGAGGTAACAAAAACAGATAATTTTAATGCTATGTTTAATAATGTAAAAGGGCTTATAGATGCTGGTTATAAGAATATGAAATTAGTTTTTATTGTTTCTCGTAAATCCTTAGTTGACGCGGAAGCATTTTGTGAGTTTATTGCAGGCAATGAACATCTTCAGGGTATTGTAGAGAACAATTGTTTTGAAGGGAAACAATGCTATAAATTAATGGAACAGCTTGAGAGAAAATATATTCATGCTGCATCCCGGCTTCGTTTTGGTTATAGGGATGAAGGGCTTATACGGCGAATTACCAGAAAACTATATCTTCCATGGTATTCATTGAGATATTTATCGGGAAGCAAGCCTTAGAAGGGTGCTTAAAAAAGAAGAATCTTATGATTAAAAATAACCTTCCGGAAAATTGTTGTCGCAGTTATTTCGGGATGTGGATAGTGCCTACGCGATTCGGAAAAGCAATGGTTTCAACCTGTTGTCATAATAAATTTATGCGTGAGAATAGAGTTATTGTCGATAATGGCATAAAAAATGCCTGGAATTCTATGCGGTTTCAATTTCAGCGTAAGCTCATATCTCAAAGAAATTGGAGTTTTTGCTGGGGAGCAAGCTGTGGGATTGATCCATTTACTGATGATCTAACACATATAAATATTCCAGAGGTAAAAGATGCGATTGAAAAGAAGAGACGGGAACTTAATTATTGTGTTAAAAAACTTGTACTTTCTCTTTCCTTTGACTGCAATAACAATTGCCATTTTTGTTATTACAGGCATCAAAGGAGGAGAAAGAATTCTTACCAATTGCAGGATAATTTGATAAAGGAGATAAAGGGAATTATCCCTGATGTGCGGAAAGTGATTTTATCAGGAGGAGAACCATTTTTTTCTTCGAGGAGTTGTGAATTAATCGAGTGGATTTTAGCGGAACATCCTCAAAAAGAGATTGTAATTTTGACCAATGGTACGCTTCTTCATAAATTCGGGTTACGTAGACTAATGCGGCAAAATATTATCCTTCAAGTCTCTATGTATGCGATGAATAAGAATAATCATCACAAGATAACCGGAGTAAATAATTTTGAGATAATGTTCCGAAATGTCAATGCGCTTATCAAGGACGGGTTTGGGAATTTAATTTTAGTTTTCCTGGTTAGCCTACATTCAAAAGCTGACCTAGAAGACTTCTGTCGTTTTATTGAACAGAATGAAAATGTGAAGGGGATTGTGAGAAACAATGTTTTTGAAAGTAAACTATGTGAGGGAATTATGAAAACCATGGAATCAAAATATTCCTACCTGAATGCCCGGCTGCGCTTTATTTATATGAATGAGAGTATACAACGGAAGATATCCAGAAAATTATATAACCCTGTGCATTCATTGCGGTATATGCTTACTTGTTTCTTTGGCAAGTTAAACGGGTAGAAGTAGATTTAAATTAAAATGTATTTTTACAAATAACTTATTCTGATAAAAAAGAAAGCAATGAAGCTAATGAAATTGCCGAAATTGGACAATACATCTTTATTATATAACTTGCGGGATAGTAAAAATTTGTTTTTATCCCGATTTAATTTAATTTCAATCGACACCATAACACTGATGCTGTCCGACCGCTGTAATTTACGCTGTCGAATGTGTGATATGTGGGAAAAAGAAAAATTCGGGTATAGTGACCTTTCACTGGCGATAATAAAGAAAATACTTATCTCCTCAGATGTTAAACGCGTACGCTATCTATCTTTGACCGGAGGAGAGCCTTTTCTGAGAGAGGACATAGCAAACATATACGCACTTATTCGTTCTTTGCATCCCCGGTGCCGGGTCACGATTTCCTCTAATGGAGTATTAACTGGTAAAATCATAAAGTTTTTTTCTGGAGCAAATAATCCAAGAAATATCAGTTTAGAAATTAGCATGCACGGCATAACTTCTCACGATCATATGACACAGTCAAAGGGTTCACTAAGGCAAAGCGAACAGACGATCGGTGAGATACAAAAGAGATTTCCAAAATTGAAACTATCTGTAAAATTTGTTATCACCCCCTGGAATTATAACGAAATAGAGAAAACTTTTGACTATTGCCAAGAACGCGGCCTGCCTTTGATTGTAAAGATGATTGAAAACGTAAAATCCTATACCAATAGCATAAGGTACGAAGAGAATACAAAACAAAAAATTTTCAGTTTTACCGAAGACCAATTACAGGATATTCTGTGTTTCTTGAATAGAGTAAATAACAATAAGGGAGTGAACAGGTATTTCATAGAATACTTGGTCGGTTCTCTGCAAGGAAAACCAATAAATAAGCAGTGTTTAGTCTCCAGGAAGTCACTGTTTTTTAATGCAAATGGCGATATCTATAATTGTCGTAATTTTGAACCCATAGGGAATATCAAAGAGGGAGATGTTACTCTGCATATTACGGGATACAAAAATAGAATATGTAGACAGCAGAGAGATTCCAGTATCTGTCAAAAATGTGTTGCGCTGCCCCGGTTTTTAATCTGAAACAAAGAGCAGCATAATAATTATATAAGTACATGCAGGTTATGTTTCAAAACCCAATATTGCAATGCGGTTTGTGAGGTTTTTTTATTTATTATCTCTGGAAAAAAACCGTGAATATTTTATTGAGAATAAGTGAAGATAAAATCCACATCGGTAATTGTCTGCTTGTTCAGAACAATGTCTTTTGGAGCATCATTCTCGCCATACCAGGCATATGGATCGGTTGCTTTATAATCGGGCCCGTCGATATAAATATCGTTGAAGCAAACAATATATGCTTTATTTATATTGGGAGAACCAGGGATAGCCAGAGAATAAGCGCCTGGAGCCGGGATAGTGGTTGAGGCAAGTTTTCTTCGAGATTTTC
>JAHJAO010000070.1 GCA_018813905.1 Candidatus Omnitrophota bacterium
GGTTACAGGTTACAGGTTACAGGTTACAGGTTACAGGTTACAGGTTACAGGTTACAGGTTACAGGTTACAGGTTACAGGTTACAGGTTACAGGTTAAAAGCTAAAAGTTAGAAAGATCGTGAGTTTCTAAAAATGCCGGGGAAATGCGAAAAAAAAGGAGGGTAGGCGGTAACCCTAAGGTATCACATCCCTCTTTTAATTTTTTATTTTTATTAAAGGATGCGTCCACCTATCCTCTAAAAAGAAGTATAGCACACTTCTAAACTTCCTGCCAATGCCTTTGCCGCCCCCGGCAGATTCTTTCCTGTTTTGACAAATATGCATATTTGTGTTACATTTGCGGATATGAAGAGATTATTCCTATTATGCGTCATTCTTACGCTGCTTTGCGGCTGCAGTAAAATGCAAAAACACCAAATCCCGCTTGAACACGGCATGGCTAAAGAAGACGTCATCAGCATCTGGGGTAAGCCTTCAAGCCGCGCGCCTGTTGGAACGACCCGGGAAGGTTATCCGGTAGAGGTCTGGGAATATAACAAGAAAACGCTGAAGTGGCTAAAAAAGTCAGAATATATAATTATAATTTTTGTCGATGAAGAGCTGTACGGCTGGAAAGCCAATGACCCTAAATTTGCCTTTTCCGAGCTTACGGACCTTGGCGTGTTAAAAGTAGACTATTCAGATTATAGCCTGCGGGAATACCAACGCCAGCTCCGGGATGCAGCGGAACAGGCGCAGCAGACACAAAGAACCATGGAAACCATTAGAAACTACCAGAATTATAAAAACACCCAGATGCACATGCGCACCCAGCAACAAATGCATCTGTTCCAGAAACCACCCAATATCATCTCGCCAAAATTCGCGCCAAAAACCAATCGGCCTTAAATCTTAAAAGATTTACCTGATGATTTTTTGCATAAACACTTTCAAAGCAGCCGCTATTTTAGTCTGTGATACAAAAAAAGCGTCGTTATGCCCGCCGCTAAGCTCCAGAAACTCTTTAGGCTGGCTGGCGGCATCAAAAAGCTTTCTTCCTAAAAGAAAAGGCACAATATCGTCATCGCGGCTGTGCAGGCACAGTTTCGGCTTCTCTACCTCGCGTATCTTGGCGAGAGAATCAAATTTACTTTTTATTAAAAACGCGGGCAGTACCGGATAAATAATCCTGGCCATATCGCGTACGTTCGTAAACGTGCCTTCCAGAATTAAACCGTCAATCTTTTCTTTTGCGGCCAAATCTATTGCTACCGCGCCGCCTAAGGACTCGCCATAAACAATAATTGCCTGTTTCCCTTTATCATCCCTGGCCGGGGCTGATTTTAAATAGCTTAATGCGGCCCGGCCGTCTCGATAAAGGCCGGCCTCAGAAGGGCAACCGCGGCTTTTACCATAACCGCGGTAATCAAAAATAAATATGTTTAAACCCAACTTATTAAAAAACAATATCTTTTCCAAGCGATGGCTGATATTACCGCCGTTGCCATGCGCGAAAACAAGTGTGGTCTTGGCGCCATTTTTGGGGATAAACCAGCCATGCAGCTTTACATTATCTTCCGTACTAAAAAATATATCTTCGTATTCCAGGCCGATATCGCCAGGCGTAGCCTCTAAAACGCGGGTGGGATAATAGATCGTACGGGCTTCCAGATATTGCGCATAAAGATACAAAAGGCCTAAACAGCCGATAACATAACACAACGTCTTGGTAAAAGCTGGAATACTTTGCATGATTTACCTTTAGTTTAATAAGTAAGAAAAAGTTTGTCAATCCCTTTAGCATAATCCTTTAATATTAGGATTGACACTGAGCAAAAACCCGCAGGGTTTGTTGTCGAATGTGTCAACCCCCACACCAATGTATTGGTGTGGGGGTTAATTCACGCAGATAATTTATATCGGTTTCACCGCCATAAATTATGCGTTCATTAAAAAAACTGCTTGCGAAAAATTTAATTTTTAGTATTATATTTACTAAAGCCATCTATTAAATGAGGAGGATATCTGTGTATGAGAAATAAATTATTTGGTCTTGTGCTCATCAGTATTATTTTTACAGTGGTAGCCGGCTGCGGCTCGCTCACCGACCGGATAAACCGGTTGAACGTAAATATGCATAAGGATGAGGTAAGAGCGTTGTTCGGAAAGCATTTTACGGCCAAGGCGTCCAAAGTAGATAACAAGGGCAGCGTGCTTGATCTTTGGGAATATAATGACCCAAAAACTAAAACGACTTATCAGATTTACTTTCTAAACGACCGTGTTTCTCAATGGGGAAAACGCGAAGAGCTAAAAGCGTTCCCTGAACTTTACACCCCGACTTACGAAAAAAATTAGTTACCACTGAAAAAGTGGTAACTAATTAAAATATATCAAAATTTAAGCGGATAGATAATTCTCTATCCGCTTTTTTATATCTGGATCAGATGGTCGGATACAAGCTTCGGGATTTACGGTTAACTTTAACCGGAAAACAGTATCTTTTATTCTCATCCTGAACAACAACCGGATATTGCTCATCTTCTTTTGTATCACTGTATGCCGCGCAAATCTCCGCCGCAAGTTTAAGATAGGTTCTTGCGGATTTCGGGCCTAAAAGCACCGCCGTCGGCCCCGGGATATTTTCTAGAAAAAGCATCGCATCCTTGCTAAGACGCAGCTGACGCAACCGCTTATTCTCTTTTTCGTTGCGGCCCACGATTAATTTAACATTTTTATTCAGCCGGAAATGCCGCCCGATTTTTAAAAGCTCAAGCTCCCGGACATGCGGATTTTTTCTGTGCCGTAACAGATCCTTGAGTTTTCTCGAAAAACCCTCATCCGTAAGTAAACACCCTCCGGCCGGGTTGGGATAACCAACCACCCCGAAATCTTTTGCCAAGGCGATCTGAATTTTGCGGGACCGCCCTTGTATATCCAAAAGCCTGTTTCTGTCCACTAGCCCCTGTATTTCCGGCTCTGTCGGCGTAAGCAACTTTGCGCTTAGCGGCCGCAGGATGTATTTAGCGTACCCGCAATGTTGCGCGACAACTTCAAGCGATTTTCTGTTCTGGGACATCGGCCGCTCCCCCAACACTTCACCCGTAACAATAAAATCAAATCCTGACTTTTTCATCATGTCGCCGGCAATCTTCATCATTAAACTATGGCAATCGATACAGGGATTCATTGTTTTACCGTATCCGAACTTGGGATTTTTAACCAGCGGGAAATGCTCTTTTGTAATGTCTTTGACGATAAGCGGCACCTTTAACTGCCGCGCCGCGTTTTGAGCATGTTTTGAGCCGAAAAAAGGGGTGACAAAGGAAAGCGCGGTTACCTCAATTCCCTGCTGCTGGATCAGTTTTATCGCGAGAATACTGTCCAACCCTCCGGACAAAAGCGCAACCGCTTTAGGTCTTTTCTGCATAAAAATACAAAAACTTTTTTTATCTGGTGATATCCAATATCTTATATTTAATTTTTCCCGCCGGCACTGTTACTTCTACAATATCGCCTTTTTTATGCCCAAGCAACCCTTTGCCGATAGGCGACATTATGGAAATCCTGTTCTGGCCGGTATCGGATTCTGCCTCGGAGACAAACATGTACTCTTCGGTTTCGTTATCATCAAGGCATTTGAGTTTAACCTTGGCGCCCAGCAATATCTTGCTGGTATCAATATCTTCAGTATCCATAAACCGCGCCCGGCTAAGCACGTGCTCAAGCTCCGCGATCTTCTTCTCGTTTAAGCTTTGCGCTTCCTTGGCCGCCTGATATTCCGCGTTTTCCCGCAAATCGCCTAAAGCGCGGGCTTTTTCTATAGCTTTGGAAATTTTAGACCTTTTTACTTTCTTTAATTCTTCGTATTCTTTCGTAAGCCTATCATAACCTTGCCGCGTCAAAAATACATCTTCCTGTCCCATGCTTATGCCGTCTCCTTGGAAATATCTAACTATCTTCAGCGCTTAAACTCGGATACCCTTTGCCACCAGCGGCTTGTATCCCAACCCTTAAGCTGCCGGAAAAGATTGCGGGCAGATTTGGTCTTTAAAAACCGGGGCGCTTTTTTCAGGAAAAGTTTTGCCTGGGCAAATCCCTGTTCTGAATACTCCTTGGCCTGGACCAAACATTCCAGGATATCCGCGTCCCGGGCAATAATGCCTTCTTTTGTTTTTTGCGAAGTATAGGCGGCTCTCCAGCCGGCTAATTCTTTTTTTATGGCGCCGGGTAAAAATTCTATCTGTTCCTGGTAAGCCCTATCTTCGGCCTGCTTATAATTTATGTAACGCGCCGCCATTTTATGGAAATCGTTAATCCTGGCTTCATGCAGGTCGTTAAACAGGCACATCATCGTTACCGCATAGGCATCGGCTTTTTCCAGTTTTGCGAGGAGATAACCGATAACCGCGCAGCGGAAACTATGCTCCGCCACCGACTCCGGATCCTTTATGCCGACCACCCACCAGCCGCTGCGTTTAACTCTTTTTAGGAGCCCGGTCTCGGCCAGAAAATTCAGACATTCTTTATTTTTGTTCTTCATGCCTTCCCGGTTTAAAGCGAGATCTCAAATCGCTTTTTAATCTTATCTTTTGGGCCCCGCCGCAAAATCATCCGGTTCCCCTTTTGTTTTTATAGAATACTGTTGAGCAAACTTTAAAATTTATTTATCACCAGTCCCGTAAGCGGCTTCGGATAAAAATAAGTGGATTTTTGCGGCATGCGCTTCTTAGAAAGCGCGGTTTTCTTGACCTGGCCCGCTTTCGTCGGGTTGAGGAAAAAGGCGACAGCAAATTCTCCTCTTTTTACGCAAGCGGCCGCGAACCGCGGATTGCGCGTATAGCCGACATTATCTTCTCTCTGCGCGGTGGTAAATTTGAAAATATGCCCGAAAATTATATTATTCAAAACAGCCACATCCAGTTTGCGCCAGTGCTTCGGCGCCTTTCTCATTAGGTAAGCCAATAACCTGGTATTTTTAATTTTAAGCAGCCAAAACCTATTTTTATAAAACATTCCCAAAGAGAAAACCGTTTGCCTGTTTTGAAGCTTGAGTAGTCCGGGAAGGGTTTTTACCGGAACGATTTTAAAATATTTCTCAAGCCGCTTGATTTTATCGGCAACTGTTCCGGCCGCCTTTACCATGCGGTGCGTAGGCAATACCGTAAGGCTGTCTTCGCTAAACGGAGTAAAATAAATCATGATATAATTAAACTTGCCCGACTTGCCGCCTAAAGTGAGCATTTCATCCTGGTAAGCGAGCGCGACCTCATAACGATGGTGGCCGTCGGCAATAAATACTTGTTTGGGTTTCATGAGTTTCGCAATCTTTCCCTGCGTTTTTTCATCTTCAATTTTCCAGAAACAATGCCGGACTTTGTCTTTATCTTTTATATCAAGCAGGGGCTTGCTTTTAGAAAAGGGCGAAAGTATCCTTTCCGCCTCTTTTTTTGCGTCCAGAAAGAAAGAAAATATCGGGCTCAAGTTCGCCGCTGTCGACCTCATCAGAAGCATCCGGTCTTCTTTCGGTTTTACAAGCGTGTGTTCATGCGGCAAACACCTGTCTTTATTATCCAACCGCATCCGGGCAATAAAACCCAGCCGCCTTTTCTTTTCTCCTTCCACCTTATATTCCTGGATATAAAGGTAGATACAGGGTTTGGCATCAAAAAGCAGCGTTCTTTCCTTTATCCACTCGTTTAAAAACCCGGCCGCGCGCAGGTAGCGGTTGTTGCGCGGGTTATCTTTGAACGAAGTTTTGCCCAGAACCAGCCGTACCACATTACAAGGGTGCTGTTTGTAAAGCGCCTTCTGCTCTTGTTCGGAAATGATGTCGTAAGGCGGGGAGAATACCTTATCGATGTTCTTAACTTTATCCTGATTATACCGCAGCCCGCAAAAAGGAAATATTTTTGCCATGTTATTTTTCTCTCGTATAGATAAATTTAAATTTGAATATTTTCTCAAACATCTTTTTGTTTAACTTTTAAAAAACATTTGTCCGAAAACCGCGCCGATTCCGTCAAAAACCAAATCCAGGAAACTTGCCTGGCGCAACGGAACAAAGCTCTGGTGCAGCTCATCCGTTATCCCGTAAACAATCGAAAAAATAATAGCGAACATCCTAAAATGCGTCTTCCATTTCGCTTCGGCGCTATTACCTACCGCGCGGGCAATAAGATACGACAGTACCGCGTATTCAAAGGCGTGCAGCAGGCAATCGATGTTTTCTATCCCGAGAAAAGACTTTACGGGAGCGGGAAACGAAGAAAGCGAAGATAAAATAAAAATAGCTGCGGCCCAGACATATACCGGCAGCCAGAATTTAAAAAAATTATTAGGCATTATTGTTTTCTGTCTTTTGCGTTTTTGGAGCTTCTTTATCCTTGTTTTTTTCTCCCGCGGCGTCTTTTGACTTGTTGTCTTTTGCCGAAGAAGAAGTTGATTTGCTTTCTTTGCCGGATGGTTTGCGTTTATAATCCGTTTCATAGAAGCCGGTGCCTTTAAAGATTATCCCGCTTCCGGAACCGATTAACCGCTTAACTTTTCCGGCGTTGCATTTCGGGCATTTGTTTAAAGGCTTATCCGTAATGTTCTGAAGAAATTCAAATTCATGGCCGCACTTGGGGCATTCATAATCATAGGTGGGCATACTGGTCTCCTTGTTTTATGCTTTTAAAATTATCTCAGTTAAAAGCTTTTTTTATCTTTTCCGCGATTGATTCGTTTTTCGAATCTTCACCTGAAATTTTTGAGAACTCAAGCAGTATTTTCTTCTGCTGAGAGTTGAGTTTAGTCGGCACAACTATTCTTACCTGAATATACTGATCGCCCTTTTTAGAACCCGTTAGGTCCGGAAAGCCTTTATCGCTTATTCTGAAAATTTTTTCGCTCTGGGTCCCGGCCGGAATCTTCATCTTGATTTTACCATCGTAAAGAGTGGGCACTTCAATTTCCGTACCCAAAGCCGCCTGAACAAAACCTAACTTAACCCGGCAGTAAATATCATTGTTGTGCCTTTCGAAAATATCGTGGCTCCTCAACCGGATCAGGATATATAAGTCGCCCCGCGGCCCGCCCTTGCCCCCGGCTTCTCCTTCACCGCGGACACGCAGGTGCGCGCCCATATCGACCCCGGCGGGAATTTTGACGTTTATCTTTCGCTCGATGGGGACTTTGCCTGCCCCCCGGCAACCGGTGCAGGGATGAGCGATAATCGCCCCTTCTCCCCGGCACTGTTCACAGGTCCGCGTAATCGTAAAGAATCCCGCGGACTGACCGACCTGCCCGGCGCCGCCGCAGACAGAACAAGTTTGTTTTTTCGTGCCGGGCTTGGCGCCTTCGCCGTTACAGACGGCGCATAACTCTTTTCTTTTTACAAGAACCGTTTTCTCGATGCCGGTTGCCGCTTCTTCGAACGTTAACTCGGTTTCATATTCAATATCCGCGCCGCGCCGCGGCCCCTGGCGAGTGCGCCGGGAACGGGAAGAAGAAAAACCAAAACCGGAAAAGATATCGTCAAAAATCCCTCCGCCAAAACCCATATCCTCAAAAACAGAGCCAAAATCCGCGCCGCGGAAAAGATCTTCATAACTGTACTGGTTATTAATGCCTGCATGACCGAAACGGTCATATTTAACTCTCTTGTCCTCATCGGACAAAACAGCATAGGCCTCAGAGATTTCTTTAAATTTCTCTTCCGCTTCTTTTCTCTCTTCGGCCGCTACGCGGTCCGGATGGAATTTTAAAGCAAGTTTACGATAAGCACTCTTTATCTGCTCTAAACTCGCGCTTTTATCCACGCCCAGAATTTCATAATAATCCCGTTTAGTCATAATAAAAATGGGGCTTGGGGTTTGGGGGTTAGGGTTAAAACTTGTCCCTATCCCCTTCGCCCTAAACCCTATCCTATACCTTATTTTTTGTCCTCATCCTCGACTTTATATTCGGCGTCAACCACATTATCATCCTTTTTAGAAGCGGAGCCGGACTGCTGCTGCGCCTGATCCTGTGCGGGCTGACCGTCTTGCTGCGGCTTGGCCGCCTGCGCCTTGTATACGGCTTCGGCCAATTTGTGCGAAACCTGAGTCAGCTCTTCTATGGATTTTTTCATCCGGTCCGCATCGTTTGCTTTCAAGGCTTCCTTCAAATCCGCTATTTTGCTTTCGATATTCTTTTTATCCGGCTCAGACACCTTGTCGCCATAATCCTTCAAGGACTTTTCCGTGGCATAGATCAAAGTATCCGCCTGATTTTTGAGTTCTACTTCCTCTTTTTTCTTCGTGTCCTGATCGGCAAATTGCTCCGCGTTCTTAACCATCTTATCAATCTCTTCTTTGGAAAGCTTCTTGGGCGCGGTAATTTTTACCGACTGCTCCTTGCCCGTGCCCAAATCCTTTGCCGAAACATGGACAATACCGTTAGCATCGATATCAAAAGTCACCTCGATCTGAGGGATACCACGCGGTGCCGGCGGAATACCCACAAGATCAAACCGGCCCAGTTCCACATTATCTTCCGCCATTGGCCGCTCTCCCTGCAGCACCCGAATCGTTACTGCGGTCTGATTATCTGCCGCGGTCGAAAAGGTCTGGCCTTTCTTGGTCGGGATAGTCGTATTGCGTTCGATAAGTTTTGTACACACACCTCCCAGCGTCTCAATCCCTAAAGATAAAGGGGTCACATCCAGAAGCAATACGTCTTTGACGTCCCCTTTGATAATACCGGCCTGAATCGCCGCGCCCATGGCCACGCATTCCATCGGATCCACGCCGCCTTCTATCTTTTTACCCACTAAATCCTCCACAAACTTCTGCACTATCGGCATCCGGGTCGGGCCGCCGACCATAATAACCTTGTGGATGTCGCGTCCGGTAAGCTTCGCATCGCCAAGCGCTTTTTCAACCGGCCCGCGGCACCGTCCGATAACCGGCGCAACCAGTTCTTCTAATTTTGCCCGGTTTATATTCAGCGTCAGATGTTTAGGCCCGGAGGCATCGGCAGTAATAAACGGCAGATTAATATCCGTAGTTAACGCGCTGGAAAGTTCTATTTTGGCCCTTTCCGCTGCCTCGCGTAAGCGCTGCATCGCCATCTTATCGTTTCTCAAATCAATTCCCGAATCTTTCTTGAATCCCTCAGCGATGTAGTCGATCATTATGTTATCCATATCGGTTCCGCCCAACTGCGTATCGCCGGAGGTGGATTTCACTTCCACCAGACCTTCGGTCATTTCCATAATCGTAACGTCAAGCGTTCCCCCGCCGAAATCAAAAACCATAATCTTCTGTTCTTTCTTTCCGGTTTTGTCCATCCCGTAGGCCAGGCACGCCGCCGTAGGTTCGTTGATAATGCGCAGGACCTTAAATCCGGCGATTTCTCCGGCATCCTTGGTAGCTTGCCTTTGGTTATCATCAAAATAAGCCGGGCAGGTAATAACCGCTTCTTCCACTTTATCGCCCAGATATGCCTCGGCATCCTGTTTTATCTTTTGCAGGATAAACGCCGAAATCTGCTGGGGCGTATAATTTTTTCCGTAAACATTAAAATGGTAATCGGTTCCCATCTTGCGTTTGGCGGCGACGATTGTCCCCAGCGGGTTAATCGCGGCCTGCCGCCGCGCCGGCTCACCGACCAGCCGCTGTCCGTCTTTTGTGAACGCAACATAAGAAGGAAACGCCTTCCCTCCGCCTACGGTTGTGCCTTCGGCCGAAGGAATAATTGTCGGCCGG
Source organism: Candidatus Omnitrophota bacterium (assembly GCA_018813905.1). Classification (GTDB taxonomy): domain Bacteria; phylum Omnitrophota; class Gorgyraeia; order B26-G9; family B26-G9; genus JAHJAO01. The sequence goes on from JAHJAO010000070.1 coordinate 9,711, forward strand.
CCCCCTTCCAAAACTGAAGCAGCCGAATTAGAAGTTCCCAAATCTATCCCTATTACTTTTGCCATCTCAATCCCCTCCTTTAATGAGTTTATCACTTAGCGAGCAAAGCAAAACTAAGTGATGAGTGAGAATTAAGCCCCGCATCATCCCGCCGGTTTATGACTGCGACCTGTAAGATGGGTGCGCGGGTAAACTCCACTCTATTGTTGTAATTATTGTTCTTTATTCCAATAAATCCGATTCTTTATCCGGACTCTCTGCTTCCGATCCAAACATTTCTTCCTTGGGTTTAGAAACTTTCACTTTTGCTGTCCGCAACACCCTGTCGTTATAAAGATATCCCTTTTGCATCTGTTCAATAACCGTATTTTCCGGATATTCATCGGATTCTACCTGCAGTACAGCTTCATGATATTTGGGGTCAAATTTCTTTCCCACGGCTTCAATCGCACAAACACCCTTTTTTTTCAAAAGTTCAAGCAGGTGGTTAAGAATCATTTCCACCCCCCGGTGCAACACATTAAAATCCTTTGTGTTATCTGCCGCGCTAAAGGCGCGCTGGAAATCATCTACAAACGGAATTAATTCGGACATGACCTCTTCATCGGCAAATTTTAAAAATTCAATCCGGTCCCGTTCCATTCTCTTGCGAATATTATCAAAATCCGCCTGCAAGCGCAAAATCCGTTCGTTGCTATCGCAAGCTTCCTTTTCTTTTCCCTTCAGCTCTAGATATTCTTTTTCCGGTATTTCGATAGTCCGCGCCGGGCTATCTTGGCCTTGGGACAAGGCTTCTTGCGTTGCGTCATTTTCCATACCGTCTTCTTTTTTATCCCGATCTGCGCTATGTTTTTTCATGGCCGGTAGTTTAAGTTAACTGGTTAAACCCGTTAATATCTCCCCTAGAATATCCGCCACATATTTTACCGTGGCAATTGTCTTGCCGTATTGCATCCGCTTGGGCCCGATTACGCCTAATCCGCCGATAGTATGATTGTCGATTTTGTAGCAGCCTAAAATAACGGAGCAGGGGTTCATCGTGCTTTGCGGATTTTCCGAGCCGATAAATATCTTTACTTTCCCCGTATCGGTTTCTTCTTCCAGGAGCTCCTGAATTAATTCCATCAATACGCCCTTTTTGTCCAAATCCCGCATAAAAGAACGCATAATCTTCAAGTCTTCAAATTCCGGAAAACTCAACATATTGCTCAAGCCTTCAAAGTATAAATTGGTCTTGTCTTCGATTAACGCGATCAGGTCCAAAAATTCCAGCGCCTGTTTTAAAACATAGAAAAGCGAATTTTTTTCCTGAATCATCATCCGGCGCAATTTGGTCTTGATTTGGCTTAAGGGTACGTTTTCCAAATGCGTGTTCATCAGATTTTCGATTCTTTTCAGCCCTTCCGCATCTATTTTAAAATCCAAAGTCACCACGGCGCTTTTGGAAATGCCGGTGTTGGCAATAAGGGTTACGAATACTTTCTTATCGGCCAAATGCACAAACTGAATATGTTTGAAATAACTTTTTCTTACTGCCGGATTGGTTACGATACTGGCATAATGGGTAAAGTCAGAAAGAATCCGGGAAGTTTTCCGGATAATATCCTCTAAAATCAACTGTTTTGAAAACAGCTCCTTACTGATATCCAGCTGCTCCTGCCGCGTAAGCCCCATTTCTCCCACTAACTTGTCCACATAATAACGGTAGCCCTTATCCGTGGGAACGCGCCCGGCCGAGGTATGTAAATGGGTTATCAGGCCTCTTTCTTCCAGGTCGGCCATTACATTGCGCACGGATGCCGGACATAAACTAATACTATGCTGGCTGCAAATAGTCCGCGAGCTAACCGGCACGCCAGTTGTAATATAATTGTTAACGAGTATTCTTAGGATCTTTTCTCTTCTTATTTCGATATCTACGGTCATCGCTTACCTCAAATAATATTGGCACTCTCTGCTTTAGAGTGCCAACATATTATCAAACCCTTAAATTTCTGTCAAGACCTTTTTTGCAAATAAAACCGGTAGCCTCGCTTCCACGTATACCCCGTCTGTTTTATAGTCGCAGCGTTCGACTTTCCCCTGTTCATAAATCCCATAAAGCGCTTTTATTTTAGAATGCGGTATAAAAACTTTTATTTGCGTAATGCTCCCAAGCAGCGCATGTTCAACCTGAAAAATAAGCTTATCCAGATTGGTAAGAAATTTTGCCGAGACAGCTATGGAATTGGTAAAATTGCGTTCAAAGCGTTCGATTAAAGCTTGGCTTTCCAGTTTGTCGATTTTGTTCAACACATAAATCATCGGCTTATCCGTAGCTCCCAGCTTTGTCAATACTTCCCAGATGGCATCGTTATGTTCGTATATTTTCTCGCTCGACGCGTCCAAAACTACCAGCAACAGGTCCGCCTCCCGCACTACCTCCAAAGTCGCCCCAAACGCTTCAATCAAATGATGCGGCAGTTTATGCAGAAAACCGACGGTATCGGAAAAAAGGACTTTCTGGTTATCCGTCGGCAGGATAAATTTTCTGGTTACGGGGTCAAGCGTGCTGAACATTTCATCTTTTGCTTTGACTTTTGCGCCGGTTAAGGCGGTGAGTAGAGTTGATTTGCCCGCATTGGTATATCCGACCAAGATGACCGCGGGGAACGCTTTTTCTATCCTCTTTTTTCTCGCTTCAAAGCGGCGCTGTTCCAAAGCCCGGATATCCTCTTTTAAATGACTGATGCGGTGACGAATCCGGCGGCGGTCAACTTCCAGCTTTTGCTCTCCCGGGCCGCGGGTTCCAATTCCGCCGCCTAAACGGGAAAGAGCAATTCCTTTGCCGGACAAACGCGGCAGCAGATACTCCAACTGCGCCAACTCTACCTGCAACTTGCCTTCCTGTGTCCGGGCATGTCGGGCAAAAATATCTAAAATCAACTGGGTGCGGTCAATCGTCTTTATTTCTAAAACATCTTCCAGATTCCTTTGTTGGGTTGCCGTAAGGTCGTTATTAAAAATCACGGTTTGTGCTTGGGTCTGGCCGGCCAAAGCTTTAAGTTCTTCAACCTTGCCCCGGCCGATATAAAATACCGCGGATAAGCGTTTGCACCGGCACCGGATTTCTCCGACCACTTCCGCCCGGACAGTTTTAGAGAGAAGACTCAGCTCTTCGCTCAAATCTTGAAGCGACCAGTCTTCATTATCCGTCTGGGTTTTTGCCGTAACTAGTATAACTTTTTCCATAATCTGATCCGGTTAAATTTTAAAAAACCGAATCGCCCAACCATGCGGCAACCCGGCATTCATATATATCGATAACAAGGGGTGGAGGCAACACAGGTTCTGTCTTTATCGCCTGTTCGCGCTGAGCGTTAATTGGCTAAGGCGTTTAGTTATTTCTGGAGTCAACTGTTTAAGCAATACCCGCCACTGCCAGTTATTATGGGTGGTTGACGGCAGATTCATCCGGCATTCCTGTCCCAACCCGAGCACATCCTGTAGCGGAATTATAACCGTATCGGCTGCCGAATTCATAATTAATTTTATAAGCTCCCAGTTGAATTCTTCCTTTATTATCTCTTTTACTTCCAGATAGGCGATTAACCTCTTTTTCTCCGTTTCCGCCATATCATGCTCGTACCAGCCATACAAGGTGTTATTATCGTGCGTACCGGTATAGGCCACACAATTATTAACATAATTATGCGGCAGATAGGGATGTTTCGGGTTATCTTCGCCGAAGGCAAACATTAAAACTTTCATCCCCGGAAAACCAAAATAACGTATTATTTCTCTGACCTCATCGGTTATAATCCCCAAATCTTCGGCAATAATCGGAAGCTCAGTAAAGCGCTTCTTCATGCTCGTAAAAAAATCTTTTGCCGGCGCTTTCTGCCAGGCGCCGTTTAGGGCGGTTATCTCGCCGGCCGGTATCTGCCAAAAATCAACAAAGCCGCGGAAATGATCGATTCTTATCTGGTCAAATAATTTCAAGTTGTACTCGATACGCTTACGCCACCAAACATACTTTTCACTTTTCAAGGCCGGCCAGTTATATACCGGATTACCCCACAACTGCCCGGTTTTGCTGAAATAATCCGGCGGTACGCCGGCAACAAAATCCAGTTTCTTGTTTTCGGCTAATTTAAAAATTCCCGGGTGAGACCAGACATCGGCGCTATCGTAAGTTACGTATATGGGCAGGTCTCCGATCATCCGGACGTTTTTCTTTTGGCAATATTCTTTCAACAGGCGCCATTGCTTAAAAAATAAACACTGTAAAAACTTTTCACGCTCTATATTATCTTTAAGCTTTGTTTTCAGCTGCCGCAGCGCCTTCGGTTCGCGATCCCGGATTTTTTCCGGCCAATCACTCCAAACTTTTCCTTCGAAATATTCCTTGAATGCGGAAAACGCGGCAAAATCCTCAAGCCAATACAGGCTTTGCCGGCAAAACGTCTCATACGTGTTCCGGCATGGCGCAGATTTTACGATAAATTTTTTAAAGCGCTCATAGGCGCCTTGAAATAATTCTTTTTTATACGCGCAGACTTTTTCATAATCAACCCGCGTTTTATCCATATTTGCGGATACGCGCGCCTGCGTTTTCGTCAACAATCCATCCTTGACCATTAACTGCGGGCTGATAAACAAAGGGCTCGCGGCAAAAGCGGAACTGCTGCTGTAAGGAGAATTGCCGTTTACGAGGCCCGTCGGGTTAAGCGGCAGGATCTGCCATAATGACTGGCCGGAAGAGTTTAAAAAATCAACAAACTTATACGCTCCCGGGCCCAAATCTCCTATGCCAAAAGCCGAAGGCAGGCTGCTGATATGCAAAAGAATCCCGCTTTTTTGTGTGCTCATCAATCAAAATTCCTAACCATTGATACAACTATTTCCCGCGGACCCAAAGATAAATTCCCAGAACCTTAAAACTCCTCACCCATTCTTTAGCCAAAAGCTCACCCTGCCGGGCGCGTTCCTGCATGGGTTCGTATAAGTTCTGGCCGATAGAAAAAAACGTGTTTTGCGCTTCCCACACTCTTAGAGGTAAATTCAAAGGCCGGATCTTTTTATAGACCGCTCTGATTGTTTGAAGTAAAGCCACGTTTTCCGGCTGCTCGTTAAATGTATCCATCAACGATTTTATCCTTCGACTTGCGATAAAGCCGATCGTCGCTTTATCAATATTCAAATCCCAGAATCCAACTTCATTCACCAATTCCTGAATCTGTTCGAAATTGAGTTCTTCGGCCTGCAAAATATTTTTTAAATCTTTATTCACAACAAACTCGAACGCGTTAATATAAATAGCCGGCAAGGGAATGTTCATCTGCTTCACCGCGAGCATAACCGGATAATGTTCTTTAATTATCTGGCGGAATGACGTTTCGATTTCTTTTACTTCGGTCTCAAGGATCAGGCTCAACGTTCTTCTTTGCTCATCCCGGAACAGATGCCAAAGGGTATAATTGTGGTTGTCAAAATAACTGTCAAAAAGAGATATTACTTCCGATACCGCGCCTTTTTGAAAAGTCTCCTTTATTTGCTGCTGCATCTTTAAAAATACCGTTTCCGGCATCTCGTCTTTTAAGCCGCCGAATACAATATGGCCGCCCAAATGCAATATAGCAAAAGCGACTGATTTTTCTTCAAAAGTAACATCCGATTTTATTCGCACGCTGCCTAATACCATCTTTTGCTTGCCCAGCTCCAGGCGTTCATACGCCTGTTGGTCAATTTGATAACAATACAATTTCGTGCTCGCCGGATATTCGCCAAATAAGCTCGATATCGCGTAGTGCGCGCCGACCCGGATTAAATTCAAACACGTGGGTTTAACAAACATTTCATATAATTTTTCTCCGTTTTCGAAACTGGAGATATTGCTTTTCGCTTTTCTTAAAATTTTTAAATATCCCGCTTCCAAATCGATTCCGCTTATATCTTTTGCCAGCTGTATTGCCCGGCCGGCGTAATGCATTACCTGGACTGTCTCGATATTGGAAATATCGTCAAAATACCAGCCGCAGCTTGTGTACATGAGCATGGCGTGGCGCTGCATTTCAAGCAGCTTGAGTATCTTTGTCCGGTCGGCGCTCTTTAGCTCCGTTTTCAGGTTGGTTTTTAAGAAACTATCTACGCCGCTTTCGGCGCGGGACAGGACGACATCGATATAATTGTCGCGCAGCTGCCAGAAGTCTTTCGTGTAGCCGGACATCTGCTGTTCGTAAATTTCACTCAGCTCATCCCTTAACCAATCCATCGCCTCGCGTAACGATTTACGCCATTTCTGATTCCATTTAGCGTTTTTCCCGATATGGCAGCCGCAGTTATCCCGCCAGCGGTCCACTCCGTGAAAACAGCTCCACGACGAATTTTCAATTATCTGCACCTCATGCGTAGGAACAAACTTTTCCAAAAATTCCGCGTAAATTGTAATCCGGGCCAGATTATTCTTCTCGATATAGTAATAGCCGTAAGCCAGCGCCATCTCTCCGTAATTGTGGTGATGCCCATAGGTCTCTCCGTCGGTGGCGACATGCACAAGCTGCGGCTGATTTGGATTTTTACCAAATAATCCGAGCAGCCGGTGCGCAAAATTTTCTCCGTTACTCAGGAGCCCGCCAAAAGCCACATCTTGGGCGACCGGGCCGTCATAAAAGAAAATATTAATAACCCGGCCGGAGGAAAGCAGGCATTGGTAAGGAAATTTGGGGTCGATTTTGCCGTCCCGCGCATCAATCCAGTCTTTCTGGCTGATTTTTCTTGATTTCTGCGCCTGATAAGGGGAAAGAATGGTGAACTTTATCCCCGCCTCGGCCATGATCTCAAGCGTTTCCAAATCCACGGCGGTTTCGGCCAGCCACATGCCTTCCGGTTTTCTGCCGAATCGGTATTCAAAATCCTTTATCCCCCAGATAATTTGCGTCCGCTTATCCCGGCTGTTGGCTAAAGGCATGATCATATGGTTATAAACCTGGGCGATTGCCGAGCCGTGCCCGGAAAATACGCTTTGGCTTTTTTTATCCGCCTCTAAAATTTTGCCGTAAGTATCCGGCCGGTTTTTTTCCAGCCACGACAGTAACGTCGGCCCGAAATTAAAGCTTATCTTCTGGTAGTTGTTAACGATATCCATGATTTTCTTTTTCCGGTCTAAAATCCGCGCCGCCGTATTCGGGGCGTAACATTCGATATTAATCCGGTCGTTCCAATCATGATAAGGGTAAGCGGAATCCTGAATTTCCACCTCTTCCAGCCACGGATTTTCCCGCGGCGGCTGGTAGAAATGCCCGTGGACGCATAGATATCGGTTCAAATCGTTGCCTCCTTCTTAGAATCCGGCGTTTATCTATTCTTTAACGAAAACTTAAACGTCCGGCCTGCATTTAAATACTGCAACTTGGAATTTATCTCAAAAGCCAAAAAGTCCTGCCGGCGTTTGCCTTTTTGAATATGTATTTTTACCTGGGATTTGGTGATATCAAACAATATCCATTTTCCCTGAAAATAAATCTTGAATTTCAGCCGGCGCCATTTATCCGGAAGCTGCGGCCTCAATTTTATCCATTCATCGCCGAGTTCTATGCCGGCAAAGCACCGGACAACGATATCAATAGAGCCGCCCATAACGCCGCAATGGATACCTTCCGGCGTTGTCCCCCCTTGAGTATCATAAATATCCGACTTAAGAATTTCGACAAACCACAACCAGAAATCTTTCTGGCGGCCTAAAACTTTAGATAGAAAACAATGCACGACTTTACTCAGAGTTGAACCATGTGATGTGCGCGCGATATAATAATCATAATTGCGGGCGAGTAATTGGCGATTAAGCGGATAGCCCAACCGGTTAAAAATCTCCTGCACCTGCGGCAGCGGAAATAAATAAAAAATCATAAGCGCGTCCGCCTGCTTGGAAACTTTATACGCGTCCGGAGATTTGCCTTCGGCTTTAAGAATCCGGTCCATGCGTTTGATGTTCTTGTACCTTTTTCTATATTCCGACCAGACAAGTTCCTTTAACTGCATATATCCGTCGAACTGGCTGATTATCCCTTCATTATTGATCACCAAATTCATTTTTTTTGTTATCGCGTTCCATACTTTTAGTTCCTTAGGCGTAATTTTCAACTTTTTCATAATCCGGCTCTTGCCCCGGTATGAAATAATCTTTAAAACCTCCCGCGCCTTTAACAGCGTCCAGACCATCATAAAGTTCGTGTAAGCGTTATCTTTAAACCCCGCCTGATGAGAATTGGGAAGTTTCTCATGAAATTCATCCGGCCCCATGACGTGCCCGACATGAAAGCGGTCGTCTTTCGCGCTAAACTTAGCGATGCTGGCGCAAAACTGCGCTATGGACAAAATCATTTCCGCGCCAACCTTTTCCAAAAATTCTTCGTCTTTTGTCAGGCGCCAGTAATTCCAGACATTGTAGGCGATAGCGACCGAAACATGCCGCTGCAAATAGCTGTAGTCCGGGCCCCATTTACCGGAACGCGGGTTAAGATGCATGACCTGAGTTTCTTCCCGGCCGGAAGAACCGCTTTGCCACGGAAACATCGCGCCGCGGTAGCCGTTCGCCCGGGCGTATTCTCTGGCCTTCGGCAAACGGCGATAACGGTACATAATGAGCGCCTTGGAGATCTCCGGAGTATGCAGCGTGTAAAAAGGCTTAACAAAAATCTCATCCCAAAAAACATGGCCGCGGTACGCCTCGCCGTGCAACCCGCGCGCGGACAGGCCGGCATCAATTTCGCGATTATGCACTGAGGCCGTCTGCAGCAGGTGAAATATGTGCAGGCGTAAGACCTGTTGGGCAAAAGCGTCTCCTTCTACCTGGATATCGAATTTATCCCAGAGCTTAAACCAGGCCTGCTTATGCGAAGATATAAGCGTTTCAAAACGCTTTAATTTCTTTACCGCATTAATCGCCGAAACTTTAGGGTCCCGCACCCCTTTATCGCGGGAAGTATAAATCGCCACGGTTTTCTCTATTAAACACGGATGTTTTCTCTGCGCGAAAATTCTAAATTCCTGGCCGATAACTTTTTCGGCATGCCTGATTACCTCCAAACGCGGATTTTTTTCTTTATTACCGGCAAAAACCCTTAGTTTTGATGCTTCGCAAATTTCTATCCTGGAAGAACTTGTTTTCGCGCTTAGGTATATGCCGTTATCGGCGAACTGTCCCATTTTATGAGCTATCCAGTGGTTGGAATTAAGCTGCCGGTAGCGTTCCACGTTCATATTTAAAACCGCGCCGTCAAGCATGGAACGCACTGTAATATAATCACTGTAATTTTCCGGTATAATCGCATAACTGATCGCTCCGATATGCGGATAGGCCATATGCACAATCCGGTTTTCAATAATCCGCGTCCGGTAACCGCGGCGCGTTTTGAACCGGATATCCCGGACGAGCACCCCGTTTTTCATGTCCAGTTCTTTGCGGAAGGAAATAATCTTCGCGGTGGAAGGGCAGAACCATTCACTGTCCCTGATTTTAAACGTTAAATAAGTCCAGTTCGGACAGTTAACCAGATCTTCATTGTAAACCGTGCGTCCGGATATATACGTAGCCAGGCGATTGTAAAGTCCGGCGATATAAGTTCCCGGATAGTGCATTTCCGCGGGCAAGGCCTCAGTCGCCGCGCCGCGCGTGCCAAAATATCCGTTGCCTAACGCGCAGATTACTTCCCGCAGGCCTTCTTCGTCCGGTTCTAAATTTTTATATACTATTTTCCACAATAAATCCTTATTCATCCGCAAACCCTTATTCTTATTATTACTTAGTTATTCCCGGCCAACAACATCTCGAAAAACTTTTTCACCTCATCCGGGCCGGAAAGCTGAAAATTCGCCGCCGAAATTTTCGGCTCGCAAGCTACCAAAATCGCCGCCCCCCGGCCGCGCACAACAGAAAACGCGTCTTCGTCGGTTGCGTCATCGCCGATATAAATAACCGCCGTATCTTCCCAGTCCATATCTAAAGCTTTCATTATCCATCTTACCGCTTCTCCCTTGTTCCAATCAATCGCCGGCAGAATTTCATAAACTTTCTTGCCGGCCATTAAGCGCAATTTATCGTTTCCGGCTACAATATCCTCTGCAGCTTTTTTGATTTTGTCCAACGCCGCCAAATCCTCTACTAAACGGTAATGCGCGGCCGCGCTGAACTTTTTCTCTTCGATAATAACTCCGGGAATCTTGCCAAGATCTGCTTTTAGCCGGACAGTTATTTCCGCGATCAACGGCACCGTGGCTTGCGCTCTCGGCTCGATCATGCTCAAATTTCTGCCGGCAATATCAAAACCGTGGCTTCCCGCGTAAATCAGCCCGTCAAGGCCTACTAATTTTTCAACATCAGCGCGCATCCGCCCGCTGACAATTGCGGTTGTAAATTTAGCGGCTATTTTTTTAACTACCGCTTTCATCTCTTCCGAAAGCCGGGCCAGTTCCGGCCGCTGGACAATCGGCGTTAACGTGCCGTCATAATCCAGGAAAAAAACCGTTTTTTTCTTGCCCGATATTACCGAACGCAGCGGGCTAAGATAGCTGGGGTTAATAAAAACTCCTTTGTTGTCTTTTTGAAACGGCGAAAAAAAAGCGTTAATCTTCTCCTCGTCCTGCCAGGCTTCAAATAACGGCAGGGGGTTTTTCGCGAACCATTTCTTTATCCATTCGATATCGATATCCGCCAGGTCCTTCACCACTACATCCGCGCCGTTTGCGTTCAACTCGGCAACATTATTACTTCTGGCCACGCCGACCACCAACCCAAAACCGCCGTTGCGGCCGGCCTGAACCCCGGAAACCGCGTCCTCGACAACCACGCTGCGGGCCGCCGTAGTATTCAAATTAGAAGCCGCCTTAACAAAAATATCTCCTTCCGGCTTTCCCTCGAGCCCCAGTTCATTAGAAACCACGCCGTCAACCCTGGTTTCAAAAATATCCAACGCTTTGGCCGATTTCAGGATGAATTCGCAGTTTTTGGAAGAGGACACTACTCCGACCCGAATGCCCGCGGATTTGAGATTTTTTATGAGTTCAATCGTAGAATCATAAACTTTAACACCTTCGTTTTTTAAAACTTCAAGAAATTTAACATTCTTCCTGTTGCCGATACCGTAAACAGTTTCCGCTTCGAACGCATCATTTTCGCTGCCCCGCGGCAAGACAATATCGCGGGATTTAAGAAAACTCTCTATCCCCCTCAGGCGGGGCTTACCGTCAACAAAGGTAAGATAATCCTTCTCGTATGTAAACTCGCGAAAAGGCTCGTGTTTGTCCCGATTTGAACGCAAACGCAGATATTCATCGAACACCAGCTTCCACGCCCGGGCATGGACTTGCGCGGTTTTGGTGATAACCCCGTCCATATCAAATATTACCGCGTCAAAGCCTAACTTATCCATTCCGACTAAAATCCCTTCCTTAATTTTTTATTTTCTCTCTATTATACATTAAAAAGGCCCTAAGTAAAAACTTATATCTTAATACCCCATCCTGCCCTTTCTAATTCCTGCCGGTATCCGCGTTAAACCAATCCGACCAACTTTCTTTATCCGCATTAAAATTTTCACCCGTAATATTTCTCAAAGCCCACAAAGCGTTTTCCCGCACGCCATAATCTTCATCCCCCAGAATATTGATTAAATCCCGGAGCGCGCGCTTGTCCTTCATTTCACCCAAAGCCAGCGTTGCCTGATAACGCACTGACCAATGCTCATCTTTAAGCGCTTCGATAAGCGCGGGCACGGCGATATTGTCTTTGATTTCGGACAAAGCCAGCGCCGCCTGGTAGCGCACCGAACCATCCTTATCTTTTAACGCGTTTATCAACGCCTGGGTCGCGGTCGGGTCCCGGATTTCGCCCAAGGCCAGCGCCGCCTGGTAGCGCACCGAAAAATCCGAATCATTCCTTAAGGCCTCCACCAGATATTCCACGGCGCGCGTTTCTTTTATCTCCGCTAAAAACTGAGCCGCTTCCCTTCTTGCCGTCGGATTCGCATCCTGCAGATTAGCGATCACCTCTTCGAAAGAATCGCTGTCTTTATCGGCTAAGTCCGGCGAATTGGTTATATCATCCAAATTTTTGTCAAAGATCGATTTCTGCCCTACGCTAGACATACCTAAAGATGGTTCGGAACCGGGCCCTTCTATTGTTTTTAAAATGTGTTTGGAATATTTCTTTATGGAATAATCTTTACTTCCTTTCAAAGTATCTTTGATTATTTGTTTACTTTCTTCATCCTTCCTGCCGGTTAAGGCCATAGCCGCGTTTTCCCTTACCACCGGGTCTTTATCCTTTAAAGCTCCGATAAGCGGTTTCACTATTTGCGCGTCTTCGAACTGTCCCAACGCCCGCACGGCTTGATAACGGACTGTCCACTCATTGTCTTTGAGCGCGGCGATCAAATGGGGTACGGCGCTCGGCTCTTTTATCTGCCCGAGCGAAATCGCGGACTGGTAACGCACGGAGGAATTATTGTCCTTAAGCGTTTCGATTAACGCGACCGTAGCGGTTTTATCCTGTATCTCGCCCAGCGCCTTGGCCGCGTGAAACCTTACATTCCAATCTTTATCCTTTAAGATACCCAAAAGCGCCCTTACTACATTCAGTTCGCGGATATGCCCCAACGCTTCCGCGGCCTGACAGCGCACGAAAGCGTGTTTATCCTCAAGCGCTTTTATAAGCGCCCCGACAGATCTCTTATCATTTATCTCGCCCAAGGCCCAGGCGGCCTGAGAGCGTACATGCCAGTTTTCATCTTCAAGTTTTTCAATTAAATTATCCACGGAGCCGGCATCTTTTATTTTTCCCAAAGCCTGGCTTATCCTGTACCGCACCGACCAGCTGGCATCATCTATTGCCCGCCGCAAAGATTCGCCGGCCCGGGCGTCCCCGATATTTCCCAAGGCCCAGGCGGCGTAATTACGCACAATCATATCCTGATCTTTCAAAGCGGAAATCAGGCCATCTATCGCCTTTTTGCTTTTTATTTTTATCTCGCCCAAGGCCCAGGCGGCCTGAGAGCGTACATGCCAGTCGCTATCCGGCAAAGCGCCGCTTAAAACTTCAATACTGGATTCGTCCCCAAGTTCTCCCAGAACGGATATTGCTAAACGCCGTGCCTGGGGATTGTTATCCTCTTTCACAACCACCGTTAAATCTGTCAGCAACTGCGGAGATTCTAATTTCTTCAGCGCCCAGGCCGCGTATTCGGCGACTTTTGTGTCTTCGTCATTTAACGCCGCAATCAACACCGGCACAGCTTTTTTATTCTTTATCTTTCCCAGCGCCCGGGCGGCATAGCTTCTGAGGGTGTTATCCGCGTCGCGCATGGCAAAAATCAAATCATCTACCGCGGCTTCATCCTTTATATTTCCCAATACCCAAGCCGCCTCCCGCCTCATAATCACATCCGCGCTTCGAATCGCGTTCATCAAATACTGCAGGGTCAGCGGATGTTTTATCTTCTCTAAGGCGCTAGACGCGTTACGGCGCATTATTTCGCTGTCGTCATTGAGCAACGCTATCAAAAAAGGAATGGCGCGTTTATCCCGGATTTTGCCCAGGGACCGCACGGCTTCCAATTTCGCGTCAAAAATTTTCTCATCTTCCAGTACGTTAAGCAGCGTGCTGACCGCGCGCGGGTCTTCCAAACTTCCCAGGGCCCAAATCGCCTGCATGCGCACAGAAGAATTCGCGTCTTTTAACGCGGCACGGCCCAGGCCGTCGGTTGCGTATACGTCTTTTATCTTTCCCAGCGCTACGGCAGCCAAGCCTCTTACCGTTGAATCATAGTCGTTATTTAATCTTAAAAGCAGCGGCTCCACGCAAACAACGCTGCCCGACTTGCCCAGAGCTTTTACGACGCTGCGGCGCACAATCAGATCATTCTCGTTTAAACTGGTTATCAATAATTCGACCGTATACCTGTCTTTCATCCGGCCCAAAGCATCGGTAGCGTTACTGCGGACTACCGCGTCCGCATCATACAAGGCGTCCAGCAGCTGTTCCGCCGCGTGGGGATCTTGCAACTTTCCCAACGCAAAGACCGCGCCGCGCCGCACAAGAGTGTGCGGGCTCTTAACTGCCTTAAGTAAAGGAGCAAGCGAGGACACGCCGATTCTAACCAGGGCCTTTGCCGCTTCGTTGGCGACGAAATTATTTGCCGGTTTAATACCCTGCGGCGTGGATTCCCAATCAATAACCGCGTCGTCCTGTAATAAATCGATCAGGATACCCGTAACGCTTTCAGCCGATTCTGTCATTTGGGACAGGTTATAAATCGCGGAGGCGCGTTCATCCGCGTCCGGAGAAAACAAGTCTTCCGCTTCTTCCCTGACCTCATCAGGCGTTTCGGCGGGAATATCTGTCTTGGGAATCAACATCTGGGACTGGCTTGTAGTGTTTGAATTGAGCAGCAATAAAAAGCAGGCGCTTAAAACAGCCGCGAATTTTAGGATAAAAAAGGAACGTTTTAATTTCACTATTTCAATATAAAATGTTTTAATGTTTTTCGGCGCCCTTTACTTGCGCGTTCTGCGGGATAACCCATGGTTATCACGGCCATCAGCTCATAATCGGAATCCGACTTAAGAAATTTCTGCACCTGTTCTTTTCTGTTCAATATCTCGCCCAGCCAGCAGGTACCATAACCCAGCTTGTGGGCGAAAAGTAAGATATTCTGAACGCAAGCGCCGACGGCCATAATGTCTTTTTCCCGGTTATAAGCCGCGCCTTTATCCAAAAAGACGCAAATAGCTAAAGGCGCATTTTCGATAATTTTTGAATACTTTGTGAACTCGGCCAGGCGGTCTTTATGCTGTTTACCTTTAACCAGCATAAACTTCCACGGCTGGTTATTCAGGCCGGACGGAGCCCAGGTTCCCGCCGCCAAAATTCTCCGTACATCTTCAGCGTCGGGCATATCCGGCCTGTATTTACGCACAGACCGCCTTTGCCTTATGGCTTTTTCTACGGCATCCATAGGTTTTGCTCCGGCTTCAAGTTAAAAACCCGTTCTTCACGGCCCCGCACATAGGCGTAGTTTTGTGCCGAGGGGATAAAGAAATTATTCTTTTATTTATTATATTAGGCTCTCATAACAATCATTTCCGCCTAATGATTACAGCGATTTTAAAAAGATTACAACGATTCGTTCATCGAAAAAATAATCTTCGTAATCTAATCTAATCTTTTTAATCAAAAACGGTATTTTTATAACGTTTTATTTATTATATCAAAAAAGGGTTAAAAGGTCGACTTAACACATACATTATAAGTTATAAGTTATAAATTATAAGTTAAAAATGAAAGGATCATTTGATTGGGGCTAATGAGACTAAACCGGTCCGGCTTAAATAGTATCGGTAGTGAATAATTCTAAATGGGTTGACAAGAAAATTACGGATTCAAACGGAAAGATTCGGAAGTTACAATTCTAATTCGGCGGGCGGTTTTGTATTATTCTTTGTTTTGTTCCAGTTGTCATAGCAATATTCCACGATATGCTGCCTTTCCAAAGGATCAATCTCTTCAAACTCCACGCCCACATTATAGCCGGAGGATAAATCATTGGCGTTTTCCTGCACCCACACAACCCGGCCCAGGCATGAAAAAACCATAATGCTTTCCGGAAAACGCATATCGAATTCAAGCTGGGTTTGGACATCCACCTGGCGGTTTAATACGGCGCGCATGCCGCCGCGGCTAAAATCTCTGGCGTTAAACATGCCGTCGATGTGGCTATTCTGGACGTGAAATTCCCCGTCAAGCGGGGCATCGAAACGCATGTATTTTCTTCTTTCGGAGTCCATATATATTAGCTCTTTTTCTATAATTGTACTATCTTTCGCCGGAAAAGTCCAGTTAAGTGTACCACAAAACCAAAATTTTACAAGGGGTACAATATATTTTTTTATCTCGCCAAGTCCGCCATTATTTCGGTAAATTAAAGCCGATATCCACGTCTTTTCTGTCTTCTTCCGTAACGCGAAACAGCTCCCGCGCCTGCATCTGCAGCATCTGGGCGACAAACATATCCGGTATCTGGCGGATGCGGATATTGTAAGTATTCACCGAATCATTAAAGAACTCCCGGCGGTCCGCGATCTGGTTTTCCAGGTAGCTTATCCGCTTTTGCAGCTGCGTAAAATTCTCGTTGGCTTTTAAGTCCGGATAGTTCTCGGCCACCGCAAACAGGGTCTTAAGGCTCATGGCTAGTTCCCCTTCCGCCTTGGCCGATTCCTCTACGGTTTTTGCCGCCAGGCACGCGGTACGGGCTAACGTTATCTTCTCCAGTGTCTGCCGTTCGTACTGCATATATCCTTCACACACTTTTATCAGCTTCGGAATTTCGTCATGCCTCTGTTTAAGCAGGACATCAATATTCGCCCACGCCTTGTTTATATTCTGGGCGAGCCGGATTAACCCGTTGTAGATAGAGACAAAATACAATACTACGCCGACGACCACAAACAACAAACCAGCCAGTACAACAATAACTACCATATACACCCTCCTCCGGTAAAGATTGGTTTCAAACGAAACAGTAAATAGGCAAACGCCGCCAACGTCAACGCCGCCCCGCCCCAGATGCCCAGCACCGCTTCCCAGCCCAGTTTTTTCAGTAAATCCTTTTCGCTGCGGTCGGAAATCAAAAACAGTTTTTCGTCTTCCGAGAAGCTGATCATCAAATCCGAAGCGTTCTCAAGATCCGCGTCCTTTAACTCTTCTTCCAACAGCTTCTCTTCTATTTTTTTTACCGCCAAATCCCACTCTTCGATGCTTACTTCCCCGTCGTGATTTAAATCTACTTCTTTCATCCGCTCCGGATCATTTTTCAACTGCTGCAACTTCTTTATCAATTTATTCTTGTGCTCGTCCATAAAGTTGGACATCTTCCGGGCCGAACCCAGGACAAATACCGTCTCTTCCGGGCAGATATACCATTCGCGAAAGCGCATCGTGTGATTGCCGAACAAAGACTTATGCCGGATGCCTTTTTGCTGCATGAACTCAACTATACAATTTGGCAAGGTCTTGCCCCAGCCGGTAGTAAACTCATAGTCTTTGGGCAAAATCACTTCCGCGCCTTTGGGAAACACCATAATCTTTCCGGTTTCATCATCCAGCCAAAACGGCGAAAACACGCTATCGCCGCGGGCAACCGTCACCCATTGGCTGCTTTTACCGCGGCGTTCATACCTTTGGACAAGATAACGGTAATACACACAGGGGGTATTAGTTAAGGGGCTTACGAGATTATTTGTCTTTTTTGCTTTTCCCGTAAGTTCCACCATCCCCAGCGCCAGGCCGCGCACGGTAGAGGTCGGCACATTTTCAATCCTTCTTTTCCGGCGCAACCGTTTAAACCCGTTAAAGAAAGACCAGATGCCAAACCCAAATCCGAACAACGCGAATACTATATCCCGGTCGTCTCGTGCCATAATTTTTTAAATTACTGTTCGCGGCTTTTATTATCTTACGCGTTTGCTCTCCGGCAGCGGAACCGGTTTTTCCTGAATTTCGGTCGGCAGCCCGATTTTGTCCAGCAACGCGATAAACGGGTCGGGGTTGAGCTCTTCCACGTTCGCCATAATTTTCACGTCCCAGTCGCCCCCGGCGATAAGCATGGCCGCCGCTACCGGCGGCACGCCCGCGGTAAAACATATCGCCTGCGATTCCACCTCGCGGTAGCATGCGGCGTGGTCGCAGGTGTTATAGATGAAGATCTCTTTTTTCTTTCCGTTCTTCTCGCCTTTGACGTAATTGCCGATGCAGGTCTTGCCCGTATAATTGGGCGCGAGCGATAACGGGTCGGGCAGAATAGCTTTAATAACTTTTAAAGGCACCACTTCCACCCCTTCCGCAGTCTTGATCGGCTTCTCGGAAGTCAGTCCCAAATTAGTCAGCACCGAGAAAACGTTTATATAGTGTTCGCTAAAGCCCATCCAGAAACGAATGCTGTTGGCGTCGATATTCTTCGATAGCGAATGCAGCTCATCATGCCCGTTTAAATACACCGGCTGCCTGCCGACCACCGGAAAGTCATACTCCATTTTTATGGAGTGAACCTTTTCCGTCACCCACTTGCGGTCAATCCAGGTCCAAACCTTTTTGAACTCCCGGAAATTTATCTCCGGGTCGAAATTGGTGGAAAAATATTTACCGTGATTTCCGGCGTTGACGTCCATGATATCTATGGTATCGATCTTATCGAAATGATGCTTTACAGCCAGCGCGCAATACGCGTTTACTACGCCCGGGTCAAAACCCGCGCCTAAAATCGCGGTAATCCCTTTTTCTTTACATTTGTCTTTGCGTTTCCATTCGTAGTTCGCGTACCAGGGCGGGTCCTCACACACCTTGTCCGGTTCCTCATGGATAGCCGTATCGATATACGCGGTACCGGTCTGGACGCAGGCCTCAAGTAAAGACATGTTCACATACGACTGGGCGAGGTTGATTATTATCTGCGAATTGGTTTCCTTTATAAGCTTTACGGTCGCCGGTATATCCAGGGCGTTGATCTGGCGGGAATACAGCTTTTTTGTCTTATCCTTGAGATGGTTTTTTCTTTTTACGCTTTCGATAATCGCGTCGCATTTGGCCTGCGTACGCGAAGCAATACAGATATCACCCAGGATGTCGTTATTCTGGGCGCACTTATGCGCCGCGACATGCGCTACTCCGCCCGCTCCGAAAATCAACACGTTCTTCTTCATGCTCGTAAGCCTCCGTATTTAGTATTTGGTATTTGGTATTTGGTATTTGGTATTTCAGATTCATGCCATATCACTAACAAAATCTTTGTACGTAAACCGGCGGACCAACTTAACCGAGCCGTCAAGTTTTTTCACCACAATCGCCGGCATCTTAAGCCCGTTAAACCAGTTCTTCTTAACCATCGTATATCCCGCGGCATCGGAAAATCTTATAATACTGCCTGTTTTCAACCGCGACTTGAAGTTGTAAGTGCCGAATATATCTCCGGCTAGGCACGAGCAGCCCGCGACCATGTATTTAAACCGGCCGCTACCTCCCGCATTATCCATTTTAGCGGCAATCCTATAAATCAATAAATCCAGCATATGCGCCTCGGTGGAAGCGTCTACAATCGCGATATCAATTTTATTGCGCACGATATCCAGGACTTTGGTAACCAGTTCCGTGCAGTTGGTAATTGCGCTCTCTCCCGGCTCAAGATACACCTGTACTTTAAACCGCCGGCTGAACTCTTTTAACTTCCCGCAGAATTTATCTACCGGATATCCGGGTTTGGTAAAATACAGCCCCCCGCCCAAGCTCACCCATTCCAGCTTCTTGAGCGCGTCCTTATATTCCCGGCCGATATAATCAAGATGCCGCGAGAAATTACGGAAGTCATCGTTCTCACAGTTAAAATGAAACATCACCCCGCTGATACGCTCCATTACTTGAGAAAGGGTTTTCTTATCGGCCACGCCTAAACGCGAGAATTTACGCGCCGGGTCCGCCAACTCGAAATGGGAATAACTCACGCGCGGGTTTACTCTCAAGCCGATTTTGCGGCCGCGGGCGTAAGAATACAAGGCTTTGAGCTGGGATACAGAATTAAAAATAATCTTATCGCAAAAACGGGATACCTCTCGGATATCGTCCTGGGAATAGGCCACCGAATAGGCGTGTACTTCCTTGCCGAACTTATCATGTCCCAATCTCGCCTCGTACGGTGAGCTGGAAGTCGTGCCGTCCATATATTTTTTCATAAGATCAAACACGCACCACGCGGAAAAACATTTCAAGGCCAATACGGACTTGGCGCCGCAAGCGTCGCGGACATGCTTGATTATTTTCAAATTCTTCAGCAGCTTGCGTTCGTCAATCAGATAATACGGCGTCTCAGGTATCATATAACCGGATTCCATCCCACCAGTTTAAAAAAAGACTGATTTATTCTGTTTTTATATTAATCAATCTTGAGCTTGTTTGCAAGATTTTTTTCTCGGGTTTAGCGGAGATTTTAGAGGCGGAAAACAGGAAAATCCCGGCTATTTTTATTATCTCTTTTCATTTGTAAAGAATTCTTAACTTCTTTTTTAAGATACCTCTAATTGCCATTGCACATCCTTAGTTACCTAAAAATAAATGCGTGGAAATATCCTATTGATTGTTGCATGTTTGTTTACGCCTGTATCCCCGGGCAGCTTTTGCTAAAAATATGAGCGCATACAAAAATAAAAGAAATACTGACATGTCACGCAACACACATACCCCGCCGGAAAAGAAATGTTCGCGTCTAAGAACCCAGGGGGTTTTGAGCAACAATGATTGACTGGCAAAGCTATAAAATGCGTATATGTATCCTCCCACTATTATCGAAGAAAACAAGCTGAAGCGTTTGCCGAGCAATGGCCATAACGGCAACGCCCAAGCAAGATATTGAAAAGCCCAAAAAACGCTCAACCCGTTAAAAATACAAAACACCTCTCCAATAGTCCTACCAATTTCTTTTTCTCCCCGCTGGCTTCTTTGCAACCAGGCATACACAAAAATAGCTGCCCCTACAATAAATCTGTTTGCCCGAACGAGAATAATGTATATCCACCCTAACCATTTCAACGACTGCATCTGAAACATCACTTTACAATAGTAGGCAATATAATGAAAAAATATCGAATGACCCCAGATCGGTCCCATTTGTGTTTTAAAATAACGTCCTCCGTATCCAAATATATTTTTCCATAATATTTGCGGATCTCTGAAAAAAATTATTCCGTATCCCAGCAAAAAGATGCCAAATGCCCATGTAAAAAATTTCAAACGTTTTCCGTTGTCGGCAGCAGCAAAAAAGAATACCGGAGCCGCTAGCACAATGCTCCATTTTATCCATGTTCCCAGGCCAAACATTACAGCAGCCAATATAATACGGTTATTGGAAAAAAAATAAACACACATGATCAGCAGCACTCCGATTAGCGAATCAGTATTGCCGTGGTAAGAAGAAAACAATATTGTCAGAGGATTTAACAGATAAAGAGAAACGTATACCAAGCGATCTTTATCATCGTTAAGTAATTTGTACAGAAAAAAACACGCCACAAAATCAAGCAAAGCAAAAGGCAATCGAAATAATGTTCCGAATGGAACATGTATTATCTTACTCAACGCGAACACCCCGGCGGCAAAAAGTCCGGAAAACGGCGAATGATTAAAAAGAGGAGCCGAATGCGTCCAGGATATCCGGTAATAGGCGAATAGTCCATCCTGGAGAATATGGGAAGCATGATAGGCCCATGCTGTTACATCGTTGCTACCATATGTAAAAAAGATTAGATAAAAACGAATGACAATACTCAGCAATACAACCCTGACAAACCACATACGGGGATGTCGTAACCACTGCTGGTCTAATGCTAATTTAATTTCTATAGACATAATTTTCTGGAATATAATGCTTATTTCTATTTACCCAAATCACCTCTCTCAGATTAAGCGTCAATTTTGGGTATGGGCTGAAAAATAAATCAATGCTTAGGATACCGGTGGCGGCTTTGTTTTTTAAAGTAGTCGTTTCTTTTTTGCTTGTCCTGAAATTTGCGGCGATAGGACCCGGCGGAAGACGGGATGAATTCCGCGGACAAAACCTGCGGATGTTTGGAAATGGGCAATGCCGTCATGATCAGCTTTTCAATATCGCGCACGTTATCGCTTTGCTCCGGCGTGGCAAAAGAAATCGCGTGCCCTTTATGCCCGGCTCTACCGGTGCGGCCGATGCGGTGCACGTAATACTCGCTGTCTTCCGGAAGATCGTAATTGATTACCAGCTCTATCCCGGCAACATCAATTCCCCGCGCGGCGACATCGGTCGCGACAAGCACTTTGTATCTGCCGGACTTAAAGCCTTCCAGCGCTTCCCGGCGCTGGCCCAGGGAACGGTTGGAATGTATTTCCGCGGCGCTATGGCCCATGTCCCGGATTATGCGGCAGAGATTCCGGGCGTTATGCTTGGTGCGGGAAAATAACAAAATCGAACCATGATATTGCGCGAGCAGCTTGCTCAAAAGCTGCCGCTTTGCTTCCTTTCTGACGATAAATAATTCCTGAGTAACGCGTTCGGCGGCCGTTCCGGAAACGGTAATTTCCACCGAAACCGGCAGTTTCATATGTTTGGCGGCAATGCTCATAATCTCTTTTGGAATCGTCGCCGAGAAAAGCATCGTCTGCCGGTCTTTAGGCACGAAATGTAAAATCTGCTCGATCTGCGCGGAAAAGCCCATGTCCAGCATCCGGTCCGCTTCGTCCAGCACGAGCATGACCACATCCTCGGTGTATATGTTCCACTTGCTCATGTGGTCGATAAGCCGGCCGGGCGTGGCGATTACTACGCGGGGATTCCTGCGCAAGGCTTGTATTTGCGGGCCCATCGGCGCGCCGCCGATAAGGCAGGCGGTTTTCATCCCGAACGCGCGCGCGATAATGGAAAAAGCTTCTTCGATCTGAATTGCCAGCTCCCGCGTGGGCGCGAGCACAAGACCGATGCCTTTTTTCTGCGCTAACAGCTGCACCATCGGAATAGCAAACGCGTGCGTCTTTCCCGTGCCCGTCTGCGCGATACCGACAACGTCTTTGCCTTCGATCGCCAGGGGAATGGCTTTCATTTGGATGGGCGTGGGAGTTTTGAATTTTATCCGTTCTAAGATATCGAGAATGCGCGGCGCGATCCCCATCCCGTAGAAATTCGCGGTAGAGGACGAAGTCTGCGCTTGCGCGGGCGAAAAGTTTGTCGTGTCATTTCTTTTCTGTGTCATGGTATAAAATTCTCCTTTTAAAAAACAGTATACCAGATTTGGGTTCGTTCCGTGATAAAAATTTTAAGAAAAATTTTGGGTCCCGCTCGTATGCGCCGAGCGGAAACCTTTTACTTAGGTGGCTCCGCGGTTTTCTGAATAGGATGGCCGTCTAGATCAACAAACAGGTAACGATCCTCGCTGCGCGGCCTCATCCGGAGCGTAACGTTTTTTCTTGTTTCCGCCGACCGGATTACCAGTTCCACATCCGAATCGCCCCGGTTGCTCAACACATGCCGCAGATATGGATTATTGGAATTCTGCGGAAAATCCGAAAAGGTATAAGATCTATGAGCCTTCTCGCCATTGACCTTTATCAGAACATCCCCGGGTTTTATGTTGTGTTCGGCCGCCACAGAAGACGGTTCTATATAACGGATGACGCGCCAGTCCGAAGAATCAAACATAAGCCCCAGCCCGCCGTAACGGAAATGGCGCACATATCCTTTCGCGGAATTGGCGGCTTGATCCGAAAACTGCTTCATCATCTCGCCAAACATAACCGGCGCGATTCCGCGGATATCCGGATCAAATCCTTCATTCTCCGCTTCGCCGATCCAGATAAGCGGCGGAGTTTTCAGCTCTTCACCTGCCACTAACTTGGCGTGATTCAGGAAATTGAGCCGGATATTATTGTAATATTTGATCTGGGTATAACCGGGCTCGGTACTCGAGCTTGTGACCGGCACCGCGGAAGAAAACCCCCAGCCGATGGCGACGTTGCTCCAGACATACTTTATTTCCGTGCTGGTGACCGTGGTCGGCGGGTTATACTGTTCCTTTTTACCTACAAAAAAGTTCATGCTGATCGTAACCTGCGGATTCTCCTTGACGCGCGTCAGCCCGTGCGCCTGTAATACTTTTTCCAACTGCCGGAAGAGTTCTTTTTCCAGAAGCGCGTTTGTCTCATTGGTATAGTCAAAGTCAAAGGTCTTATACGCGGCCAGCGATTCATCAGTGTCCTTGTAAGTCCGGGCATTGACCTCTTCTGTGGGCGAGGAAACTGAGGGAAAGGTTTGATTACCAAAGCCACCCCTGACTTCCCAGCCCATTTGTTTCACAATTTCCGCCTCGGTGGTCAATTTAGAGGCGGGTTCTGTCCCGCTATAGGAGGACGGTATTGCGCACACCATCAGGCTCAGCACAAGACAGGCCGACAACAAAAAGCCTGTTTTGCTCCACAAATTGTTCTGTGTTTTAGTTTCACAAAAAATACTCATACGATTTCCTTCCTTGCCCACAAGGGCAACACCCACGCAATACCTTTAAGCGTGGGGTGTAGCTTAGAGGCAACACCCACGCAATACCTTTAAGCGTGGGGTGTAGCTTTGTTTCTCGCTATTTATAGGTATGTATTATAAAACCGGAACCGGCGCTTTTCAAGCAAATTCAGGGACTAGAGAAATTGCTCTTTCGGCACGTTAAAGTAGCCAAAGCGCAGCTTTGGAAATCTCTTCCGCAGCTGCCGCATTACCGCGCGCATACCCAAAAGCCTGCTGTTAGAAGAAACCTTTAACCTTTTAAAGTAGCGCCGGGGATCATAATTCAAATTCCGCCACTGGATCATGTCAATGCCGGTCCTTCGAATAAACCGGACCAATTCCTCGAACTCATCCTCTCGATCCGTAAATCCGGGCATGACCAGATAATTCAAAGAAACGAATTTCTTGTATTGTTTGGCAACAGCAATCGAATTGCGGACATCGCCAAACGCGTACCCCCGCGGCAGATAATAACGTTGGTAGAATTCTGGCCTTACGCTGTTAATGCTCACACGCATACTGTCTAAGCCGGCCTTACATAATAGCCGCACTTGCCTGCTCAAGCTGGCATTAGTATTCATATGTATGGTGCCGCGAGCTGTCTTTCGGCGAATCAGCCGGATCGCGTCCCGGACAATATCCGCTTCAAGCAGCGGCTCTCCTTCGCACCCCTGTCCAAAACTGACTACTGGGTTCAGCGCGGTTTGGATATGCAAAAGCGCGATTTCCGCGACCTCATCCGCCGTCGGCACAAACGTTACGCGCGGCTGGGTATGAGGGCATGAGCCCCGCGGCTGAAACGAAATGCATCCAATACAGCGGGCATTGCAAGAAGGAGAAACCGGTAATGGGCATTCGTATTTGCCTAAGAAGAAATTCACCGCGTTCGGGCAGAAATTTGTCAGGGCGCAATCAGCCAACTGCCTGATCAGGCGGTTTTTAGTATTTTTGAACAGCCGCGCTTTTTGGCGCACTATTTTCCAATCAACAGCACGCATATCGTGATTTTTTCTGCGATCGACCCGGATGGCCGCGACATAATAGGCGCCCCGATGATACGTCACCAGCGAGTAGGAAAAAAGCGGCAAGGTACGCGCTCCCTTTCTTTCCTTGTACGCGGTGCTATACAGGCCCGTATAGCCGGGAGGCACAAATGCCGCGACCGGATAAAAATCCCGCAATTCCTCATAACAATGTTTTTTGATATTGAACGCGACTGGGTACCTGTCCGGCAAAAAGAAGAGCTTGCTCCCTGAAGGCAAAGGGATCAGCTCTTCTTGAGGCGGCAGCCAGATTTTGTCGCCGGCCTGAGCGTAGGCATAAAACCCGGGAAGCTCAAATATCTTTTGTTTGTTATCTGCTACAACGAGCGCGGGATTGGACATAAATTAGAAGCGGATAATAACGTATCCATTAAAAATGTGTCTGTCCCATTTAAAACTCTGTACATATGATCAAATTACATTGTTGCATGCTCCAAATAAAGCTCACTCTCTTTTTTCTGACTTTTACACTTGTGTTTTTTAATGTCGGCTATAATTTTTTCGGCTAGTATCTTCGCAAACCCTACCGGTACTGCATTGCCTACCATTTTATAACCATCGCTAACATCGGTATATTTAAAGATGAAATTGTCCGGGAATGTTTGAATCCTTGCGCATTCTCTAACAGATAATCTGCGATATAGCTTTTCTTTCCCTGGAACAAATATTCTTTTGTTTTGCTCAATGAATTTCATTTTTGGCGCTTGCGGATGAATTGGCGCATGCCTGCCGCCTGCTTGTATTGTAAAAGATTGCTCATCCCAGCTTCTTACCCTATTCCTTGACATATAAATTGTCGAAAATCCTCCATTCATATACTCATGGTTAGGCATATCTAAACTATTGCCGTTGGTTTTGTTGTACATTTTAGCGGGTTTTGCATTTTTTAAATCCCCAATTGCTTCCTTCAATGTAACTAACCTGCTACAGGGTTTTGGAAACTCAAAGCTCTTGCCCATTTTCTTATGGTACCCTACAATGATAATTCGTTGCCGGTCCTGAGGAACATTATAATCCTTAGCATTAAGTAATTTCCAAGAAATATTATATTTTAATGCATTAAACATCCTTAAAATCTTATTAAACGCCTCCCTATGCCTAGGCAAAAGCATCCCGGAAACGTTTTCTGCCAAGAAAAACAATGGCTCTTTATCTTTAATAATCCTGATGTATTCTAAAAAAACTTTGCCTCTGGCATCATTTAATCCTCTCATTGCCCCTGCTTCACTCCAGCTTTGACATGGCGGCCCCCCAATAATACCTTCAGCCTCTGGAATCTCTGATGAAGGGATGTCAACTATACTCCTTTTATCTAAAGGTACATTTGGGAAATTATGCATAAAAGTATCCCAAATTGTTTTATCAAATTCATTCGCCCAGCAGATTGAAAAACCTGCTCTTTCAAAGCCTAAATCTAGCCCCCCACAACCAGAAAATAGTGAAACAACTTTTAATTTTTGCCCATTGTTTTTTTGATTTTCTTCACGCATTTTACTAAATCCTTTTTTACCTGTTTTTCCCAAAACCTTATTGTTTCCCAGCCTTCTTTTTTCAACAACCCACTATTTTTTTTATCTCGTTTGATATTTCTTTCAATTTTAGGTATCCAATATTTACGGTTAGCCTTTATTCTTTTTTTCTTCTCTGCCCACCTATATCCATGCCAAAACTCGCCGTCAACAAATATTGCAATTCTTTTATCCAACAATACAATA
>JAHJAO010000071.1 GCA_018813905.1 Candidatus Omnitrophota bacterium
ATGTTTCAATAACATCTCTTGCGGGGTCATGTTTGCTTCTCCTTTCTGGTTTTTTGTTTCTCCAAAACTAATTATACCAAAAAGGTTAACATGGCCCTTCTTTTTATCTCAAAGTGTAAACAGATCTTGGAACGAGCTCACTTCATGGGCGGCTAGGCGGGAAAATCCCTGAATTATTACCATTTTTTTAAAAATCCGCCGCCGATTTTTGGTTTTTGAAGGGTGGTATGTTGGGGGATGGATAGCTGGTGCATAAAGTGCGTTGCGCAATCCCGCCAAAGCGGGATGAAGCCGCACGACTGCGACAGCTTGGTGCGAAAATATTAATTCCAAAAAGTAGTTGACAGTTGTGGATTATTTGTATATAATTTTGTATATATGAGTAAGATTATTAAGCTAACTCAAAAGCAGGAAGAATTTTTTAATATTTTAACTGATTATATAAGGCGGGAGAAAATTCCTCCTACTAATCGGGAAATTCTTAAGATGATGGGGTTAAAATCTCCCCGCAGCGTAGCGCAGTATTTAGAGGTGCTTGAAGAGGGGGGGTATATACTGCGTGGTAAAGGAGCTAGGAATATTAAAATTATTAAGTCGCCGTATGATAACAATAATTCAGGTAAGACAATTAAAGTCTCGATATTAGGTTATGTTTCGTGTGGCGCTCCTTTTCTGGCTGAAGAAAATATTGAAAGAAGCGTCGCGATTTCTGAAAAGATAGCAAAACCACCATATAAATATTTTATGCTTCGAGCGGTTGGGGATAGCATGAATAAAGCGGGAATAAATGACGGGGATTTAATTTTAGTAAGACAACAAATGACCGCTAACGATGGTGATATAGTTGTAGCTTTGATAGATGATGAAGTGACTATTAAACAGTTACGTTTATATAAAGATCACATAACGCTGGAACCAAATTCAACCAACAAGAAGCATTGCCCCATAGTTTTAGAAAGAGATTTTAGAATACAGGGTGTTGTTGTTAAATCAATGCCGGAAATATAATACCAATAAGAAAAGGAGGTATTACATGGGCTTTTCGGAATATACAATTCAAAAAGTTTGGGAAAAGGGAAAGGTTGTTTCGGGTAATGATCCTAACGTGTGGCGTAAGGATCAATGTGAAGCTTGGATGGGAAGAGCATATTATGGAAATAGAAATTCTCAATATGGCTGGGAGATTGATCATATAACGCCAGTATCAGAAGGCGGTGGAGACGAGTTTTCCAATCTTCGTCCTTTACAGTGGGAAAATAACGCGAGTAAGCAGGCTGGTCGCTTGACTTGCGCTGTGACCGCTTCAGGGGTGAATAATAAGTAATGATTTAAGGACGCGTTAATAAAGATAAATAAGCATGTTTTTATTGCGTGGGTTATAAGAAGTTTGATATAATACAAATACTTAGGGGGTGATTATGCGAGAAAAATTGTCTTATAGTATTATTTCTCTTTTCTCCGGCTGCGGAGGTTTAGACTTAGGTTTTAGAGGCGGGTTCAAGTTTTTAGGTAAAACTTATTCGAAGCTAAATTTTAATGTCGAGTGGGCTAATGATTTTAATAAAGACGCTTGTTTAACCTTCCAGAAATATTTTGGTAATCATATCGTTTGTGGGGATATAACTAAAATTCTTAACGGCGCTAAACAAAATACCTTGTTTGATAAACCTTTGCCGGAAAACGTGGATATAGTGTTAGGTGGTTTCCCTTGCCAGGATTTTAGCCATGCTGGTAAAAGGCTTGGTTTTACCAGTAAGCGCGGTGTTTTGTACCGTAGTATGATTGAGGTTATAAAAAGAACTAATCCCTATATTTTCGTAGCTGAGAACGTCAAAGGATTGCTTACGATAGATAGCGGCGAAGCAATAAAGACTATCATTAGAGATTTTGAAGCTTTAGGGTATAACGTTGTTCCAAATTTATATCTAGCGGCGGATTATGAGGTGCCTCAAAATCGAGAAAGAGTGGTTCTTGTAGGAACAAGAAAAGACGTTTTGCCGCCCTTTGAACATCCCAAGCCTGTTTTAAACAAAAGCACATCGATATCCGTTGAGAAAGCCATAGTGGATTTTGTTGATAAAAAAGAAGGATCATTTCCTAATCATTATTGGTCTAAAGCTAAAAAAAATAATGGTCAAGGGAATAATAAGATTGATAGAGATAGACCTGGCCCAACAATGAGGGCTGAACATCATGGAAATATTGAGTGGTTATGGAACGGAAAACGAAGGTTATCCGCTCGGGAAGCGGCGCGAATTCAATCATTTCCGGATGATTTTATTTTCTATCCATCCACTTCAAGCGCTTATAAACAAATAGGAAACGCTGTTCCACCTGTTCTTGGTTGGCATGTGGCTAAGGCCATTCAAGCGTTTCTTGATAAAAATTTACAAAGGAAATTGGAGTATGATTTGTGCTCGTGTTGATGATGTTGCGGAAAATGATTTTATTGAACTATTGAGAAAAACTCGAGACGTTATTCTTAAACATTTTAAGACCAATCCTGCCGAATTAAAAAAAATAAAAGCTGTTGAATTTGAAACTTTAGTATGCGAGAACGCTAAAAAAGCGGCTAAAGGAACTATTTTTGAAGGTAAGATAGAACAAACCGGACTTCACGCCTTTCCTGATATTATCGCCAAAAAATATTATGGTATTGAGGTAAAAACGACCACAGCGGATAAATGGGTATCCACGGGAAACAGCGTTTTAGAAAGTACCCGTCAAGATGGCGTTGAAAGAATATATTTATTTTTCGCTAAGTTCGGTGGCGCTTTTGACGTGAAATATAGGCCATACCAGGAATGTCTTTATGAAATCGCGGTAACTCACTCGCCAAGATATCAAATTAATATGGATTTGGAAGAAGGCGAAACGGTATTCGCTAAAATGAATATTCGTTACGACGATTTAAGACGAAAAGAGAATCCCATAGCGTATGTCAAGAATTATTACCGTGGCCAACTTGAGGAAGGCGAGGAGTTATGGTGGATAGATCAAGACGATGACGCTAGGGCGGTAAGTCCAATAATTAAACCATATAAAGACTTAGATGCGGAAAGTAAAGAAAAGTTTATCGCTGAAGCGTTAATTTTATTTCCTGAAATATTCGGATCTAGTTCCGTTAAGTTTGAACGAGTGGCGGTATATTTAATTACTCGATATAACGTGGTTAGCGCTAATTTAAGAGATTATTTTACCGCCGGCGGACAGGTTCAGGTAATCGTGCGAAGGAAAAAAATTAAGCTGCCTCGCGTCTTTTATAATATGTACGTTCGAACCAGTTTAATTAAATCCGTGATTAGGGATATCGATGAGGATACTTTAAAATATTTTTGGCGGACGGATAAGATTAGCGAAAACCGTTTAACTCAATGGAAGAAGATAATTAAAGTCCACCACATAGATAATGGAGCTACCTTAACCGCCGCTGATGTTTTTGAAGCGGGGTTAGCCAATGTCTAAAAAACGAATTAAAAACTACTCCGGGCGTAATTTTAAAAAAAGACGAGAGGATGATAAAATATCTAAGAAGAAACGATCTTCTTTGATGTCAAAAATTCGCTCAAAGAATACTAAATTTGAGGATGATTTTATAAATCTACTCAATAAATCCACCCGTAAAAAAATCAGAACTCACGTTGCCAACATTAAAGGGAAGCCAGATATAGTTTTTGATAAGCGGAAGGTCTGTGTTTTTTTGGACAGTGATTTTTGGCATGGGTGGCAATACCCAAGATGGAAACATTTACTTAAAAATGATTTTTGGTGCGAAAAGATAGAGAGGAATAGAGATAGGGATAAAAAAACAACAGTTTTTCTTCGGCGGCAGGGGTGGAGAGTAGTAAGAATTTGGGAACATCAAGTTAAGGGCGAAATCGCTCAACGCGTGGCAGAGAGCATAGATAAGTTAGGATAAATTATTTTTTAGTAGAAAGCTGGTTCGGCGCATCCTGCGAAATTCGTTTTACTTAGAATCATTCCTTCCAATCCTCAACAACAATCTTTTTCCCCGAAAGCTTAACTATAACTTTTTGTTTGCACCGCCAGCCTAACGCTTCGATATACTCCCTGGGAATCGTTACGTAATAGGTATATTCTCCGGTCTTGGTGATTTTACGGGCGACGCCCGCTTTTTTCTTATTCTTTACCATAGATGATTACCTCCAATAGTACGTAGGATACTACGTAGCATAGCTTAATACAAGCATATTTTACTATTCTCTTTCGGCAAGGCCTTTGTCCAGGAGCCGCTGGTTGAGAAATCCCCCTCTCTCCAGTACCGCTGACGGCTCTTTCTCGCCTTTTAAGTAGAAAATATCCATAAGGTAGCGGTCGTATTTATCCCGGCCGTGACTTTTGAGAATGACAAACGGCAATCCTTTGAGCTCGCGGCAGACAAACTTGTACGCCTCGATGCCTTTTTGTGTGCTAATACCCGGGGTGTCTATGCCGCGCAAGCGGAGCTTCTGGTAAGACCAGATCTTAAAACCGCAGTCGACATTCACCCAAAGGGTATCGCCGTCAATGATTTTCCTGACGTAAGCTTTATAGGTATATAAATGCTTGGTAGTGGCATCGGACTTGACGAGCTTGTAGCTGTTTTTGGTTTTGACTGTCTCCACAAGCTTAGCGCTAATCTTAGCAATATCCGACTCATAGTAAATATTAAAACCGCAGTCTATAAGCAGATTAGCGGAGCAGGCGTCTTTGAACGTACCATAGGTATAAAGCCGGCCTTTAAAAAGAGACAGTTTTTTTGGCGGCTGGGGTTTGGGCTTAGAGGCAGTAACGCTTTTTTCCTTATCGTCTTTAATAAAGGTTTCCAGCGCCCGCTTGGACCAGCTGTCATCGGAAGCTTTGGATTCGAGGATGTTTCTTTGCTCTTCGTCTTTGACCGAAGTCAGCAGGCGGTAATGAGACCATTTCAGGTTTTGAGAAGGTTTTAAATCGGGATAGGTATTATAGAATTGAGACATTTGATACAGTAAGCGTTCTCCGATATCCAGATCCCGCGAAAGCTTCGCGTATAACTGCCTGCCGTAATCAGCCCGGTATTTATTCTCTAAAAGATGTTTGGATATGGATTGTCCGATTTTCCAGTAGGATATGACCTTCTCCTGGTCATACGCTTTGCGGGCGCGGTCTAAGCCTTCGGCAATCTCTTGTTTTATGTGTTTTAGCAGGCGGGGATAGGCATTATCGGAAACAATGAGTTCTGCCATAGCTATATTATACCATATTGCACCCTGTGTTCAAGATATTGGTTAAAACTTCCTTTAAGGGGAAAGCTGGCTTTGAATGCAGTGAGCGTAATCCCGCCATAGCGGGATGAAGCACGAATACAAAGACAGCTTGGGTGCCCTGTGAAATTTTACACTGTAAAATTTCCAGGATTCAGTCCCGGGAAATCTACGATTTCCACGGGAGGTGGGGAATTAAGGCTAATCTTGGCGGAGCTCGGGTAAGCGGTACATGCTTTAGAAAGCCAAGATGCGGACGAGGCCAGGCAAAAGAGCCTGCCGAAAAGGCAGGCATTCCTTTTATCGGCGGCGGATTTTTAAAAAAATTGTAATAATTCAGGGATTTTCCCGCCTAGCCGCCCATGAAGTTACCTCAAAGACGGCGAGGCTGGCCCGGCCGAGGACGCAGTCCGCCATGCTTTGTGGCGGACACAGCCTCATCCAGACAGAGTACCGAATTACCCTCTAGCGAGCGGCCCAGCGAGCGATGTAGTGAGCCGAAGCCCCAGCTGAGGCGAACGATTCACTCCCCAAGCAGCCCCGCCGAAGGCGGGGCGGTGGGTTCAATCACAAGTTCTTTTTTCTGCATTGGTGTATTGTATTGGGAAGAATAATCGGGATAATATGGTTTGAGCTAATTCTGGAAGTGCAGCCAAAAAAGACCCACTTAAAAAGTGGGTTGTTTTTTTTGCTGCATGGACGAGAACCGACGGGTTTTAGGGAAAAAGATAGTTTTCTCTATCTCGACATTTTGGGATCCTCATACTATTCTTAACATGTTATAAATAAATCAGTTAGGAATTATTGGCCGCAAAATTATGCGGAAGGCAGTTTTTCGGCAGGGGCTTTGCGAGAATTTGTTTCAGTTATATTTGTATTATTATATATTATATGGTACCCTTTAATGATTTTTGTCTTTGGTCTTATTTTTTCATGAGGAATCATTGATACAAGGGGATTATAGTGAAAAATAAAATAATTACGGTTCTGCTTATCACCGCATTTTTGCCGTTATTTCCGGCCTGGGTTTATGGCGGTTCAGAACATGGCTTAAACAGTTTTATCTCACCGCGGGTTATGATTGAAAAGCAAGCACTGCAAAATTTGCTTTCGGGTAGCGATCAGGTAAAGTTTTCCGAAGAGCGGATTCAGGAACGTATTTTTCAGGAGGAACTCACCGCAAATCAGCCGCTCGCGATCGCTCGGAGATTAATCGATGGATTTCCTTCCAAAGCGGCGCATATTGTTTTGCATGAAATCCCTGACGATGAGAAATGGAAGGTTTTGAAAAAAATGCCTGCGTCGCATATCGCGTTGATGCTTAATACGCTGGAGTACGCAGAGGCCGGCCGGATATTGCAGCAGATGAAACCGTTGAAAGCAGGACTTGTTCTCAAGGCCATGGCTTCTGGGGATAATGTTTTTCAGAAACTTCTGCTGGCATTTCAATCGCTTTTACTCAAAACTCCGGGGCCGCGGCAGATCGTGCATGCGACGATTGAGGAAGCGGAATTTTTCCGCTGCGGTGGACTTGCCGATATATTAAAGAATCTGCCGCGGGAAACAGCCGAACAGGGAGATATCCCGAGCGTTTTTATGCCGCTGTGGGCTGGGATTGATAAAGAAAATCTCAATTATGTAGGATTCTTCATGGTGCCCATGGAATCCAGCGAAGGGTATCGCGAGGAACGCATCGATTTGTTTTACACAGAGATCGGTGACCTTGTAAAATACCGGATCTATTTTGTTGAAAATCATACATACTTCGATGTTGATAAAGAAGGCGTGTTTTCAGGCCGGATGATGGAGCGATTTATTGTGTTTGACAAGGCAGTGGTTGAAGCCGTGCGGTATCTGGATATGCGTCCTGATATTATCCATTGCCATGAATGGCATACAGGCCTTATTCCGGCATATTTAAAGGCATTTTATCAGGAACGCGGAATCGAGCAGTTCCGGAATACGATTTCAGTGTATTCATCGCATAATCCCACACTTGATTTTAAAGGCCCGGAGAATTCTTTTTATATGACCGGACTGGATAAAAGTCTTTTTCGTTTTGATGGCTTGGAGATCAATAATCAATGGTCATTTTCCAAAGCAGGTCTGATGTTTTCCAATATCAGCAATACCGTGAGCAGAAGCATGGCCGAGGATGCTTGGACACAAGATTTTATCGGAACGATCAGGAATGATTTCAAAGGAACGTATAAATATCTAGCAGAGCAGGGCCGGTGGTTCGGGATCATAAACGGCGGGAATGAGCATTTTCGGGCAGAAATAAATACCGGGATCGCGGCAAATTTTGATGTTAACCATCTTGATGTGCGGATCAAAAATAAGATCGCCTTACAGAAAAACCTGGGCCTTGAGGTCAACGTGGATAAACCAGTGGTTGCGATCATCGGTCGTCTTACCGAACAAAAAGGATATGATCTGTTGCTGCCGATAATTATGGATATCCTGGAACGCGGCGGACAATTTGTTTCACTCGGCGAAGCAGGTAGGACGGATCCTTCAGGACAGCATCTGCATAACGAATTTAAAAAACTGATCCATATGATCGATACGGACTCTCGTTATGAGCAGTACCGGAATCAGATCAGCATGAATTTTGTTTTTAGTCGTATATTTGCTGACGGTACGAACCTTGAAGCGCTTATCTGTAGTGGTGCGGATATCGTTATTCTGCCTTCAAAATTTGAGCCTTGTGGTCTAGTGCAAATGAATACCGCCGGCTGCGGCGGGGTTAGCGTTGTCCATAAGATACAAGGGTTGGCAGATACTGTCAAGCCTTACAATCGAAAAACAGGCACAGGGATGGGGTTTTTATTTAATAGTCATTCCGCTGATGCCGCGCGTCATGCGCTTTTTGAGGCTATGGATATTTTCCGTAATGACCGCGCGACATGGCGGCAGATACAGGAAAACAATATGAACGCTGATTTCAGCTGGGATCCTGTTTTCTGGGAATATCGCAATCTGATCTATTCGCTAGCCCGGCCATCTGTTCCAGTGCTTGTTTTGGGCTTGAGCAAACTTTCCCAAGGACGGCAGGAATTGTGGCAGGGAAAAACAGTTGTTCTGCTGTCCCTGCAAGCCATTTAGCACTTTTTGCCAGATACCCACCATTCAATAAAATAAACGCCTTCATTTCTATTCGCTCTACGCTGTTTTTTGTAAATAGTCGCCGTATTGCTCGCCTCTCGTTCTAGCGAGCAATACGCCTGCCTCGCCAAACTCTACAGTGGGGCGTTAGGAGAAAAACTTAAGGGTTTTCCCCAGGCAAAACGCGACCCAGACGGGGTACTAAAAATATTCTAAATTTACTTGACAAGCATGCTTAGTTAGTGTATATTTGTTGCCGTAGTAAATAAGGTGATAAAAACTAGTGCCGTAAGGCAATGTAGTTTTGCCTTGCGGTTTTTTTGTCTACTCCATTGTTTACTATAGTTTAAAAGAAGAGGAGGTGTAGTGAATAATGGCAAAAGGAACGGTTAAGTGGTTCAGTAACCAAAAAGGTTACGGATTTATAGCTTATGATGATGGTGAAGACGTGTTTGTGCATCATAGTGAAATTCAGGGTGACGGCTATAAGTCTATGGAAGAAGGCCAGGCTGTTGAATTTGAGATCAAAGAAGGTCGCAAAGGAAAACAGGCCGCTAAAGTAACGAAAGTGTAAAAAAACAATTAGGCCCGGGCATTTATGCTTGGGTCTTATTTTTCACAGAAAGGAAGGCATATTATGCATACGGGAAAAATAAAAAAGTTAGTTCGCGACCGCGGGTTTGGGTTTATCAGCGATACTGACGGACGAGAAATATTTTTTCATCAGAGCAGCTTGGTTGGTGTCGCGTTTGACGCGTTAACCGGGACGGAAGATGTGGAGTTTGAAGTAGAACAATCTCCGAAGGGTCCGCGCGCGGTTAATGTGAGCTTAGTAAGCGCATAATATCCGAAAACAGTATCGGATATAAACGAATAAAACAGTCCCCCGAGTAAAGCGGGGGCTGTTTTTTTATTTAAGGCGGGGATAATCCTGCGCTTGCATACAGGCGGAAATTAGTTTAGAATAATCTATCATGAATTTGGAAAAAAAAGTTTTTGCTTGGATCTTATCCTGCCTGATTCTTTGTTTAGCTTCCGGCTGTGCGACCGTTCCTTTTACCGGGCGCAAACAGCTGGTATTGATACCCTATATTGAGTTGCGCACTCTAAGTTATGATAACTACCGCAAAATCATGAGCAAAGTTAAACTATGTCCAGATGAACAAAAAGCCGGACTCGTGCGGGATGTGGGCCGCAATATTTCTTACGCGGCGGAGAAGTTTTTGTACGAAGCGGGAAAAGGGGATCTTGTGCATCAATTTGACTGGGAATTCACCCTAATCGAAGACGATAACACCGTAAACGCTTTTGCTTTGCCCGGCGGCAAAGTTGCGGTTTATACCGGGATTTTAGAATACACACAGGATGAAGCCGGCTTGGCGGTCGTCATCGGCCATGAAATCGCGCATGTCATTGCCAACCATGGAGGCGAGCGGTTAAGCCAAATGATGCTTGCTCAATTCGGGCACAGCCAGCTGGCGATGGCTTTGAAAACCAAACCCGATACCACGCAGCAGTTTTGGATGCTGGCTTATGGACTAGGGATGAATTTAGGAGCAATTCTGCCTTACAGCCGCCTGCATGAGAAAGAAGCGGACAGGATCGGATTGATAATCATGGCCCGGGCCGGGTATGACCCAAATCGCGCCGTCACTTTTTGGCAGAAGATGAAGGAGCAGAGTAAAGGGGGAAGAAATATGCCTGAATTTCTCTCTACGCATCCTGCTCCGGATACACGCATCGAGGAAATCCGGACGGCTATACCGGAAGCCATGCAGTATTATGGAATGGATAAGGAGAATTATTAGGGAAAGTTTTTTAAGCCAAAAAAGGGTTGAATTAGAGATTTTTTCCGCTAGATTTTAATTTATAACATATTATTTATCAATGTGTTATATTCAACAGTCTTGCCCCCGCATTCATTTGCAATAGTATGTAAATTATGGTACACTTTTATGCCTTTTTTACATCTTAAAAATCTATAGGGAGGGTTGTGTTTAAAAGATCAATTTTTAAAATAGTTATATTTATTCTCATTCAAGCAATCTTGCTATCTGGGGTAGTTTGGGCCGGACAGTTTGACATGCTTTCGCCAAGTTTAAACATAGACAAGATACAGCTTAAAAACATTTTGGCATTAACGGTTCAGGATAAACTTTATTCAGAGATTATAAATTTGAAAGATGTAAAAGAAATAGACGTTAGTTGGCTTTTGGAAAATTTCAGGAAAGCTCTCATTAAGCATATTTTGAATAGAGGGGGTTCCGAAGAAAAACTAAGTAGAAATTTAGAACAAATCAATATGCAATTATATGATTTTGTCGATGAACATAACGATATGGAACAAAGAAAGTGGGGTGCGTCAGTAAGGAAGCTATATGGAAAGATATTTGCCGATGGCGATTCTCTTGGTGATGACGAACACATGACACTTTTGACAAAGTTGTTGCGCAAATCAAGATTTTCTAATATCGCGATGCCTTTGTCTTTAAAGCAAAACATTATTAAAAATAGAACTAAGTTGAATGAGACCCTAATATCGGAAATTATAACTGGTAGGGTAGGAGTTGTTACTATTAAAAGCTTAAAAGATATGCTTGAGTTAAGTCTTGAGGAGGAGAAGTATCTATGGAAGATTTTCCACAGGACAGAGACCGGGTTTTCTAATAGAAATTTAGAAGATATGAAGAGAGATTGTAAGCAGACGTTCGATCATATTGATCAAGCTATCGGTAATTGGAACAAGCCAGAAAAGTTAAAAGTTTTAGATTTGGGTTGCGGACCAAGGGGGGCAACAATCAAAGATATCAAAAAAAAGTATGGCCAGAAGATAGATGCTTTTGGGATAAATCTGGTGTTATCTGATGCTGCCGGATCAGATTTAGGGAAGAGGGGTAAAGACGCGACGTATGTTAATTTAAAAGAGGGGGATGCAAAAAACATGCCTTTTCCAGATGGTTATTTTGATTTGATCTATGAAATTGGCTTAACAGAATATCATCTAGGCAACGATGAATTTGAAGAGATAATTGCAGAGATAGTACGGGTACTTAGCCCCGGCGGAAAATGTATTATTAGTTGGGTGTATCAAGACTGGATAATTGAACGAATTGATGGGGTATTGCAAAGCACCCAAGCTGGTCTTCAATGCAGGCTTCATAAAGACAGGCTTACAGTAACTATTGAAAAACGAGATACCAGCTTAAATCGATTAATGCATTTAGTAAATGGACAGCAGCAAATATTGCCCATTGAAACGGCAATTTAATGCTGCTTTTATCAGAAGCAACCTTTCAGAATGGCTTTTTAGGGCGTCCAACCTTTTTAGTGAAAATTTTAGCACATTGTGTTAAAATAACTTTTTGTTATGGAGAAAAAACAAACCAATTTCATACGCGAGATTATTGATACAGATATAGAGAATAACAAAAATGACGGACGTGTACATACCCGTTTTCCTCCGGAGCCCAACGGCTATCTCCATATCGGCCACGCCAAAGCCATTTGCCTCAATTTCGGTATTGCCGCGGATTATAACGGCTTATATAACCTGCGGTTTGACGATACCAATCCCTGCAAGGAAGAAGTAGAGTATGTCGAATCAATAAAACAGGATGTTAAGTGGCTCGGATTTGACTGGGGGGAAAGAGAATACTACGCTTCGGATTATTTCGAGAAATTGTACGAATACGCCGTAGAGCTAATCAAACGCGGCAAAGCTTATGTTGATGATTTAACTGCGGAACAGATTCGTTCCTATCGCGGAACATTAACTCGCCCCGGCAAAAACAGCCCCTTTCGGGAAAGAGGAGTAGAAGAGAATCTCGCTTTATTTTCGCGCATGAGAAACGGCGAGTTTAAAGACGGAGAACGGGTGTTGCGGGCAAAAATTAATATGGCCTCGCCGAATTTAAATATGCGCGACCCGGTTATCTACCGGATAATGCATGCTGCGCACCACAAGACTAAAGATAAATGGTGCATTTACCCGATGTATGATTTTGCGCACGGGTTGTGCGATTCCATAGAAGGGATTACGCATTCTATTTGTACGTTAGAATTCGAAAATCACCGTCCTCTCTATGATTGGTTTCTTGAACAGTTGGATGTCTATCGTCCGCGTCAGATAGAATTTGCCCGGTTAAATCTATCCTATACCGTAATGAGTAAACGAAAACTGCTTGAATTGGTCGAAGGCGGGAATGTCTTCGGATGGGATGACCCCCGCATGCCTACTCTTTCCGGCCTGCGGCGCCGGGGATATACCCCGGATTCTATACGTAAATTTTGCGAACGTATCGGCGTGGCAAAATATAACAGTACAATCGACATCTCGATTTTAGAACAGTCTATCCGGGAGGAGCTGAACAAGACAACTATGCGAACAATGGCGGTGTTGCGTCCTCTAAAAGTCATAATTGACAACTATCCGGAAGATAAGGAAGAGGAATTTGAAGCCGTGAATAATCCCGAAGATGAAAGCATGGGAACAAGGAAAGTGCCTTTTTCGCGGGAGTTGTATATTGAATATGATGATTTTCGGGAAGTGCCGCCGAAAAAATTTTATCGCTTAAGCCCTGGAAAGGAAGTAAGACTGCGCTACGCTTATTTTATTACCTGTACTAAAGTAGTTAAGGACGAAAAAACAGGCGATATTTTAGAATTGCATTGTACTTATGATCCCGCTACCCGCGGCGGAGATGCGCCGGACGGGCGCAAGGTTAAAGCTACGTTACACTGGGTGTGTGCAAAGCGCGCAAAGCGCGCCCAAGTGCGTTTATACGAACATTTATTTACCCGGGAAAATCCAGTTGGCAACGATGAAGAGGAAAAGGATTTTAAAGATTTTCTTAATCCCGCGTCTTTAAAGACGATCCACGATTGCTGTATTGAGCCGGCGCTGATAAACGCTAACCCTTTTGAGCGGTTTCAGTTTGAGCGGTTAGGATATTTCTGCGTGGACGGGAAAGATACGAAAAAAGGCCGGCCTGTTTTTAACCGTATCGTTAGTCTGCGGGATAGTTGGGCAAAAATCGAACAAACGCAAAAAAACCGCGGTTTGAATAAAAAAAACAAAAATTGTTTTTCTTGACACGGTATTATCTTCGGGATTAGAATCAAATTGTGCGTAACCTGTCCATCCGATAGAAGTTTGTTTAGTTATGCGGTAGGGCTGTTGGTTCATGTCTTTAAAAAAGAGGGGAGGGGACCGGCCATGGCCGAAGAAAAACAAATTGGCAGGATTGTCCACTATTTTGGCAAAATCAGTGTGGGTATTATTGGGCTTACCGATACGCTTAAAGCCGGAGATACAATCCATATAAAAGGGCACAGCGAAGATTTTACGCAGACTATCGAATCTATGCAGATTGAACACGCTATCGTGAATGAAGCAAAAGCAGGCGATGATGTCGGCATAAAAGTCGAGCATCAGGTGCATGTTAATGATGTCGTTTACAAGGTAATCGCCTGAAACTTTTCTGCGCCAAGGAACAAAGATCGGTTAAGCAATGCACTGGCAATATAAACACATAATTTACAGCGGAATTTTAGCGCTATCTTTTTTAACGATAACATTCATTCTGGGCATAACCGGGCTTAATTTTAAGGTGCATAAAATCTGCGGTATTCTGACGTTTGCTCTTGCCCTGACCCATTTAACGCTTGTGGCAAGAAAAAGCTTTAAATTCAACCGGCAGAAAAGAAATGGGGAGTAGATGAAAAAAACAATTAGTATTTTGCTCGCTTTGAGTTTTATATTTATAACTCAAACCTCTTTTGCCAACCCGCCTAAAGATATGGAGATAACGGTAAGCGCAGATAACATAGACGTAGCTGTTATCCATCCTACGCGCGATCCGGACCGGCATTATATAAACAAAATCGAAATCTTCGTGAGTGATAATCTGGTTATTACCCAGAAGTTTGCGTTCCAAAAGAAAAACCGCCAGTATTTGAGCCGTAAGCTGCCAGCTTTAACGGCTGGGGATGTGGTTAAAGTCGTGGCTTATTGCAATTTGTCCGGGCAAATGGAACGGACTGTACCCGTTCAATAAAAGGAATAATAAGCAGACAAAAGACATTATATTAAAAAATAAGACGTTATTTTTAATATTTATCTATAAACCATAAAAGTGATCTAAAATGAAAACAAAAGAAGATGAAATTATGGATTTTTTGCATGAGAAGATTTTTGACGCCATATTAGTTTCTTCTACCGCTTCCCCAAAAGTAAAAGAGGCTACCCAGCGCACGATTAGCTACCTGCAGCAGCGGGATGCAAAAGGCATGATCGAATACTTCTGGCATTGCGTGAAGGGCAGCGACCGCAGCATCGAATTTGCCGGGCAGCTGAAGCAGGAAGGCTTTGCCCGGTTTGAAGATGTTATGGAAGAATTCCGGCGGCGTTTCAACGAAAAATGGCTGAATTCCTAACGCTTTCTTTTAAATAATATTTTCAAGACAAAAGCGCTTTCAATAACCATCCAGATTTCCAGCCCAAAAACTGATATGCTAATACAAAAAAGCAGCCAGTCTTTTTGCGCATAAAAAGTTTTAAGATTAAGCAGCATCGCCCATCCCGTTACAAACAGCATAATAAACATTGGTATGGCGGTATAAAAGGGAGTAACTCTTTTTTTTATAAGATAGATACTTATAACCAATAAGGCCAGGGCCGCTAAAAGTTGATTCACAGTGCCGAAAAGGGGCCAAAGACTAAGCGCACCGTTTCCGTTCCCATTGGAAAAGGCGAGGATGAACGCGGAAAGCACAGCGACGATGGTGGCCGGGTGTTTTTTTGTTAACAGTTTAATCTTCCAGGCGCAAGCCAGCTCGCTTATTACATAACGCTGAATCCGGGTGGAAGTATCTAAAGTAGTTGCGGCAAAAGAAACCAGAAACACACCCATTAAAGCAATCGTGACGCGTTGCGGGATGCCTAAGGGGTTAATCACATTTGCCGCTCCGGTAATGAAAGAACCAAGTTTTGCCTGAAGGCCGCTGGCTTGCGTCCAACTGGAGTAATTATACGCAAACGCCGCCGCACCGGTTAATGTTTGCCCGTTTTTTGTGGTAAGGCCAAGACCGAGCCCGGCGCAGACCGCGACAATGACCAAACAGGCTAAAGCCCCCTCCAGAAGCATACTGCCATAACCGATGCAGAGGGCGTTACTTTCCGTATCGCATTGTTTGGAAGAAGTTCCGGAAGATACCAGACAATGGAATCCGGAAATCGCGCCACAAGCGATAATGATAAAAATGAATGGAAACATTGGCGGCGCGCCCAGAGGCGATAGGTTTATCGCCGGAGCAATAATTTTTGGCCTGGTCACAAATATTCCTAAAGTTAAAAGCAGCATGGCAATTAAAAGCTGAAATGAATTAATAAAATCCCGCGGTTGCAGTAGCTTTTGAACAGGCAATGTTGAGGCGATATAGACGTAAACTAAAAGAGCGATAATCCACAAAGCAAGCGGATTTAAACCAAAAAAGGAAATCAGTTTTATTGGCAAATAAGCACCCAGCACAATGGTAATATACATAACAGCCGTTGCGGCGATTCCTACCCACAGGGGATTTTTGCCCTTTTTATATATGAGATGGCCGGTACATAGGGCAATAGGTATCTGCAGCCAAACAGGCAGGACCGATTCCGG
Source organism: Candidatus Omnitrophota bacterium (assembly GCA_018813905.1). Taxonomy (GTDB): domain Bacteria; phylum Omnitrophota; class Gorgyraeia; order B26-G9; family B26-G9; genus JAHJAO01. Next base: position 16,010 of record JAHJAO010000071.1, read on the forward strand.
ATACATGGTAAATAGAATTGCGATAATCAGGGCGAAGACCGCGATAACAATCCAAATCCCAAAAAAAATTATAATCAAAAACAGGGTTCTTACCCGATGATTAATAAGTGTTGCGGTAATATCGCCAAGCGAGCGGCCTTGGGCCCGCAACGATAGAATTAACGCTCCGAAGTCATGTACCGCGCCCATAAGGATTGAACCCAAAAAGACCCAGGCGAGAGCGGGAACCCAGCCCCAGATAACACCGATTGCCGGGCCGACAATCGGGCCTAATCCGGCAATGGAAGTAAAATGATGGCCGAATAACACGCTTTTTTTAGTAGGCACAAAATCAATATTATCTTGCAGCGCGTAGCTCGGGCAGACAGCATTAACGTCCACGCGGAATATTCTCCGGGCGAGGAATTTGCCGTAAGTGTGATATGCAGCCAGAAATCCGGAAAACGCAAGTATTATAAGCGCCAAAGAATTCATAGCTATTATTTATAATAGCATACAAAAATTTTATTGTATATATCAGCTAATAAAATTGTACTTTATTTTATTACAGGCAGCGTATAAAATAAGAAAAGCAAAAACGTTAATTTTAATTCGTCCCGCCAGGGTGGGACTCATTAAAGGAGGAAATTTAGAATGAACGCATTTTTATGGGCAATTTTGGCGGCTTGTATTTGGGGCGTTGTTCCGTTACTGGAAAAAGTCGGTTTAAATAAAATCGATGTGATAACCGGGCTATTTTACCGGTGTTTTGGCGTAGTCATCGGGCTTTTATTTCTTGGGGTATTTATTCTTTCACCTCAGCAGATAAAATCAGTGGATGTAAAATCAGCCGCGTTACTCGTATTAGCCGGATTTTTGGCAAGTTTTGTGGCACAGATCGCTTTCTATCACGGATTGAAATTAGGAGAGATATCGCGTGTTGTTCCTGTCTCCGGAATTTATCCTGTATTTGCTTTTATTTTTGGTATTTTAATTTTAGGAGAGGGCATAAGTTTACTTAAGTGCTTGGGCATAATTTTGGCTGTTTTGGGAGTATGGCTGTTAAAAATCGGTTAATTTAAACAAACGAATTCGGAATTTAAAAAAAATAAAATAAAATTAAGTAAAATTAACTTGACACGTGAAATTTTTTGTATTATATGTTAATTAAAAAGTAAAAAAGTAATATAGATTAACATAAATTTTTTGTTGGAGGTTTGTATGCTTATAAATCAAAAAATTAAGTGTCCGGTATGCGGGGAATATTTTGAATTTGAATACGACCTGAAAATCGGTGATGTTACCTACTGCGTGAATTGCGATGAAGAACTAAAAGTCGTAAGGGTTACCCCGCCAAAAGTAAAGCAGGTTAAAGTAGAAGAGGAAGAGTTTAAAAAACGCTACAGCGAAAAAGAAAGCTTCGATAAAGAATTCGATGAGGAAAACGAAGAGCACAATGATGCCGGAGATTATGATCTGGAGAATGCCGGTATTGAAGAAGACGCTTATCGCGACGATTTATAAAATAACTTTTTTTAAGCTTCAGAAATGCCTATTTGGATAAACCGTATAGTTTGCCTGCACAGTTTTATTTTTACGCAGATTCGATTTGTGCTATAATAAAGATATAAATTCTCGCTGTGGTATACTCCGACATAAACCAAAGGGGAATTATGGAAGAAAAAAGAAAATTTATCCGTTTGGACGTTGGTGTAAATGTGAAATGGAAGAAACTGCATGATGAAATTTTTGAGGACACCTCTATCAATAAAGATATTTCGGAAGGGGGTATCTGTCTAATTATAGAGGAGAGGTTGCGGATCGGAGACAGATTGCAACTTGAAATCGGCCTGCCGGACAAAAAAAGCATAACCGCCGTGGGAAGAGTTGCTTGGGTGAGTGAATATGGCGTAGTCTATGATAACCATAAACGCAACTATGATACCGGCGTGGAGTTTATGGAGATAGAAGATGTGGACCGGCAAGAAATAAGCAAGTTTGTGTTTGGAGGAGTGAATAACAATTAACGCCGCAGCCTTGATTTATTAAAAAGGAGAGAAGTAATGGCTGAAGATAAACATTTGGGCAGGAGAAAACACTATCGTTTAAAAATTACCTACCTTGTTTGTTACCGTGCCAAAAATTCGTCCGGCTCATGGGGCTATTATGATTATACGCTGACACGTGATATCGGTGTCGGAGGCATGTTTATTATTACCGACCGCAAATTTTCCCCAGGCACGGAAATGGAAATTATAATTCGTTTACCTCTCTACCCGGATAAAAAAATTGAAGCCAAAGGAGAAGTGGTAAGCTTTGAAAACATTCAGGAAAGAAAGATGATCTATAAAACCCGGGTGAAATTTACTAATTTTGATGAATTACTTTTCTGGGGTCTTGGGGAATTTATCCGCACCGAGATGGAAAAGGACGTCGGCGGCATGAAAGCATATGAACGTTTGGACCGCAGAAAAAAGGGACGGGATAAAACGCAAACGGAGGAACTCTTTTAAGGATTATTCTTACCAAGTTGTTTTATAAAATTGTTGTGTTCTTCTTCTTTTTTACTAAGTTGTTTTCCTGTCTCGTCCGCTTTTTGTTTAATTATTTCCAAATCTTCTTTTGCCCGGTCTTCAAACCGGGTGGCTTCTTCTAATAATTTTTGGGCTTCGGCGAGTTTATCCTTTTCCGCTTGCGTTTGTTCCGGTGGCGTTTTTTCAGGCAGGGTGTTTATTTTTTCTTCTTGTTTTTTTACATTATCTTCCGCGACCTGTTTTGCTTTTTGGAAAACTTTTTGCTGGTTATGTTTTCGGGCGATGGTATTAGAAAGATTTGAGTATTCGGACTTTATCTGTGTAATTTCCGTTCGGAGATTCGTATAGACTTTGAGCTCTTCCGGAGTAACGTCCATTCCCGGGCCGACATCCGGGACATTAAAGGATAACTTTTCCCCTTCTGCCGCGAGAAATGCCTGCTCCGATAAAAACGCTGCTTCGTCAGCGGAATTGGATAAAGCGGCCTGTTTGGATAGATAGGCCGCGTGGCGCAAGCTCTCTAAGGCATTGTTACTTGCGCTCAGAGGTGTATTCGGCAGGCCTTTTAGAGCTAGAGGTTGTGATGTATCGGATATGGTTTTAAGAGAGAGAGTGCCTGAGCCCGGAAGATTTTTTAAACTAGACATAAGTTTTTGGTGTTGTTCTTCTTTGCGCCGCGCTTCTTCGCGTGCGGCTACTTCCTGTTCTGCGCGCAGGCGGGCTTGTTCGGCTTCCAAGCGTCTTTGCTGTTCCGGATCCGGCCCGGTACCGAATATTGTATCAGCAAAATACTGGCCGATACTCTGAAATATGGTTTGCAAAACAGGCATGCAGGCGTCAAATACCGGGTCCCCGCTGCCGCCGCCGGAATAGCCGTAGCCGGTACCGGTGCCGCTGGATTGATGACTGCTAAGGTGTTGCTGAGAGAGACTGTTTAAATATCCGGGCTGCCGGGGGTCACAGTCAATAACAAGCCCGCACTCCGGGCATCTCCAGCTGATAGACCCGGCAAAGACATATCCGGATAGAGAGAGAATTGATAACAGAACAACGGTAGTAATTATTGTGAATGTTCTCATTTGTGCGGTCTTCAGCTTTTATTTTTGAGTCATCAATACTTCCCACTTATAAATATAATCTTGCGCGGCGCGGGCATCATGCGCGTCCGGTGCGAGTCGAAGATAGTTTTTCATATTTGAAATTGCTTTGGAATATTCTTTTTTTTCGGCGCGCAACATCGCTCCATTAAACCAAATTTCCGGATACCAGGGTGTAACTGCGACGGCGTTGTTATTGGCATCAAGCGCACCGTCGTAATTTTTATTTTCCGCAAGCGTCTGTGCCTGTACCAAAAAACGGCGTGCTTGCTCCGGCAGATTCGGTTTTAGACTAAGCTTAGGATAAACACGGTACATATCATCAATAATCTCCGCATCTTCTTTTTCGTCGGCATAGGGGCTCCAGTTATAAGCCTTATCTAGCTGATTAAATGCCTCGAGCATATTGCCGCTATTTTCAGCACGCACTGCCGCGGCCCGGGCTTCATCCGTTATGGCCTTACGTTTGTCCGTGTCGTAATAAAGCAGCGGATCGTTACCAAAGGCGTTTTGGTAGCGCGGATAAAGCTCAATCATTTTTTCCGCATCCTGACGCGCTTCGTCTTGCATGCCTTTTTTATAATAGGCTTTACCGCGCCCGCTATAACACTGTGCTTTCCAGCCGGAGCCGAAAATGCGGTTCATATCCGCTGTGTCTGGATGATTGAGCGCGTTTGTATATTCGGTAGTTGCTTGATCATACAGGCCTTTTTCATAGGAGACCTTTGCGTAGCGGTAATAATTAAGACTGCTTTTTTTATAATCAAGGGCGATCTTGAAACTTTCCAGCGCCTTGTCCAGGTCTCCTTTTCCGGCATAGGCATTACCGTACCAATTATAGGTTACCGTATGCTGGGAAGCCGGCTCAAGCTTAAAACATAGGTCTAAATCTTGAAGCCCCTTATCATACATGCCTAACTCGATATAAGTAGACGCGCGCCAGGAAAGGGTATTCCAAACATTAGGCCATTTCGCTAATGACTGATTGAATTTTTCCAGGGCTTCTTGTTTTTTCCCTTCGTTATAGAGCTTGATTCCTTCATTGGTGAGGGCCCAATCGATATTCGTAGAAACGGCATTACCGGCTGTCCCGTATATCGAAGCGTCATAAGCCGCGCAGCCGCTGCTCAACATCAGAAGGCTGACAAGAACAGATATTTTTACTATATATTTACGCATGATTTGAACTCCTTTTTAATTTTATTCGGTCCAGGCTTGTCCTTTTTCGAGGATAACTGTCTTGGTAACTTCTACGGTGCCTTCTTGCACATCTATATGAGTAAGCCCATTATCATCGACTTCAATATCAAACTTTGTGCCTCTGACGGCAACGGCGCAATTCGGGGTACGTACCTGATAGCGGCGGTTGAGCATCTGTTTTGTATGGGCAATAAAAATTCCGGCTTTTCCTTTCAACATTTTTGATACGGAATTGTCAAAATTATCTTCGATGAGCTCAAAAGAGCTGTTTCCTTTGAGATAAATGATACTGCCGTCTAACGTCATCAACATTACATGGCTGTCTTTCGCGGTTACAATCGTATCGCCCGGCACAGGATACATTCCGTCATGAAGGCGGATTTTTTGTCCGCCGCGCACTATGTGGACATCACCTTTTATTTCCTGGCAGCTAAGGCCGATGCCTTTTTGCTGGCCGCCGGTTAAGTATTGTTTGGCCTGTTCAGTCAATTTTAAACGGTGTTTGAGTTCTTTTATGCGTTCTTCAATTTTTGCAATCGCGGCCCGGTCTTTTTCAATTGCTTCTTTGGTCACGGAAATTGCGGCTTGGTCTTTTCCGGAATTAAGCGAAGATAAAAACTGGTTGCATTTGGCTAGATGGTTGTTCAGGCTTGATTTTTCCTGTTCGGCTTTTTGCAGTTCTTTCTCCAGATCCTCCCGCAGGAGCCTTAATTTAGCTACAGGGTCGGATACAGCTTCTGCTGCGAAGGCGGCAGGGCCTTGGATAAACAATAATTGGTTGAAAAACAGAAGCAGGACAAAAGTTAATGCGATCCGTTTATCGAAATACATCCGGCAAGGGTAGGGGGTGATTGTGTTTATTTGTTTAGCCAGCATAGCTTGAATTATAGCTTTTTAAAAATAGCTTGTCAACTCATTCTAAAGGCCTCGCTGTTTGAAGATGAAAACCCGTTCCGAACGTGTGGGCCGGGTTTAAAATGGGGGATTTTAGAAGTCCGGTTCTTATGTTATAATATCATTCAACATTCTTGAGCGGGATTTTCGAGTCGGAATTTACGGATAAGATAAGCAAAATTAAAGGGTAAAAGAACAATTTATGCGAATAACCGGCGGTGATTTTAAAGGGCACTTTTTAAAAACAGCCCGCACAAAAAATGTGCGTCCTACCCGGGAAATGGTACGAAAAGCGGTGTTTGATGTTTTAGAGGGATTTGTGCCGGGTAAGCAAGTACTGGATCTTTTCAGCGGCAGCGGGGCGTTTGGGTTTGAAGCCTTGAGTCGGGGGGCACAACATGTCAGCTTTGTGGAAAACAAATATGCGGCGGTTAAAACCATAAAGTCTAATATAATGACGTTAAAGGTGGATCCAAGGGGTAAAATAATCGCCAAAGATGTTTTTTTAAGTTTGGATATGTTAGAGAAAAAAGAGGAGAAGTTTGATATTATCTTCGCCGACCCGCCATACCATAAAAACCTGGCAAAAAAATGCTTGTTACAGATTGATAACTGTGATATATTAAACACTCCTGCGATGGTGGTTATGGAACATTACAAAAAAGATGAGCTACCTAACGTGTTGGGAACATTAACGCTTTGGCAGTTCAAGCAATACGGAGATAGCGCGGTTTCTTTTTATACCCCAGTTTGAAATTGTTAAAGGATCGGGTAGATTTTTATGGCAAAAAAGGGCAAAATTTACAAAAAAAAATGCGCGGTTTATTCGGGTACGTTTGACCCTGCAACTTACGGTCATATCGATCTGATAAAACGCGCGGCAAAGATATTTGACGAGGTGATTGTGGCGGTTGCCGATAACCCTGAGAAAAAACCTTTATTTGAACTTTCCGAACGCGTGGCCATGCTTAAAGAGATAACTTCAAGTTTAAAAAAAGTAAAAGTGGAAAGTTTTAGTAATCTAATGATTGATTACGTAAAGAGCAAAAAAATTAATGTGGTTATCCGCGGCCTGCGGATGGTCTCGGATTTTGAATATGAATTCCAGATGGCTTTAACCAACAGAAAGCTCGGGCCTGAGGTCGAAATAATCTTCATGATGCCAAAGGAGTCTTATTCATTCCTCTCCAGCAAATTGATAAAGGAGATTGCCGTATTAGGCGCTGATTTATCAGAATTTGTCCCGCCGCTTGTAGAACGTAAGCTAAAAAAATTATTAAAATAACATCAGGGAGGATAATGGATATTTTAAAGAAGATTCACCAACGGGCAAAAGAGAAAAAGCGCAAAATTGTGCTGCCGGAAACAGATGATGCGCGGGTGCTGGAAGCGACAAAGGTAGTTGTTGAAGAAGGGCTTGCCGATGTGATACTTTTATCTTCCGATAACGCGTTAAAGTCAAAAGCGGATAGTATCGGCCTTAATCTTTCGAGCGTAAAAATAGTTAACCCGAAAGCTGACCAGCAGTTGCTGAAAAAATTTACTACCGAGTTCTATGAGCTCAGAAAACACAAAGGGATTACCATGGAGGCGGCGCAGCAGCAAATCGGACATTTTGTATATTTTGCCGCGATGATGGTAAGAAACGGCTTGGCGGATGGTTTTGTCGCCGGCGCTGGCCATACCACGCCGGATGTCGCCAAAGCGGCAATTTACTGCATTGGTTTTACGGAAAAACTAAAGACCATTTCCAGCTCGTTTTTGGTGATTGTCCCGGATTGCGAATACGGACATCACGGAATATTTATTTTTTCAGATTGCGGGATTGTGCCGGACCCTTCTGCTGCGCAGTTGGCTAATATCGCCGAATCTGCGGCGGAGATTTTTGGATTATTGGTAGAGGAGAAGCCCCGGGTGGCGCTTTTAAGTTTTTCCTCGAAAGGCAGCGCGAACCATCCTCTGGTCGAGAAAGTAGTAAAGGCGAAACAGATAATTAACGAAAAATACCCGGACTTAATCGTGGACGGAGAATTGCAGTTGGATGCAGCGATTGTTCCCCAGGTCGCAAAAATCAAGGCCCCGCAAAGCGATGTTGCCGGTTCAGCTAATGTATTGATATTCCCGGGACTTGAGTCAGGCAATATTGGTTATAAGCTCGTGCAGCGCCTGGCAAAGGCGCAGGTAATCGGGCCGATGATGACCGGCCTTAGAAAACCGTGCAGTGATTTATCGCGTGGTTGCACCATAGATGAAATCGTAAATGCGGTTTGTACTACGGCCATAAGAGTAGTGGATTAACTTAAAAAGTGCATTGGTGTTTCCCATATGAATATATTGATTATAAATTGCGGAAGTTCTTCGGTTAAATACCAGCTTTTCTGTATGCGCAAAATGTCGGTTTTGGCCAGAGGTATCGCCGAAAAGATTGGATGTCGCGATTCGTATATTTCATACCAAAAGGCAAATGCCAGCATTAGAGTGAAAGTGTACTTTAAGGATTATTTTACGGCAATAAGTAAGATAGTGGATTTACTTGTTCATCCGCAAAAGGGAGCGCTCAAAAGCAAAACAGAGATCAATGCCATCGGGCACCGCGTGGTTCACGGCGCAGAGGAATTTAAGTCTTCTCTTGTGATTAATAAGTATGCGTTGGAACGCATAAAATATTACGGCCGGCTTGCGCCGTTACACAATCCGCCCGCATACAACGGGATAAGGGCGGCGCTTAAGATTTTTCCGCGCATAAAGCAGGTTGCGGTATTTGATACTGCCTTCCACCAAACAATGCCTGAGGAAGCGTTCATGTACGGGCTGCCTTATGCCTTTTATAAAAAATACGGTATCCGCCGTTACGGTTTTCACGGGACCAGCCATCGGTATGTAGCGCAGCAGGCAGCTAAAATTTTAAGGCGGCCTTTAAATAAACTAAAATTAATCTCCTGCCATTTGGGCAACGGTTGCAGTATTGCCGCGATTAAGTTTGGTCGGTCAATAGATACCAGCATGGGATTTACGCCGCTGGAGGGATTGCTTATGGGAACGCGGTGCGGCGATATTGATCCGGCCTTGGTAGGTTATATCATGGAGAAAGGGCAATATTCGATTGAAGATGTGAACGCTATTATGAATCGCAAAAGCGGTTTGCTGGGGCTTTCCGGCATAAGCAATGATATGCGTGATTTACTGGCTCAGAGAAGAAAGGGAAATAAAAAAGCAAAATTGGCGATTGATGTATTTATCTACCGGGTGATAAAATATATTGGCGCTTATCTTGCGGCGCTTAACGGTGCAGATGCCATAATCTTGACCGCGGGGATCGGAGAGAATGTGGCATTAATCCGGCAGCGTATCAAAAAAAGATTAGGGAATATTTTGGGAAGAAATTTTAAGATGCTGGTTATCCCCACAGACGAAGAACGCTTGATAGCGTTGGATACTTTTAAATTAGTGAAAAGACGTAAATGAAGATAACTATCAATGAAATTCCGGTCAGCGGTATTGTGCTTGAGGAAACAAATCAAGCGCAAATTCTGGATTTAGAACGTACGGATATAAAATTTTGCGCTCCGGTTTATATGAAGGCTTGCGTAATTCGCGACCAGGATAAAATTCAGATTGAACTGAAAGTGAAAACTGAAATGTTGATTGTCTGCAGCCGCTGCCTCGAAGAAAATAAGGCGGTCGTAGACAAAGAAATAAATATTATACGGTCCAAAGAAAGTGATGCTGTAATCGATTTGACGCAGATAGCGAGAGAGGAGATAATTCTGGATTATCCGGCAAGGGCGTTATGTCGTGCGGATTGCCGGGGGCTTTGCCCTAAGTGTGGCAGGAATTTGAATGTCGCAAATTGTGATTGTTCGCAGCAAGACACTTTTAAACGGGGTATTGATATAGAATTATAAACAATTTTATGTTATTAATATAATTTAAGGAGGGAAAATCATGGCTCATCCAAAAAGAAAAACTTCGAAGACAAGGCGGGCGAAGAGAAGGACGCATAAAAAACTGGATATTCCGTCCATATCCATTTGTCCGCATTGCAAACAGACCAAGCCGCCTCACCAGGTTTGCCCGCATTGTGGTTATTATAAGGGAAAGAAATATAGAGAGATCAAAGAGAAAAAGCCCAAAAAGTAGGTAACTGTTTAATTAATAATAAGAAAGGCAGTTATGAGAATAGCCGTTGATGCTATGGGCGGAGATAATGCTCCGGATGTGATTGTTGAGGGGGCGTTAGAAGCCGCAAAGTCTTGTTCGGATGATATTATTCTGGTGGGAAATAAGTCCGTTATTGAAAGCAAGCTCTCCAAATTTAAAAATATACCTTCCAATCTTACGGTTGAAAACGCATCGGAATTAATCGGCATGGATGAATCACCGGCGGTGAGTGTGCGCAGAAAAAAAGATTCGTCCATTAACGTTGCGGTGAATCTGGTCAAGGAAAAAAAAGCGGATGCAGTAGTATCCGCGGGCAATACGGGTGCGGTGGTCTGCGCGGCAAGCCTGTTTTTAAGAGCGCTGCCGGGCATTGACCGGCCGGGTATCAGCGTGTTTTTCCCTTCCTTGAAAGATAGGGTCTTATTGATTGATGCCGGCGCTAATGTCGATGCCAAACCGGAACATTTGCTGCAATACGCGATAATGGGCAGTGTCTACGCAAAATTTGTCTTGAATAAAAAAAATCCCAAAGTGGGCCTGCTTAATATCGGGGAAGAAGAATCTAAAGGACCGGAGTTTGTTAAGGAAACATTTAAGCTGCTTGAACAGAACAAAAACATTAACTTTATCGGCAACGTCGAAGGCCGCGATATCTGCGTGGGCAACTGTGATGTGGTTGTTTGCGATGGATTTGTCGGTAATGTTGTCCTTAAGGTTTCAGAAGGGATTGCCGATGCGATCAAGGAAATGTTAAAGCGCAAACTCGCTTCCAATTTCATTACCTGGATAGGCGCATTATTGAGCGCGCCGGCGTTTAAGGCCTTGAAAAAAGAGATTGATTACGCCGAATACGGCGGTGCCCCGCTTCTGGGCATTGACGGGGCATGTATAATTGCCCATGGCGGCTCGTCTGCCTATGCAATCAAAAATGCTATTCGTGCGGCTAGGGAATATTTATTGAATAATGTAAATCAGCATATTATCGAGCTGATCGACAAAAAAAATGGGGCTGCTTCTTCTGCTACATCAAATCCATGATTTCGCATAAGGCAATAGGAGAGAAAAATAAAAATGAATAAGAAAGTTGCTTTTATTTTTCCCGGCCAGGGAGCGCAATATGTGGGGATGGGAAAGCAATTATATGCAGATTTTCCTGCTGCTCGGCGCATTTTTGAGCTGGCGGATGAAGTTTTGGGTTTTAACCTGACTAAAATTTGCTTTGAAGGGCCGCAGGAAGAGCTTACCAAAAGCAGTATTTGCCAACCGGCTATACTTACCTTAAGTGTTGCCGCGGTAGATGTTTTGATTCGTGATTTCGCGGGGCCCGCTATGGCAACGGACGCATGTGCGGGGTTAAGTTTAGGCGAGTATTCGGCATTAGTTGCTTGTGGGAGTTTGAGATTTGAAGACGCGTTACTTCTTGTAAATAAACGGGGCCAGTTCATGGATGAGGCTTCGGCAGAGAATCCGGGAACAATGTCTTGCATTCTGGGGCTTGAAATCGAACAGGTGAAAGAAATCTGCGGCATAACCGGCACGGAGATAGCTAATCTCAACTGTCCCGGCCAGATTGTTATTTCCGGCAGTTTTGATAGTATTAATAAAGCAAATACGTTAGCGCAAGACAAAGGCGCAAAGAGAGTTATTCCACTTGATGTCAGCGGGCCATTTCATTCCTCGCTCATGTCCGAAGCGGCCAAAAAGTTGAAATTGGAACTTGAGAAAGTGTCTATAGTTGCGCCTCGGATTAAGTTTTGTACGAATGTCACGGCTGATTTTGTGCGGGAACCGGAAGTGATTAAGGACTTATTGGTGAAACAGGTCGCGCATACTACTTTTTGGCAAAGATGCGTGGAGAGGTTAAGATCGGATGGGATCGCGTTTTTTCTTGAACTTGGGCCCGGGAAGGTGCTAAGAGGGTTATTACAGCGGATTGACCGAAGCCTTGAGGTGGTTAATTTAGAAACAAGTGGGGACTTTTCAAAATTAAAGGAAAGTTTGGGATTATCGCAAAGGGGGACGTGATGAAATTAAAAGATAAAGTTGCTGTTATTACCGGAGGGGCACGGGGCATTGGAAAGGAAATCGCTATGACTCTTGCCCGGGCCGGAGCGCATTGTGTGCTTTGCGATGTTAATGAGGAAGAGTTAAGGAATGCGGAAAAGGACATTAAAAAGCTTGATGTGAGCACGATGTCGGCGGTTTTAGATGTATCAGATTACGCGCAATGCGAAGATATGGCGAACAAAGTTGTTGACAAATTCAAAAAATTAGATATACTAATCAATAATGCAGGCATAACTAAGGACAATTTGCTTCTTAGAATGCGGCCGGAAGACTGGGATGCAGTAATTTCAGTAAACTTGAAGGGATGTTTCAACTGTACCAAGGCTGCGATAAGGGTTATGCTTAAGCAAAGAGCGGGGCGCATAGTTAATCTGGCTTCAATAATCGGTTTAATGGGTAATGCCGGCCAGGCAAATTATGCGGCTTCAAAAGCGGGAATAATCGGCTTAACGAAAAGTGTAGCCAAGGAGGTTGCATCCCGCAATATCAACGTGAATGCGATTGCTCCCGGGTTCATTGAAACGAAAATGACGCAAATATTGCCCGAAGATGTTAAAACAGCCATGCTTAAGCAAATTCCTTTAGCCAGGTTCGGGAAACCGGAAGATGTTGCGAAATTGGTGTTGTTTCTGGTAAGCGATGAATCCAGTTACATAACCGGGCAAGTGATACAAATAGATGGTGGAATGTTAATGTAGCATTATAAAAAGGAGTTTGGAACGTAGAAAAGGAGGCTTAAATATGTCAGTAGAAGAAAAAGTAAAGACAATAATCGTGGATCAATTAGGAGTAAAACCAGAGGAGGTTACTCCAAACGCATCGTTTGTGGATGATTTAGGGGCGGATTCGTTGGATACAGTGGAGCTAGTAATGGCCCTGGAAGAAGAGTTTGGTATTGAAATTCCGGACGAAGATGCGGAAAAGATGTCCAACGTAGGAGAAGCGATTAAATATATCGAAGCCAAAGCAAAAGCAACGGAAAGCCAAGAAGGGGCATAATACAGCTTAAGCTTATTGTGCTTTTGCTTAGATAGTTATGGAAAAAAGAAGAGTTGTTGTTACCGGTATTGGCGTTGTCAGTCCGATTGGTAATAATAAAGATGATTTTTGGCATGCCTTGTGTGACGGGAAAAGTGGTGCAGGATACGTAACGTACTTTGATACCACTGACTTTGCTTCCCGAATTGATGCCGAAGTTAAAAATTTTGAACCTACCGCTTATATTAGCCCCAAAGAACTAAAACGGATGGATCAGTTTGTTCAATTTGCGGTCGCCGCAAGCAAGATGGCGTTTGACGATGCGGGATTGCAAATCGAAAAAGAGGACCCAAACCAGATAGGGGTTCTTATCGGCACGGGTATTGGGGGGCTGCATATCGTAGAAGAACAGGCAAAAGTTCTTATCGAACGCGGCCCAAAGCGGCTCACACCTTTTTTAATACCCATGTTAATCGTAAATATGGCTCCAGGCCAGGTATCGATAAGCTTGGGGCTTAAAGGGCCGAACACTTGCGTGACAACTGCATGTGCTACCGGAGGCCATTCTATCGGAGACGCGTTCCGCATTATCCAAAGAGGAGAAGCCCAGGCAATGGTGTGCGGCGGTACGGAAAGTTGCATAACTCCGTTAGGCTTTGGCGGATTTTGCGCAATGAAGGCGCTTACTACCAGAAACGACGAACCGGAACGGGCTTCGCGGCCGTTTGACCGGGATAGAGACGGCTTTCTCATGGCCGAAGGCGCGGGGATTGTAGTTTTGGAAGAGTTAGAGCATGCAAAGAAAAGGGGTGCTCAGATTTACGCCGAGCTTGCCGGTTATGGAATGAGCGGTGATGCCTACCACATAACTGCTCCGGACCCCACCGCAGACGGTGCGATCCGGTGCATGGAAGCGGCAATAAAAGATGCGGCGGTTAAGAAAGAGGAAGTTGAATATATAAATGCTCATGGCACATCTACTCAGCTTAATGATAAAGTGGAAACGTTGGGTATTAAGAAGGTTTTTGGAGAGCGCGCTTACAAGATTGCCGTAAGTTCCACAAAATCCATGACCGGGCATCTGCTTGGTGCGGCTGGCGGCGTAGAATGCATTGCGGCAGCTTTGGCCATAAAACATGGTGTTATCCCTCCCACTATAAATTATGAAAATCCTGACCCTGAATGTGACCTCGATTACGTCCCTAATACCGCGCGGCAAAAGAAGGTAGGTGTGGCTATATCGAACTCCTTAGGGTTTGGGGGGCATAACGTTACGTTGGTTTTGAAGAAATTTTAAATCATATAATAGATTCTGTAAATAGGCAACTGAAAAAGTTGCCTATTTATTTTTGTTGGGCGGAGTTTCGGTAATTGACAGTGGTTATTTTTTTATGTATAATATCTGCACCCTGTTCTGTAAAAATTGGAAACAGGAAATCTTTTGCCAAGTTTTATAGGGTAACGAAAGGAGTACAAGAACATGGATTATTTACTTACCGAAGAACAGATAATGGTAAGGGATTTAGCTAGAAAGATTGCTCAGGAGAAGCTGAAAGACCGTGTCGCTGAATTTGACCAGAGCGAAGAATTCCCTTGGCCGATTATTAAACTATTAGCGGAAGCGGACCTATTTGGTGTTTACCTTGAGGAAAAATACGGTGGCATGGGAGGGGGAATACTTGAGTTGTGTTTGGTTACGGAAGAACTTTCCCGTGTTTGCGGCGGTGTGGCGGTAAGTTACGCGGCTTCGGCTTTGGGCACCGAACCTATAATGCTTTTTGGCTCAGAGGAGCAGAAGAATAAATATCTACCGGAAATCGCGAGCGGGAAAAAGTTAGCGGCTTTTGGCTTAACCGAACCGAACGCGGGCAGCGACGCGGGAGCGATAGAAACCACGGCCAAGAAAGACGGGGAATATTATATTTTAAACGGGACTAAGCATTTTATAACTAACGGAGGAGACGCAGAAATTTACGTGATAATCGCTATGACCGATAAAACAAAAGGTTCCCGCGGGTCTTCGGCGTTTATCGTAGAGAAAGGCACTCCGGGTTTTACGTTCGGAAAGAAAGAAGAGAAGATGGGTATTCGTACCTCAAGTACCCGCGAGTTAGTCTTTACTGATTGCAAAATTCCGAAGAAGAACCTCTTGGCTAAAGAAGGTATGGGGTTTATTGTTACCATGAAGACTTTTGACATGTCTCGGCCGGGGGTTGCGGCGCAGGCCGTCGGTATTGCCCAGGGAGCTCTGGATTTAGCTGTTGAGTATTCAAGGCAGCGTCAGCAGTTCGGTAAACCTATTTCCAGTTTTCAAGGTTTACAGTTTATGTTGGCGGATATGGCGACTCAGGTTGAAGCCGCCCGCGCGCTTGTCTATAGCCTGGCAAGAATGCTTGATAGTGGAAATACCAAAGTATCCAAAGAATCCGCTATGGCTAAATTATTCGCCTCCGATGTTGCAATGAAGGTAACTACAGATGCAGTTCAGATTTATGGCGGCTATGGTTATATGCGCGATTATCCGGTTGAGAAATTCATGCGTGACGCCAAAATAACCCAGATTTATGAAGGTACAAACCAGATCCAGCGCAGTATTATCGCTGCAAATTTAATCAAAGAATCATTGGCGGCTTCAAAAAAATAGGAAAATCATGAATATAATTGTTTGTATAAAGCAAGTCCCGGATACAACTGATGTGCGTATTAATCCCGAAACCAACACCTTGGTCCGGGAGGGGGTAAAATCGATAATTAACCCCTTTGATATGTATGCGATTGAAGAAGGTTTAAGGTTAAAGGAAAAATTTGGCGGTAAAGTCACGATTATCACTATGGGGCCGCCCCAGGCCGAAGCGGCATTGAGAGAAGCAATATCTTTAGGGGCGGATGAAGCCATACTTTTATCCGACCGCGCTTTTGCCGGCAGCGACACTTTAGCTACGAGTTACGCTCTGGCCATGGCGATAAAAAATATCGGCGATTTTGATATTATTATCTGCGGTAAGCAAGCGATTGACGGGGATACCGCACAGGTAGGGCCGGGAATTTCGGTATGGCTGGATATCCCGCAGGTCGCCTTTGTTAAAAAGATTAAAGAGGTTACAGAAGACGGCGTAAAGAAAATATTTAAGGTAGAAAGAATGGTCGAAGAGGGATACGAAATTGTTGAATTGCCCCTGCCTTGCCTGCTAACGGTGGTCAAAGAAATAAACGAACCTCGGATGCCATCGTTGAAAGGTATGATGCGTGCTAAGAAGGCCGAAATTTTAAAATGGACGGCGGAAAATATCAAGGCCGACGTGAAAAATGTCGGCTTGGACGGATCGCCGACGCAGGTAGTACGTATTTTTACGCCGCCGGTAAGGCAAGGCGGACAGATGTTAACCGGCACAGAGGAAGAAGTTGCTGCGAAACTGGCCGGGCTCTTAAAAGAAGATATCGGGTAAATAAGGAAAAACAGTTATGGCGATTGAAATATTACAAGATAAATGTGTTGGTTGCCGACTGTGTCTTAAGTCTTGTCCTTATGACGCGCTGGAAATGGTCAATAACATTGCCGTGATTAAGGATAACTGTATTCAATGCGGCGCCTGCGTAGAAAGTTGCAAGTTCGACGCCATAATTTTAAGAAAACACGAAGAGGTAAGTACCCCCGAGGACGACTTTAAAGATATATGGGTTTTTGCGGAGCAGAAAAAAGGGGCGATTCAGTCGGTGGTATATGAACTTTTAGGTGAAGGTAAAAAACTTGCCCGAAAAAGAAATCAGAAATTAGCTGCCGTGCTTCTGGGGGAAAAGGTAAAGAATGAGGCGAAAAAATTGATCGCGCGCGGCGCGGATAAAGTGTATTTGGTTGAAGCGGCAGAGCTTAAAAGTTATCAGGCCGAGATTTATTCAAACGTATTAACAAAACTTATCCGGGACTATAAGCCGGAAATTGTTTTGACGGGAGCGACAGCTATGGGCCGCTCGCTTATCCCCAGGGTTGCGGTGGAACTGAAGACCGGACTTACTGCGGATTGTACCGGATTGGATATTGATGAAGAAAAGGGGATATTACTGCAGACGCGTCCGGCTTTCGGCGGAAATATTATGGCCACAATTATCTGCCCGCACCGGCGTCCGCAAATGGCGACTGTTCGGCATAAGGTTATGAAAGAAGCGGAAGTTAATTCTGCGCACAAAGGTGAAATAATCGCGTTAAACTCCAAAGAGTTTTCCTTTAAGAGCCGGGCAAAGCTTATCGATATTGTGGAAGAGCTTGAAGAAACGGTTAATCTGACCGAAGCGGATATTATTGTTTCCGGGGGAAGAGGCGTGGGAAGTGCAGAAAACTTCAAGCTGATCGAAGAGTTTGCTAAAACTATCGGCGCCGCGGTCGGAGCTTCGCGCGCAGCCGTGGATAGCGGGTTAAAACCTTACTCTCACCAAGTTGGGCAAACCGGAAAAACCGTTTGTCCAAAAATTTATTTTGCCTGCGGCATTTCCGGGCAGATTCAGCATTTAGTCGGGATGCAGTCTTCGGATATTATCGTGGCGATAAATAAAGATGCGGACGCGCCCATTTTTAAAATTGCTACTTACGGCATCGTAGGCGATTTATTTAAAATAATTCCCGCCCTGATCAAGCAATTTATGAAGAACAGAAAGTAGCCTATTTTTTCCTGCCACATTCGACGCCAAGCCCGCAAGGCTTGTCCGCTCAGTATCAAGCCTAATAAGTAGGGAACTATTCCCAATGCCTGTTTTACGGTAGGCAGTGGGGAATACCAAATGGCTTGACAGAATTTTTTACAAATGTCTTGCTTTAAAAAAAGATTTTTGATATAATTTTTTTGCAAGGGATTGCCCCTGCCGAAGTTAATATAAGGATATAAAATGTATTTTAAAAAGTTAGAACTTTTTGGGTTCAAATCTTTTGTAGAAAAAACCTCCCTAATGTTCGAGCCAGGCGTTACTGCTATTGTTGGTCCTAACGGAACAGGTAAAAGTAATATCGCAGATGCCATAAAATGGGTTTTGGGCGAGCAAAGCGCGAAGTCCATGCGCGGCTCAAAAATGGAAGATGTAATTTTTAACGGTACGGAAACTCATCCGGCAGTTAATATGACGGAAGTTTCACTTATATTGTCAAACGAAGATAAGCAGTTGCCGATCGATTACGAAGAAATAACGATTACCCGCAGGCTTTACCGTTCCGGTGAAAGCGAATACCTTTTGAACAAAACTCCGGTGCGTTTAAAAGACATAAATGAAATGCTGATGGGTACGGGTATTGGAACTGAATCGTATTCGATTTTAGAACAGGGGCGTATCGATGCGATTTTAAGCTCAAAGCCGGAAGACCGCAGGGTTGTTTTTGAAGAGGCAAGCGGTATTACCAAGTTTAAAAAGAAAAAAGACGAAGCGTTAAGGAAGCTGCAGCAGACAGAAGACAACCTGCTGCGGGCTAATGACATCATCGTTGAAGTCACCCGCCAATTAAATTCCATTCAGCGCCAGGTGAATAAAGCTAGGCGTTACCAGGAACAGTTTGAGCAGCTTAAAAATCTGGAAATTCAGTCTGTTTACCGGCAGTATAATATTTTAGAAGCGGAAAAGAAAGATTTACAGCAAGAGCAAAACACATTTAACGCCGAAAGCCTAAAACTTGCGCAGGAAGTTGAAAATTTAAATAGCGAATTTAATAGTTTGCGCACTACGCTTTCGCAAGTTGAATCGGACTACTCCCAGTTAAATAACAAAACAATAAGTTTTACTACTCAGATTGAGAAAAATAATCATTCAATAGCGTTAAATCGCGAGCGTATTGATGAGTTTAATCAGCGGATTGAAAATTTAACGGCGGATATAGAAAAGTCAGGGAAAAAGGTGAGTGAGCTTGAGGAACAGACCAAACAATTAAAATCGCGCCTTGAAAATTTTCAGAAAGAAAAAGAGGAAAAGGAAAATTTACTCAGACAAAAAGAGTCCGAACTTGCCCGGATCGAAATGCAAATAAAAGAAGCGAAAGGATGTATCGAGGTTAAAAAAGCGGAAGCGGTAAAGCTTCTGAGCGAACAAACCCAGCTTAAAAATGACTTGGTAAAGCTTGCGGCAAATATCCACAACCTGAGTGTGCGCTTAATCCGGTTGAGGCAGGAAAAAGATAAAACCGCCGGCGAGCTTGAAGAGGTTAACGAGAAATTAAAAGTAAAAGCTAATGAGGTTGACCAAATGAAGCGGTCGGTGGCGGAAAAAGAATCGACTCAAAATCGGCTGCGCAGTGAACAGGAACAGGTGTCTTTAGATTTAAAAAAACTAGAAGGGAATATTCAGGATCTCAAGCATGCATTGGTGGCGAAGCAGTCTCAACTGGATATGCTGGATAAGCTTAGCAAGAATTATGAAGGGTTTTCGGATACGGTTAAGGCGTTTATGCTTAAAAAAGATGAATTGACCGGCCTTGGGGGTGGAGTTCATGACGCGCTCGCGAATTTAATTGAAGTTAAGCCGGGATATGAGGTATGCGTGGAAACGGCTTTAAACGAATATTTACAGGCGATAATTGTAGATACGCGAGAAGTCGCATTAGAGTTAAAAGATTTTTTAGCTACAAGCGGCATCGGAAAGGTGAAATTTATTGCGCTGGACTCTGTGAATACTCAAAAAATTACTTCTAAAAATGAATACAACCTTCCGAAAATATCAAATTTTATAAGCTGTAATGAACGATATCGCAAGATAATCGATTATCTTTTAAAAGATACGTATTTGGCGGATAGCTTGAAAGATTTGCGTGCCATAGGAACTGATGAGCGGTTTTTAACTAAAGAAGGGGAGATGAGCACGTGCCTGGAAGTGCAAAGCCGTCCTTCCGTAGAGCAGGGGATGGGGATAATATCTCAGAAAGCTCAGATACGCACGCTGAAGGAAGAATGTCGCAATATCGCAGAAGATATCACTGGATTTTGCGGTGAAGAACGGTCAAAACGCGAAAAGCTCAAAAATACAGAATTGGAATTATCCCAAATAACTTCGGTCTTAAACGATGAAAAAATAGTTTTGGCAAACCGTGATTCTGAGCACGCCAATGTTGAGGCATTTAAGAAAAAGTTAGATGAGGAATTATCGATTATAAATTTGGAAATCGAAGAAAGCAGCCTGGATGAGCAGGAATTAAAGGTTAAGGAGAGTGAAAATAAAATAAGGCTGGATGAGATAAATGAACAAACGCAGCTAAGTGAAGAGGCGATGACGCAAGCGCAGGAGTTGATTAAGATAAATATTCAGGCGCGGGAAGAGCTGCTTGTGGTTATTACCGAGATGAGGACGGAGTTTTCTTTATTGGATCAGCAGGAAGTAGCGTTAAAAGACAATTTTTCTATGGCTAATGATAATCTTGAGCAAGCGAGAAGAAATCAGGAAGATTACCGCCTGCAAAAAGAGCAGCTTAATGAACGTATCGGCGAGCTTCTTTTGCAGGTTGAAACAATGCAAACGGCAATGACAACTCTTGAGGAACAGAAAAAACAGGCCGAAGAAAATTTGAGCCAAATTTCCGGCCGCAGAAAGGAAGTATTATCCCGTTTTGAAAACACGCAGAATCAAATCCGGCAAAATGAAAATACCATCAACGAAGTTAAAAACAATATTCGCGACTATGAAGTAAAAGGTGTGGAGTTAAATTATAAAATAAATTCGCTTACCAGCAATATCCAGCAGTCATACAAGGTAAATCTTGCTTCTTTGATAATGGAGCTTGATGAAAATATCGATTGGAATGCTCAGAATGAACAGATAGATGTTTTAAAAGAAAAAATTGAACGTATGGGTTCGGTGAATCTGGCGGCGGTAGAGGAAGAGGAAGAACTGAAGGAACGGGCAAATTTTCTTAATAGCCAGAAGGAAGATTTAATAAGCGCCAAATCTTCCCTGATGCAGGCGATCCATAAGATTAACCGAACGACAAAGGATTTATTTCTGGATACGTTTGAAAAATCCAAAGTTGCCTTTAAAGAATATTTCCGGCTTTTATTTAACGGCGGCGATGCCCAGCTGGTTTTAAGCGAAGAAGGTGATGTTCTGGAAAGCGGCATAAATATTGTGGTGCGGCCTCCGGGCAAAAAATTACAGAATATTACTTTGCTTTCCGGAGGGGAAAAGACGCTTACCGCAATTGCTTTATTGTTTGCACTTTTTAAGATTAAGCCTACTCCGTTCTGTATACTTGATGAAATGGATGCGCCGCTGGATGAAGCTAATGTGGAACGTTTCACGCGGGTACTGCAGGAATTTTTGAAGACATCCCAGTTTATAATTATTACCCATAACAAAAAAACCATCAGTGTGGCCGACGTGATGTATGGGGTAACAATGGAATTACCGGGTATATCCAAGCTTGTTTCCGTAAAATTCAGCGAATATAAACCCACGTCCGAACAAAAGCTCGCCGAAGTTGTCCAATCTTAAAGTAGTTTAGGTATACAAAAGTATGGGGTGGAAGAAAAGAGCAGGTATGTTTATTAGAGCAGTTCTTCACTGAACATACAAATTCGGTTGCGGCCGGTCTTTTTTGCCGCGTATAAAGCCTTATCCGCATAGAGAATTATCTGTTCGGCGTTGCCTGCGTCCTGAGGAAAGCTGGCGACACCGATACTTATCGTCATCTTTTGCGCGGGAGCGTTATTTGAATAGTTAAAAGGGGTATATTCTGTTTCCCGGCGTATTCTTTCCGCGGAAGAATGCGCTTTTTCTTTGGATGTTTCCGGCAAGATTATTACAAATTCTTCGCCGCCGTATCTAGCGACCAAATCCACCTCTCGGCAAGAATTTTTTAAAATGATTGCCAGGTGTTTTAATAACACATCGCCGGCGGGATGACCTAAGGAATCGTTGATGTTTTTGAACCGGTCGATATCCGCCATCAATAAACTTAAAGGCCGGTTGAAACGGTTCGCTCTTTTTATTTCTTCGTTAAGCTGATATTGAAAATACCCGTAGTTCCAAAGGCCGGTTAATCTGTCTGTATTGGATAAAATGAG
>JAHJAO010000072.1 GCA_018813905.1 Candidatus Omnitrophota bacterium
AAGAAACCGAAAAAGAAAAGGAAGACTGTCCTTTCTGCAGTGGTTTTGAAACTAAAACTCCGCCGGAGATTTACGCGATTCGCCCTTCTACCGGCAATCCGAATACCCCGGGATGGAAAGTGCGTGATGTACCGAGTATTTTCCCCGTTATGCAAATCGAAGGCAATTTGGAACGGCGGGGAAAAGGCATGTACGACCAGATAAATGGCATCGGCGCGCATGAAATAATTATCGAAACCCCGCAGCATATAGCTAATATCGCGGATTTGGATGTCGAACAAATCGCCGATGTTTTTCGTGTTTATGTGAATAGAATAAAAGATTTAGAAGGGGACAAAAGAATAAAATATGTGCTGATTTATAAAAACTACGGCATTGTCGCCGGCGGAAGTTCCATCGGGCATTCCCGTACGCAGCTTATGGCTTTGCCCGTTAACCCTAAACGGGTAAAAGAGGAACTTGTCGGCGCTAAACATTATTACGAGTACCGTGAGCGCTGCATATTCTGCGATATTATCCGGCAGGAGATTTCAAACGGAGAAAGAATAATCGAACGTACGGACGGTTTTATCGCTTTTACCCCTTACGCTTCCCGGTTTCCTTTTGAAATCTGTATTTTACCGGAAGAACATTCTGCCGATTTTCATACCTTAAAAAACGTAAAAGGCGTGGCAAAAATAATGAAATCGGTGATGAGCAAATTATCCAAGTCTTTAAATAACCCCCCTTATAATTATATTTTGCATACCGCGCCTTTTCGCCGGATGGCTTCCGCGGGATTCTGGAAAACTATTGATTACGATTATCACTGGCATATTGAAATCATGCCGCGGCTGACCAAGATTGCCGGTTTTGAGATGGGTTCGGGTTTTTATATCAATCCCGTGCCGCCGGAAGCTGCGGCCAAATATTTAAAAGAGGTAAAGTTGTAATGCAGGAGTTAAGACGTGACCCGGTGCTGGGCCGATGGATTATCGTTTATTTCGACCGGATAAAGACGCCGGAAGATTTTTCCTCTCATTCCGTAGGCACGAGAAAAAAAGCGCATATTTGCCCGTTTTGTGCCGGCAATGAAACTAAAACTCCGCCGGAAATATATGTAGACAGGACTCCGGGCAGCCAGCCCAATGCTCCGGGGTGGAATTTAAGAGTTATCGCCAATAAATTTCCGGCGCTGAGGATAGAAGGGGATTTAGACCGCCGGGGCGTAGGAGTTTACGATTTTATGAATGGTGTAGGCGCACACGAAGTTATAATCGAGACGCCGAACCATGATAAAGACATCGCGGAATTAAACGAAGAAGAGGTCGGGAAGATAATCCTGGCCTATAAACACCGGTGTATAGATTTAAAAAAGGATAAACGGTTTGAATATATCCTGATATTCAAAAATCACGGAGAAAGCGCAGGCGCATCTTTGGAACACAGCCATTCCCAACTGATTGCCTTGCCGATTGTGCCCAAAAAGGCAAAAGAAGCTTTGGAAAGCGCAATGCGTTATTATAAATTTAAAGAACGCTGTGTATACTGCGATATCATCAGCCAGGAATTAGAGGATAAAGAGCGGGTGATTGCGGAAAACGAACATTTTATTTCCTTTGCGCCGTTTGCTTCCTGTTCGCCGTTTGAAACCCGGATTATCCCCAAGGAGCATTGCGCTCAATTTTATCACCTGCGCGAAGAAGCTATTGGGACTTTTGCTTCTATATTGCAGGATACGCTTTTGCGTCTAAAAAAAGTATTGACAGATCCGCCGTTTAATTTTATTATTAACACTGCTCCTATTCAGCAGAGCGGGGAATTGGAATATTATCATTGGCATATAGAGATCGTACCTAAGCTTACCAAAGTCGCTGGTTTTGAATGGGGTTCAGGCTTTTACATCAACCCCAGCCCGCCGGAAAAAGCCGCACAATGGTTGAAGGAGATGAAAATAAAGTAAGAATCAACTAAAGCGAGTGTAGAATATTAAAAGGAGGAAGACGCAATGGCGATACGTATTGGTATTAATGGTTTTGGCAGAATCGGCCGGCATGTATTTAAAATTGCTTTTGAAAAAGAAGATATAGAAATTTGCGCGATTAATGATATAACCGACGCGAAAACCCTGGCGCATCTTTTGAAATATGACTCGATTTACGGTAGATACTCCCATTCCGTAGAGGTCGACGGGGATAATATAGTTATTGACGGTAAAAAGATTAAGATTTCATCCGAGAGGGATCCGAAAAATCTGCCCTGGAAAGAGATGAAAGTGGATATCGTAATCGAATCAACCGGAGTTTTTACCAAGAAAGAGCAAGTAATGTGGCATGTCGAAGCCGGAGCGAAAAAAGTAATCCTTACCGTTCCCGCTAAAGATAAAGTGGACAACACTATCGTATTGGGCGTTAACGATGAGATGTTAAAAAAAGAAGATATAGTCATTTCCAACGCTTCCTGTACTACGAACTGTCTTGCGCCGCTGGTAAAAGTATTGCATGACAATTTCGGAGTAATCGAAGGATTGATGACGACGATACATTCATATACCAACGACCAGAGGATTTTGGATTTACCGCATAAAGATTTAAGGCGCGCCCGGGCTGCGGCACTTTCGATAATCCCGACTACTACCGGCGCGGCAAGGGCGGTAGGTTTGGTCATTCCGGACTTAAAAGGAAAGTTGAACGGTTTGGCGATTCGCGTTCCTACGCCTACCGGTTCCTTGGTAGACTTAACGGCAAAACTGAAAAAAGATGCTTCGACTGAGGATATTAACGCGGCCGTTAAGACTGCGGCGGCCGGGCCGATGAAAGGCATTCTTAAATACTGCGATGAACCGATTGTTTCCGCGGATGTCATAAAAGATACCCATTCTTCAATTTTTGACGCTTTGAGTACGATGAAGCTAGAAACAGGCCTGGTCAAGGTGTTATCCTGGTATGATAATGAATGGGGTTATTCCTGCCGGGTTGTGGATTTAATCGCGCTTATCGCGAAAAAAGGATTATAATAATTTAAGTTAAGGAATAGAAATATGCGGGTAGGAGAGAGTAGGTTTTCTCCTACCCTTTTTATTTACCCGCCTTCGTATCTGCCTGTTGGCAGACAGGGAAAATCACGCTTATGCGCGTAGATGAATGTGAAGAAAAAACCGCTCCGGCGGATGCTACGATATGGGCATGTCCCGGAGGCTGTTTTCCATAAGCAAAACAAAATATATCCGGCCCAAAAGCGCCATGCTTTATCCCAGGTTCTGCGAAAAGCTATCCATAACCGATTATTTTAGTTATGGTTACGTAAGCAGATCAATCGGGCAGTGGTTAGCGTGGAATATATTACTTGACAACAAATACAATATATGCTAATTTCTATTTAATTACGCAATAACATATAGGTTATTGAACTTTCTAAAACTTTTTAGAAAGCAGGGAAACTACATTGTTTTTAAGTGATCAAGCTTATTGAATTAAAAAGAGTTAAGTGTGAGAAATGAATGATATCATAACGGCAATGGACGTGGTCAAGAAATTTAATATCTCTTATCAGACAGTAAACCATTATACGAATTTTGGATTACTTCATGCTGTTAAGAAAAGAGGTCTGGGGAATAAGCGGTTATATAAAAAGTCGGATGTGGAGAGAAGCCTGGATAGGATCGACGAATTAAAAGACAAAGGGTACCCGTTAAAAATAATCGCCAAGATTTTAAATAACGATTATCGCATTTAAGCCGGTATTCAGGGAAGGCGGGTTCAAAACAAAATGGATTTTACGATATGCCGCGTTTTAAAACCGGAGATTCAAGCTGTGCCGAAGTTTTTTAAAGCTGACGCATGGTTTTTTTGTTTTTGGAGGCCAAGATGAGTTATTACAAAGTGCTGGGGTTTAATAAAGAGCCTTTTTCGACGAGCCCTGATCCGACATTCTTTTATGAATCCCGCGAGCATGAGATGGCGCTTACAAATTTAATGATCGATTTGAGGCTGAAGCGCGGGTTAAATCTGATCCTGGGCGATGTCGGCACGGGCAAGACGACTTTAAGCCGGAAATTATTTCAGCTATTGCGTTCCCAAGACAAGTTTATCACGCATATGATTTTAGATCCGGTTTACAATGATGAAGAAACGTTTTTGACTTATCTTTTGCGCAACTTTGATATCGAACATAGTACAATTGGACCGGCGATATTGAATCTCAAAGAAGCCCTGGAAAAATTTCTGTACCAGAAGGGGGTAGAAGAAAATAGGACGGTCATCCTGATAATCGACGAAGCGCAAAAACTAAATGAAATGACGCTGGAGTGTTTACGGGTGCTGTTGAATTACGAAACCAATGAATTCAAACTATTGCAGCTGGTATTGCTGGGCCAGATGGAGCTGTATCCTAAGATTATGAATATTACGAATTTTATGGATAGGATTAGTTTTAAATTCACGCTTAACCCCTTAAACGAAGAGGAAACCAAACAGCTGATAGAATTCCGCGTTAAACAGGCGGGATATAATTCCAATATGCACTTGTTTTTAGAGGAAGCGACAAAAGAAATATACCGTTACAGCCGCGGTTACCCGCGCCGCATTAACATGCTGTGTCATAAAGCGCTTAAAGCCCTGGTAATGAAGAATAAGTTTGTAGTGGATTACGGCCTGATAAAAGAGATGATTGACCAGGAAATGAGGCATGGCCTGCATACTTACAGCTATACAGGGAGTTGATATGAATGACCGGGAACCGTCTCCAGAAAAAAGGCTATTAAAAATTATTGAAGGCCAGGAAGATAAACCGCCGATAGCGGGGCCGATAAAAGAGGTTGGAAATAAATATTTTTCGTTAGGTTCATTGAAAGCGCGGCTGTCTTTTTTAAAGGGGAATTTTAAAAAAGGTTTTACCCGCAGCACAGGGTCGGTATTTGAGCTAAAAACTATAAATTTTGTTTTGAAGATTTGCATCTTTTTGGCGGTAGTTGCATTAGGAATAAGCTTGAATATGGAGATTACCGATTTGAAAAATAAAGGGTTATTGAAAAGAGCGGAATTTACCAGCGCCAATGTTGGCGAAATAGACGCAATCGCTTCATTATTAGAACCGAAAGATTATTATCTGGATAAAGTCGGAAAGCGTGACCTGTTCAGCCTGGCCGATGAAATGGCGCGCAAAAAAGAAGCGGCTTTTAAGGAGCAGGCAAAACAGGACCGGCTTTCACCGATCCAAGAGGTGACCGAAGGGTTTAAATTGGTCGGTATTTCCTGGTCGGATAAGCCGGATGCGATAATCGAAGATACGCGTTTACAAAAGACATATTTTGTCCAGAGAGGGCATATGATTAATGACGTAAAGATTCAGGCTATTTTTAGAGATAAAATTATTTTGCGTTACGGGACGGAAGAGATCGAGTTAAGATAATGAAGCCGAATTTAAAGATAACAGCGATTTTTATTTTAGTTGGGTTATTTTATTTTGCGGCATTTTGTTGCGCGGAAGAGCTGGCCCAGGCAGTTATACCGTCCGAAATTATTGTGCCGCAGCAGAGAATAACGTCTTTAGCTGAAGGCATATACGCAAAAGTTTCTCTGGATTTACGCGATATCGATGTAAGGGACGCGCTGAAATATTTTTCGCTAAAGACAGGTCTAAACATTGTTAATACAAAAAATGTTCTCGGCCGGGTTACTTTGATTGTGGATGCTGTTCTGGCGAAAGACGTCTTTGACATCATGCTGCGTTCAAATGGACTGGCATATGATAAGACCGGAGATATCTATAATGTAATGACGGAGGCGGAATATACGGTTCTTTACGGCAAAAAATTTGCCGATGTACGCCAGGTGAAGATATTCCGGCTCAAATACGCTTTGCCGGACCAGGTATTTAATCTTTTAGACGCGATGAAGAGTAGTGTGGGAAGAATTCTTGTGGATGTCGAATCCGGCAGCGTTTTGTGCCTGGATTCTCCCGAAAACATAGAGCAGATGGAGACCGCACTTAAGGAATTTGAAAAGAAAAATATGGTGAGGGTTTTTACGTTGAATTATGCCAGAGCGAAATCGGTCGAAGAACAGCTTAAATCCCGGTTGGATGATAAAAAGGTCGGTTCGATAAAGGCGGACGTACGGGCTAACCAGGTAATCGTGCAGACGTATCCGCAAAGGATGCTGGAGATTGCCGAACTAATTGAAGCGTTGGATAAAAAAACGAAAGAAGTTCTGATTGATACGAAAATCTTAAAAATCAATATCACTGATACTATGGATAGAGGGGTAGAGTGGGAAGGCCTGTTTGACGCCGGCGGCAGCAACGGATTGAGTTATGTGGGATCATATCCGTTTAGCGCTGTTCAAGCGACATCTGATGCCTGGGCTTCCCGTAAAGCAACATTAGATAGCGTAGGTTATGTTGGATCTTACCCTTTTAGCGGTACGAGCAACAATTATTCGGCCAGCAAGCCTACGATCGGACTGGACAAGCTGCATGTTGGCGTGGTCGGGTCTAGCGATTTTGATGTGTTGCTTAAATACCTTACGACCGAAGTAAGGGCTAAAATTCTTTCCAATCCTAAGATTGTAGCAATCAGTGAAAAAGAAGCGCTTATTCATGTGGGCGAACGCCAGGTGTAC
Source organism: Candidatus Omnitrophota bacterium (assembly GCA_018813905.1). Classification (GTDB taxonomy): domain Bacteria; phylum Omnitrophota; class Gorgyraeia; order B26-G9; family B26-G9; genus JAHJAO01. Next base: position 6,600 of record JAHJAO010000072.1, read on the forward strand.
GTAACGACGACGACTACTACCGGTCAAAGCACAAGCACGGTTTCTGAATCGGTAAATTTTATTGATCTCGGCGTCAAAATGACCGTTACGCCGACTATCAACGATGATGGTTTTGTAGATATGAAAATAAAGGCGGAAATAAGCAGTGTTATTGACTGGTTGGTTACGCCTTCAAGTAACCGTATTCCGATAATAGATACGTCACTTGCGGAAACGGCCGTGCTTGTAAAAGCGGGAGCGACGGTAGTTATCGGCGGGCTGCGGCGCAAAGAAAAAGGCCGAAGCGGCAGCCGGATTCCGGTTCTGAGCAAAATACCGATTTTAGGGTTTCTTTTTCAAAGCCGGCAGGACAGGGAGAGCAACACAGAACTTATGATTATGATTACGCCGACAATTATAAGCGGTGAAGCGCTGGTTATTGAGGAAGGAAAAGAAATTGGTGTGCCGGAAATAAAATCAGCGCGGGAGTATGAAGACCTGGAGAGGAAAAAGGAAGAGTTAAAAACCCATATGCCTTCTTCCCAGGAATACGGGGGTATGAAATTAAAAGGGTTCCGGGTATTTAGAGAACCAAATAGGACTGAATATAAAGATGAGTTTAAAAAATAGATTTTTTGGCGGGAGAAACTTATTGTTTAAATTAGGGATCGCGTTGTTAATATTTTATAACGTTACCTTTCTTGGTCCTAACGTTGCGGTGGCCCAGGTCAAGGACGGAGAAGGAGCGCAAAACGCGGGCAAAAACGCAGTTACCAGTCTAGTAGGCGAAATCCGGAAAGAAATGAATGCATTGAGTATGGAGCTGACACTTACCGGTCAAGCCTACGAGTATTTAAAAGGCCAACATGAGCAGCTTAAAGGAAATTTCGATTTGGTGAATAAAGAACTTGAAGAGAAAAATGCGCAGTTGCGCAAAGATAAGACATATTATGACCAGCAGCTTAAAGATTTGGGGGCTGAAATTGCGGAAAAAGAAAATCAGATAAATACCCTTAATGAAACTTTTAGACAAAATAGCGCGCTTTTGATGAAACAAAGCGAACAAATTAAAACTTCTCTTCAGAAAACGGAAACGGAAAATACCCGGTTGAGCGCAAATAATAGGGATTACGAACAAAAAATCAAAAATTTTGAATTACAGCTTCAGGAACAAAAGGATAAGATTAAAGAATTGCAAAAATACAAGAGCGATGCTGAAAAGCTAGAGCAATACCGGATGCAGGTAAAGGAATCCGGAGAGAAACTTAAAGAGGCAAAGAATGCGATAAAGGCGTTGAACGAAAAGATAAAAGAGATGAATACGGCTTTTGAAACCCAGATTTCCGAAAAAGAGGACCGGGTTCAAAAAATAAAGGGACAACATGCCGAAGCTTTGCAGGAAACCGATCGCTTTCAGGAAAAAGCTAAGGGGTACGAAGTGCAAATTTTAGAGCGGGATGGCAAGATAGAAACACTGCGTAATGCGCTGCGGGAAGGTGAAGTTTTGCTCGAGCAGCAGCAGGCTAAAAATGAACAGGTAACCCAGCAGCTAAAAGCCCAGAACGTAAAAATATTAGAAGATACAAATCTTTATACAAGTAAAATAAAAAGCTACGAGTCGCAAATGCAAAATAAAGACAAAAAAATAGCGGAATTGGAGCAATCCCGGAATCAAACGGACGATACTTTAAAAGCGAAACTGGCGGATACGGGAAACCAGCTGCAAAGGTTACAGGCCCAATACGCTAAAGTTTTAGACCAAGAGAAGGCGCTTAATGCGTTAATTGCCGATTATGAAGATAAACTTATGTTAAAAGGTAAAGAGTTGGACTTGATAAAGAAGAGCTCGGAGATAGCCGAAAAAAAATTACAGGATGAATTGGCGCGTGTACGGAATCAAGTAACTGAGCAAGAAAAAGAAGCGGGAAACCAGCTGCAAAGGTTACAGGCCCAATACGCTAAAGTTTTAGACCAAGAGAAGGCGCTTAATGCGTTAATTGCCGATTATGAAGATAAACTTATGTTAAAAGGTAAAGAGTTGGACTTGATA
>JAHJAO010000073.1 GCA_018813905.1 Candidatus Omnitrophota bacterium
CCCAAATTGCGCGCGATCGCCTCGGTAATATCTTCGCCGCCCAAAGGCAGGCTGCGTGTCCAGATTTTGCCCGGATTAACAACAATAATATTTGTGGTTTTTGCTCCGCAGTCTAATATTAACGTCTGTTCCAGATCCCGGTAAAAATACTGCAGGCAATTATAAAGGGCCAGATTACTAACATCTATAAATTCAATATCCAGGGCGCATTCATTAATAACGCGCAGCAATGAAATAACAAATTCCTTCTTTACCGCGGTCAAAAGTATGCTCAACTGCTTTTTATCTTTGCCGTAGATTTGAAAATCCCAGACTACGTCCTTGATCGGAAAAGGAACCTGCTGCTGGGTCTCGTAAAGGACAATCTGGCGTAATTTGCGGGGAGAGATTATCGGGATTTTGACCATGCGGACAAAAGCCGCTTGTCCGGCAATGGAAATGCCCACTTTTGTTTTAGATAAATTCTTACCTTTGCGCAAGAAATTCTTGAGCAGATATCCGATCAGTTCATAGCGGTCCTGTCCATCGACTCCTGCGTGAGCGCTCTCATAAGGCTCATAGGCGGAGTAGACCAGCTTTAACCGCCCGCCTTTTTCTCTATTCAGCAAAGCAATTTTTATTCCGCTTGAACCGAAATCGATGCCTAAAAAAAGATTACCTGTTATCTTCGACATATTTCTTCCTGGAAAATTGGTTTAGCCACCGCTGAAAACTAAGAGGTACGTTTATAGCATAAACCTCCCTATTCAATGCACCTTCCCTGTGCATAAAAATACCTTGCGGCCATAAGACGTGCGAGACCTTGTCAAGGTATAATATATAACATATTTATAAAGGTTTGTCAATAGCTTAGGTAAAAAAATTTAAAAAATTTAAAAAATTAACTGTTTTATTTACATAACTTCTTATTTTTCAATTAGATAGAGCATTTATCAGTGAGATTAAAGGCAGAAACATGGCTAGGACAATAATGCCTACCACCAACCCCATGACGATTATTAGCGCTGGTTCAAGCAATGAGGTCAGCATGCCCGTGGTAAGCTCTACATCCTCCTCATAAGTATCCGCTACTTTGGCAAGCATTTTATCCAAAGAACCACTTTCTTCGCCCACAGCGATCATATCCACCATCAGCTCGGGAAAAACTTTACTATTAGCCAGCACGCGTGAAATAAAACCTCCCTCACGCACAGCATCATAGACCGTATCGATAACCTCCCCCACCACTTCATTGCCGCTTACGTCCTTAGTAAGCTCTAAAGCCCGCAATATCGGCACGCCGCCGGTGATCAATGTGGCAAGAGTCCGGGCAAAACGGGAAGTAGTAATTTTTTGTATCAACACCCCGATAATCGGCAACGATAAAGAGAGCTTATCTTTAAAATACCGGAATTTTCGGTTGTAAAGAAGCATGTGGTAACTAAAAATTAAAACAGCTATTACCCCCAGGATTATATACCAGCTCCTACAAACAAAATTACTGAGATTTAAAATGGCCAGCGTAAACGCCGGCAATTGCGTCCCCAGGTCTTCAAACAGCGACACAAAACGCGGAATAACAAAAGTCAGTATAAACCCCAAAATCGACAAGGAGATAAGCAAAACAATTACCGGATAGATTAACGCCGCTTTTACTTTTTGATTAAGTTTTAGGTTCCGCTCTAAAAAATCAGCCAGCCTTCTCAATACTTCATCGAGCGCGCCGCCGGTCTCTCCCGCTTTTACAATGTTAACATAAATCTTGGTAAACGAGCCCGGAAAATGCGCCAGCGAATCGCTAAACGTCTTACCGCTTTCAATCATGTCGATGATATCGCTGATTATCCGGCCCATAGAAACAAATCGCGTCTGCTTCTTCAATGTCCCCAGCGCCCGCACAAGCGTCAATCCCGCATCCAGCAAAACAGAAAGCTGCCGCGTAAATATGACCAGGCTCTCCTGCTTGATATCTTTCGGGCCCGAGCGGAACTTCGCGACCTTACCGAACACAAAAGATAATATATTGACCCCGCTTTTTATATCTTTCGCCGGCAAAACATCCACCGGAAATAAATCCATTTGCCGAATTTTATTTAAAGCGTCATTTACGGATTCAGAATCAAGCAAACCGCTTACCTCGTCACCCTGTTTATTTATCGCTGTATAACGGAATTTACCCATTTTATATTATCCTTATATTATATATAGCTTGAAGTTATGACTATCAACTCATCCAGGGTTGTTACTCCTCTTGAAACTTTCAATAGTCCGTCTTCCCTTAAAGTCCGCATCCCGCTTTTGATCGCCTGAACCCGGAGTTCGATCGCCGGAGCCCGGTCTAATATCATATCGCGTAAATCTTCATTCAAAACTAAAAGTTCAAAGATCCCCGCCCGCCCCTTATATCCGGAATTATTGCAATTATCGCAGCCACGGCCGCGATAGAATTTTTTACTTCTTGCCGCATCCGGACTAATTCCCAACTCATCCAACTTTTTTTGTGCCGGCGTATACTCTTGGCGGCAATTATCGCAAATCCGGCGCACCAGACGCTGCGCCAAGATCCCTTCGATAGAAGAAGCAATAAGAAAGGGCTCAACGCCCATATCGATAAGGCGTGTGATTGCGCTCGGCGCATCGTTGGTATGCAAGGTTGAAAAAACCAGATGCCCGGTAAGCGCGGCATGAATCGCCATCTGCACGGTTTCCGTATCTCTGATTTCCCCGACCATAATTATATCCGGATCCTGGCGCAGCATATGCCGTAACACTATCGGAAACGTCAGATTTATCTTGGGCCGCACGGACACTTGAATCAATCCCGGTAAATCAAATTCCACCGGATCTTCGACCGTAATTATCTTATATTCTATCTTATTTATCTCCGCCAGACACGAATACTGGGTGGTCGTCTTGCCGCAACCGGTGGGACCGGTGCTGAGCACAATCCCGTACGGTTTTTTGATTAACCTGCGGAATAGCATTTTTATATCGTCTTCAAGGCCCAGATCATCAAGAGAAAGCTGCACCGTGGCTTTATCCAGGATTCTAATTACCAAGCTTTCGCCAAAAATCGTCGGCAGCGTCGATACCCTCAAATCAACCATGCGCCCTGTGATCTTGACAAATGCACGCCCGTCCTGCGGCAGCCGCGTTTCGGCAATATTCAAATTGGCCATAACTTTAATGCGCGAGGCAATCGGCAGATGCAATTCTTTCGGCGGATTAATAATATCATAAAGCACGCCGTCTAACCGGTAGCGGATTTTGAATTCGTCGGCAAAAGGCTCAAAGTGAATATCCGAAGCTTTCTTTTTAATCGCCTGAATAAGGATTAAATTGAGCAGCTGTACAATCGGCAGCTGCGACGCGAGTTCATCGATATTTTTAATCTTATCACTGTCCTCAAAGAGATCCGGAATTTTCTCGCTTATTTCCGTAAAGATATCATCCACACTGTCCAGTTCCCGCCCATAATATTTTTTTATGGTATCGGAAATCGCCGTTTGCGTCGCCAGCTTACTGTCGATACTGCAGTTAAACATAAACCGCAAATCGTCCAGTATACTGAAATTAAGCGGGTCGGAAATCGCCACCGTTAATATATTTTCCTTAAAGCTTATCGGAGCGATATTGTAAAGCCGGGCAATAGCGGCGGGTATTTTTTCGATCACCTGCCGGGGAATACTCAATTTTTCTAAATCCACGACATCCATCCTGGACTGGATTCCTAACGCCTTCAGAAGCTGCTCTTCGCTGATATAACCCAGATCAATTAAAATCTGGCCCAAATGAAGACCGCTTTCTTTCTGCTTATCCAGCGCTTCTTTCAACGCGTCTTCAGTAATAAGCCGGCGTTCTCTTAAAATGCGCCCAATGCTTTTAAAGCGTAAACTGCTTTGCATATTTTTGTTATATTTTACGTTTTTTAGTTCTTCCCCTGAATTTTTGCCTGCATTTGTTCGGAGTCAAAAGCCTTGGCAATCGCATCTTCTGCCCGGATAAGCCCGGCCGAATACAATTCAAACAAGGAGCTGTCAAAAGGTTTCATACCATATTTTGCTCCGGTCTGCAAATCCGATGTAATCCGGAAAGTCTTCTTTTCCCGGATTAAGTTGCGAATCGAAGGCGTGCTGATCATAATTTCAAAAGCTGCCACACGGCCTTTTCCCGTCGCTTTCACAATAAGCTGCTGGCTGACTACCGCCAGAATGGACGTGGACAACTGCGTCCGAATTTGCTCCTGTTGATTGGGAGGAAAAACATCAATTATTCGGTCAACCGTCGAGGCGGCGCTGGTAGTATGCAGCGTGGCCATGACCAGATGTCCGGTTTCTGCCGCCAGGATCGCCGCTTCAATCGTAGCCAAGTCTCTCATTTCTCCGACGAGAATTACGTCCGGATTCTGCCTCAATCCTTTAATCAGCGCCTCGCTGAAACTGGGCACATCCACGCCTAATTCCCGCTGTGTTATAATCCCTTTTTTATGCGTGTGATAATATTCTATCGGGTCTTCGATCGTTAAAATATGACAATCCCTTTCCATATTAATAAAATCCGTCATCGTCGCTAAAGTCGTCGTCTTCCCTGATCCGGTCGGCCCGGTCACCAGAATCAATCCGCGGGGACGGCAAAGCAATTCCCTGACCACCTGCGGCAAACCGATTTCATCAAAAGATAATAGGTGCGATGGTATTAAACGTAACGCCAGACCATAATATCCTTTTTGTTTATAAACGGAAACTCTGAACCGCGCAAGTTTTTCAAAACCAAATCCAAAATCCACTCCGCCTATTTCCTGGATCCGGCGCCGGTTATCATCGCTTGTAACCGATTTCATCAATATTTCGGTGTTTTCCGGCGTTAACGGTTCGTAGTTAAGCGACACCAGGCTATTATCTATGCGCAGGGTTGGCGGTTTCCCCACAGTCAAATGCAAATCCGAAGCATTATTCTTCATACAAAGCTGTAATAATTCTCCGATATCAGCCATCTTTTACCTCCTTTAATGAGCGCACAACTTACAGAGCATAGTGATGTAAGTTGTCTGCGCGAATTATCCCTCAAGTGATTAGAAAAATTTCTTAGAAATTTTTCAATCGTTTACGCAGAGGGAACATCCTATTAATCTGTGCGAATTTACCCCGCCGAATATAATAAAAATTATTAAGAGAACTTTTATTATGTCTTATGAGGCGGGATCCGCCTTTATTTTATTAATAAATACAAATTAAATTCCTTACTCAATCTATTTCGGTTTGCGTAATTCTCATTACTTCCTGAAAAGTCGTCAGCCCTTCCATCACCTTTTGCGTAGCATGCTGCTTTAATATTAACATGCCTTTTTTTATCGCCTCTTCCCGGATGATACTGCTGGGAAGATGTTCGTGAATCAACTGTCGAATGTTGTCATCCACGATTAAAAGCTCAAAAATACCCGTACGCCCGAAATAACCCGTATTGACGCAACGGCTGCATCCCACCGCCCGATAAAAAGTAAGGCCGGAATTTCTCAAATCAAGCTCCAAAATTCTCAGTTCATCTTTAGGCGGCCGGTAAGCTTCTTTACAAAACGGGCAAAGTAGACGTATTAATCGTTGGGCTAAAACAGCGCGTAAAGTCGCTGCTACCAAATACGGTTTTACTCCCATATCCACAAGCCGGACCACGGCGCTGGGCGCGTCGTTTGTATGCAAGGTGGAAAAAATCAGGTGCCCGGTTAATGCCGACTGCACCGAGATGCTTGCCGTCTCCAAATCCCGGATTTCACCAACCATAATTATATCCGGTGCCTGCCGGAGCATTGAACGCAATACGCGGGCAAAATTCAAACCGATAAGGGGTTTTACCTGCACCTGATTTATCCCGCTGATCTGATATTCCACCGGGTCTTCGACCGTAAGGATCTTGCGCTTAGCCCGGTCCATCGTGCCTAAAACCGCATACAAGGTAGTACTTTTCCCGCTGCCGGTAGGGCCGGTGACCAGGATTATGCCATTAGGTAAATTAACGATATTTTCGAACGCTTCCCGCTGCTTATCGGAAAAGCCGATTTCTTCGATCCGCATAACCCGGCAGTCTAAGATACGCAAAACCAGACTCTCCCCGTAATGCGCCGGCATCGTCGAAACCCTTAAGTCGAATTCTTTTGCATCAACTACGGTCCTGATCCGGCCGTCCTGGGGAAGGCGATGTTCTGCGATATCCATCCCCGCCATTAATTTTATCCGGCTGAGGATCGAAGCCTGAAGATTCTTCTGCGGCGACTGCATTTTTTGCAGCAAACCGTCGATGCGATAACGGATTCTAAGTTCATCGCACATCGGTTCGACATGGATGTCCGATGCGCGCTTCTGATACGCGTCGCTGATCAACATGCTCACCAGTTGAATCACCGGCGCTTCCTCATCCGCCGAAATCGATTCTTCTTCAAATTTTTCCGGAAGCGAAGAAAAAATATCTCTGTCGGTCCGGGGATAATACCGTTCAAGATACTCATCCATCTTCTGCCGGTCGATCAATTCCGCCTCGATATTGGCATTTAAAATCTCGGAGAAATATTCCAACGACAAGAAATTTAACGGGTTGTCAAAAGCGACAAAAAGAGTGTCTTTTTCGAACTTGAGCGGAAAAATCCGGAAGCGGTTGGCAAAAAATGAGTTTATGCGTTCGAGCAATTCGATATCTAAATCCAATACTCCGGGCTTCAAAACATTGAGGGACAATTGCTCCACAATCAAATTGTTTAACGTCTCATCGCAGATGATATTAAATTTACGCAGTATATTTTCAATGCTATCCTGAGTCTTTTCCTGAATTTTTTTTGCCTGGTCTAACTGCAAAGGGGTAATGAGCCCTTTTGCGGTTAAAAATTCGGCTATTACTTTTTTTTTATCCAGCATATTTTTGCAAAGTTAGAAATAAGTTATCACGATCCCGGCTGCAAACTAAGCTTTACTATCTGCAGGAAAGAATCGGCTTTTAGGCTTGCTCCTCCGACTAACGCGCCGTCGATATCCGGTTCTTTTATAAGCGAACTTATGTTCTGGGGCGTAACACTGCCGCCGTACTGAATGCGCAAGCCGGCGGCGGGTTCTTTTCCAAAATTCTTAGCGACCAAATCTCTTATAAAAGCGTGCACTTCCTGCGCCTGCTGCGCAGTCGCGTTTACCCCGGTCCCGATTGCCCAAACCGGCTCATAAGCAACAATCAACCCCTTCAGATCATCCGCGCTTAAGCCGGCGAGGGCGCGCTGGATGTGTGCGCAGATGATATCAAAAGTTTTGTTAGCCTTGCGCTCTTCTTCCTTTTCTCCCACACAAACTATCGGCAGTAATCCCCGGCCAATCACTGCTTTAACTTTTTTATTTACGTTACTGTTCGTCTCTTTAAATATATTGCGGCGTTCCGAATGACCGATAATTACATATTCGCAATGAACATCTTTCAGCATCGCCGCGGATATTTCTCCGGTAAACGCCCCTTTTTCCTCCCAAAACAAATTCTGAGCTCCTAGTTTTATATTCGACCCTTCGATTTCCTGGCCTACGCTATAAAGGGCGGTAAACGGCGGGCAAACTACGATATCCGCGTCCTTAACATCCTTCAGCTCTACGCTCAACTTGCGTACAAGTTCCAGAGAATCCGTAACGGTATTGTTCATCTTCCAGTTACCGGCAATAATTTTTCTGCGCATTAAGACTCCTCTCTTACTTTTTAAATCGGCGCATGCTGTTAGTCGTTCGTAATATCATCCGCGGTTAGAGACATTCCATCCGGGCCGGATGAGCGAATAGTATAAGTCGTACCTGAATTTACATAGTTATAGCTGTTATCCCAGGGATCCTCCAAGGCAGCGCCCGGGATAGCCCCGTTTAAATCATCCTTTTTAAAGCTCATGTACGGGCCTTGCCAGTCGGCAAAGGCGTCATAAGTCGCCTTATCGGCAAGCAGGTTTACGAGATTAACGTTTCCGGAAGCCGGATAGGCGCCAAAATCCGCGTGGTACATCGCCAGAGCCGTTTCCAAAGAAGCGATCATCGTCTGCGCCCGGTACACTTGAGCCTTTTTGCGGGCGACAGTGCCACCGCTCGAAATCAAACCCAACAGCATGGCAATCACCGCAATGGTTATTAAAATTTCTATGAGCGTAAATCCCGCGCTTAGCCTTTGCCTTCGATTATAAAACATACTTATTTGTCCTTTAAAGCTGCGACCCCCGGCAATTCCAGCCCTTCTAAAAACTCCAAACTTGCTCCGCCACCGGTAGAAACATGGGTCATTTTATCCGCCACACCAAAATTCCTTACCGCACTTGCCGTATCCCCGCCGCCGATGACGCTAATCGCGTCTTGGCCGGCGATAAAGTCAGCAATCTGTTCTGTCCCGCTGGCAAACGGCCTCATCTCAAACACCCCCACCGGCCCGTTCCAGACAATAGTTTTTGCTGTTTTTAATTTTTCTTTAAATAACGCGATTGTTTTCGGCCCGATATCCAAGCCCATCCATCCCTGCGGTATTTCCTCCCCCACGCTGCGGACATTTGCCCCGGCATCAAATTTATCGGCAACAATATTATCCAGCGGTAAAACCACGCCGATATTTTTTGCCTTAGCTTTTTCTAAAATATCCCGGGCCAAATCTAATCTGTCCGCCTCAAGCTTCGATGCGCCTATTTCTTTGCCCTGCGCTTTCAAAAACGTATAGGCCATGCCGCCGCCGATGAGGAAGCAATCAACTTTATTCATTAAGTTCTCGATCATCTTAATCTTATCCGAAACTTTTGCCCCGCCCAAAATGACCACAAACGGATGCGCGGGAGAATTTACGGCTTTGCCTAAATATTCCATTTCTTTTTCCAGCAGAAACCCCGCATATGCGGGCAGGTAATGCGTAATTCCTTCCGTGGATGCATGGGCACGGTGCGCGGTACCAAAAGCGTCATTTATGAAAATATCCCCCAGTTTCGATAATTGCCGGGCAAACTCCGGATCATTCTTTTCCTCTTCCGCGTGAAACCTTAAATTTTCAAGCAAAACTATTTTTTCTTCTGCCCGGCTTATTTCTTCTTCCGTCTTGGCCCCGACACAATTATCGAGCTGCTTTACCGGCATATTCAAGAGTTCCGCCAACCGCTCGGCTGCCGGTTTCATACTCATGCCCGGCACCACTTTTCCTTTGGGCCGGCCTAGATGGCTCATCAGTATAACTTTGCTTGCCTTCTGCTCGAGGCAGTATTTTATCGTGGGCAGCGCGGAAATTATTCGTAAATCATCGGTAATTCTTTGGGCTTCATCCAACGGAACATTAAAATCCACACGGATAAGAACTTTTTTGCCCTTTAAATCCACATCTTTTAATGTCATCTTATTCATGCAAAATTCCTCTTCATTTTCCTCGCGAACCGTTCTCTAGATATGCTTTATTAAAGTTAAATTATATCATCTTAAATCATACCTTGCAAACTTCTGTTCAAAGCACAACCACTTTATAAATTAACAGCTGGCACCGGACTACGCTCGATTGCCGCGCTTTAGGGTTAATGGTAAACGCCCCGATACTAAGCAACTGATCCGCGTCTTCAATTTCGTACATAAAAGATAAGATTTCTTCCATTTCTCCTTCGCAGCCGATATTAACCATAAACTTCTTAACCGCTGCCTCCTTCGTGACCCCGGCGGGCTTTAAATCCATGATGTACACCGAAGTTTGCTGCGACATGTTTTCGATTAGTTTCAACAGGTTCGCCGTTTCCTCTTCGTCGGACGAAGCCTGGACCGCATAAGGCGCATATTTTTTCTCCGTTCTCTCTACGCGTTCCCGCTGAGAAAGAATACGGATATTTTTATTTATTTCACCTTCCAACATACCGACTTCGACCTTTAACGACTTCATCTTATTTATAATCGGGTTTAAAATCAATCTGTCCAAAAAAGTTATTATTACAATTAACACCGCTAAGGATAGCGCAATCTTTTCTCTTTTGGAAAACTTCTTAAATAATCCTTTTAACATAACGGTCCTTTACGTACTACCTTTTTACCAGTAAACACGAGATGCCAAAATCCGCCCAGTCTTCGTCTTTTTCTTTGCGCGAACTGGTATAGTTGGTCTGGACATTGCTGAAAAACTCCGATTCTTCCAAGGCCACGACAAATGTAAACACATCCGACATCGCACGCGCGGTACCTTTGAGGTTAAGCTTGCCCTCTATATCCATTTTGATGTCGGTCAGCATGATTCTCTTAGGCAGTATTTCATATAGGGCTTCAATGACCTTCAGGGAGTGCCCGCGGTTGCGGATATAATGCTTTATGATTCTCGCTTTAGTCATGCTCTTTTCCAAAATCTCCGCTTCCGGCTTTAATGTTTCATGCTGAATCTTCAGGCGTTCAAGGTAAACGTTTTCAAAATAGAATTTGCTCATAAAAATACTTCCACAAAGCACAAGGATTACGATAACATAAACGCTCATGTGAATAAGCTGTTGAATGCGTTCGTCAAACGCGCGTTTTAATTTTATCTCTTCCGGTATCAGATCGATTTTTATCGACCGTAGATACATAAGCGCGGCCGTAACCCCAAAAAACGACACATGTTTATTTATGGTTGAAGCAGTCAGTACTTTTTGATTAAGCGGCAGGAGCCCCAGATAAAGAAGCACTTTGTTCGGGACATGCAACTGGGCCGCCAGTATCGCGCTTAAATCCGCCAGTTGTTCAATCGCGCCGGTTAAAAACAAAAGCTGGACGGCTGTGCCGATATCTTCGGCCTGATAGGCCTCAAGCGACTTTTTCAATTCCTCAACCAATTTGCCCATAAACTCATCTGTTTTTTCCAAATAATGTTTTACGCCTAAAGGAATACTGCGCGTATAACTGGCTGCGCCGTTTACGGCCACGATAAAATCTGTGAAATTTAAATTTATATGCACAATGCCTACAGGATTCTCCAGCAAATCGCCTTTTAACTGTGTGCGGCAGATTTGCGCAATGCCTTCCGGCGCAAACAGGATTTTTTCCAATCGAAAACCCGCCTTCTGTATGATTTCACACTGCCTTTTGATCGTATTGCGCGGGACAATCGCAAGCAATATCTTGGTGTAGCTGTGCCGAAAAGTGCCGATGCTGGCATAATCTACAACTATCTCTTCCCGTGAATACGGAGTTTGGCGCCCTGATTGCAAATTGATTATCTCTTTAATTTCCCGGGCATCCACGGAAGGTATTTCCAAATTTTTGGTTATCGCTAAATGCTGCGGTATAACATTGACAATAAAGGGATTTTTAATTTTTAAATCCTGACAGGTCTTCTCTAAGATCTTAGCCACTTCATCGTCCGATAGCCCTTTTATATTGTAGGTAGTAAAGTTATCAAATTCTTTTTTTTTGCCGTTTATTTTAAGGCG
>JAHJAO010000074.1 GCA_018813905.1 Candidatus Omnitrophota bacterium
ACGGGGCTGTCCTCATCGCAAAGCGTGTCCCCGGTTACCGTATGATCAAGCCCCACCGCCGCGGCGATATCGCCCGCAAAAATATCCTCTCTCATCTCGCGCTGGTTAGCGTGCATTTGCAATATCCGGCCCACGCGTTCTTTTTTTCCTTTTGTCGAATTCAATACATACGTGCCCGCTTTCAATGCTCCCGAATAAACCCGGAAATATATGAGTTTTCCCATGTGCGGGTCAGCCTGCACCTTAAAGGCCAGAGCGGAAAACGGCGCGTTATCCTCCGCGCTTCTTAAAATCTTCTCCTGGACATTATCCGGATGGTGCCCTTCCACTTCCGGCAAGTCCGCGGGCGAAGGCAGGTAATGCGTTATCGCGTCCAGCAATTTCTGCACGCCTTTATTTTTAAACGCCGAACCGCACAAGGCCGGCACGATTTTGTTGCCCACCGTGCCTTTTCTGATAGCGGCCGTTAATTCTTCTTTGCTGATTTTATCTTCTGATTCCAGATACTTCTCCATCAGCGTATCATCGAGTTCTATGGCCTTTTCCACCATGATATGGTGGTAGTGCTGTGCCTGCTCTTTATATTCTGCGGGAATTTCTTCGATACGAAAATCTTTGCCCAGAGAATCATCTTTATAAACATACGCCTTCATTTCCATAAGGTCGATAATGCCGTGAAAGTTGTCTTCGGCGCCTATGGGTATCTGCAGCGGGATAACGTTCGCGCCCAATTCTTCTTCTATATTCTTTATCACGCCGAAGAAATCCGCCCCGATTCTGTCCATCTTATTGATAAAAGCGAGTTTGGGCACCGCGTATTTATCCGACTGCCGCCATACGGTCTCCGACTGCGGTTCGACTCCGCCCACCGCGCAAAAAACCGCGACCGCGCCGTCTAAAACGCGCAAACTGCGCTCCACTTCAACCGTAAAATCCACATGCCCCGGAGTATCGATAATATTGATCCGGTGTTCATTCCAGTAGCAGGTCGTTGCCGCGGAGGTAATAGTAATGCCGCGTTCCTGCTCCTGCTTCATCCAGTCCATCTGCGCTTTGCCGTCGTGAACTTCGCCGATCTTATGGGAACGGCCGGTATAAAACAGAATCCGTTCGGTAACCGTGGTTTTGCCGGCATCGATATGGGCCATGATCCCGATATTTCTGACTTTTTCTAGTGTTATAGTTATCGCCATCTTTTTTTCCTTCTTTCAGTGTAACAGGAGTCGAGGTCTTATTATAAGGCCGTTGGAAAAGCCATCAACGGTCTTGATTGCAGAGATAACAAGTATGATTACAAAGATTTTGTTCGTGATTTAATCGCCGCAATCTTATTTTTTCCGCCAAAGGCGAGATCTCGCCAGTTTTACTGGCGGAAATCGCTGTAATCAGAGAGCATAGGGTTTTGCAATGCTCTCATTATAATAAAAATCTGCCAGATTGCAAGGGCGGATTAAAAATTTTTTTGGTTATTCGTAAATAATGCAATAACATTTAGCTGCCTTAGTACTAGACACTTTCTAAAGGAGAAATAATATTTTTTTCTCCGCCTGATTTTACACAATTTACGAAAGAATCTATCTTTATAACTTATACTTTGTAATTTGAGGCCGTTGCAAAAGTCATCAACGGTCTTGATTGCAGAGAGCGTAGGGTTTTTCAACGCTATCAATTTGTAATTTATAACTTATAATTTATAATTCTTCGTTGCTATATCGCCTGCTCAATAAAAATCAACCGGGTACTTTGCGTGCTTAGCGGACACATACTAAATAAACTATTTGAAGACCACGTGTTTTTCGAAAAAGAAGACGGCGGGGTTTGTGTGTCTGCGCCGCTGTGAATATAGGCGTTGAAGGCGGCTTGTATAAACACGGCGGTTTCCGCAGGACTGCAGCCCGCATTGAGAAGCACGGTTTCCAGTTTCAATTGGTCCGATTCAGACATCTCCGGCTGTGCGTTAGAATCATCCGTTGGTTTCTCCGAAGGAGTTTCCGCTATTGGCGCGATACTATTTTCTATCGGCATCACAGGTGCCTTCCCGGCAATCATATCTAATATGGATTCATCTGCTGGCGAACGACGAAGCGGTAATCCACGTTCCGGAATGCCCTGAAAACTCTTTTTGATTATCTCCTGCTTTAATTTCCACATCTGCCAACGCATCTCCCAAGCCATTTTCTGCTTGATTAGAAAAAATTGCGCCTTGAATTTCATCAGGGTCAGGTAGCAACGGGCTATATTTTTTGCCTCATTTTTTGCCTTTCTAATAATAAAGGCGGAAACGGGGAATTCTATCAAGATATCCAGTTCTTTTCTCCTGCCCCAATTTTTCATTGGGCGATAACTGAAAATCCGGGCCTCTTCCCATGCCGCTCCAAAGTCGCTTACAAATTTTACATCGCCGTTTCTGGTAAGCGCGTAATTATTAAGGTGCATATCGGTACGGAATCCGAAAGCGGTAACCCGGATCCCGGCATCATGAAATAGCCTCAAGATTTTCGGCGGGGTGGTCGCAATTCTTTCGTAAAGCGTTTTTTCTTGTGTGCCCGTGCGGCGGGAAATTTCCTGTATATATTCGGGTGTGACATGGTTAAGCCGTTTGGCATCGTAATGTTTATATACGATAAGCGTTGGGGCGCATTTTCTTTCTTCTCCGTAGAGCGCATAAATCCCCCTCGGCAGTTTGATTTTCATTACCGGTTCAAAAATCAGGTTTTTGAGTTTCGGCCCGCAACGATTCAGGAGTTTTACGGCAAAATCGAAATTGCGCGTGGAAACCTTTACGCGTTTATCCCCGGGGATTTTAACGTCTACGGCATATCCATTGTTGGGAGCGTAAAGGATATGCCGGCGGAATGAAGAAAGAGACGTCCTTGCCCGAAACCCGTTAATCAATGTTTCTTTTACGGCCGAAGCGGCATTGACCCCTCGCAGATAAGCATCTTTCCGTGATAAACTTGTTTTCTCTAGAAAAGATTTGGCGTTGTCGCCGACGAACAGCGCGGGAATTGCGTCTGCCCCAAAATGCCGGGAAAATTCTTCAAAGCCGGGAGTATAAACCGTTATCTGGGTGGTATCGGCATAAACAAACCGGATGGTGTTATTCCGATTATTGTGGGTTATGCCCTCCGGCAACGGCACCTGTTGATAATTCATCTGCAGAAAGCGGTTTTGCCAGAAAGCTTGGCCGATAATGAGTGAAGGCGAAAGCGTATCCGTTGTTTCCCGTAGAGAACAATTCAAGTCATAGCCCCAAGCGCATTCCAGCGCCAATAGCGTCTGCAATAGGGCTAACGCGATGCATCGACATAACATGCCTGAAGACAGTTGGTTATTATTATTCATTTTCCTGCGCAGTAAAAATAATGGGAAGGTTTATAAAAAAATTTGGGGACTGCGAATTAAAAATTTTTCTGATCCTCTCTAAATCGCCTGCTCAACCGCAAACGTTAGGGCCCGGCTTGTAATCCTCCGGGCCGCATCCTGTGTCAAGACAATATCTACGCTCTCTCCTTTAAAAATCTTCTGCCAGTCGGCGATGAGCTCCAAGAACTCAAACATTCCCGGGTCGTTTTTCTGCACATATCCGGGGTAAAGTGTGTATAAGCCGATATATTCGGCGAGCAATTCCTGCGCATCCTCCAAGCATCTCTCCGTAAGAAATTCCGTCTTTATCTGCTCCGCTGTAAAAATCAGCGGCTCAAAAATAAGCGCATTATCCGGAAAGCGTTGCGAGAGCTTATCTATCTTGGTTACCCACGCGGTATCCGCAAACTCATATATTTTTCTCTGCCAGTTCGTTGGGTTTAAATTCAGTCCGAACCCGAACAATCTGCGCGCGAGCGCCTGTATTTTGTCATGCCGGCCGGTATCGATATGCAGAACAAATTCCTTGCTGTCAAAAAGGATTAAAAGATGCGCGATTTCATGCGCAAAAACCGTGCCCAAAAGCGTCAGGCCTTGTTCTCGGTCCAAAAACACGTCTATTTTATCATAATCGACCCGCTGCTTATTCCAGGATAGGGCAAAGTTAATCGTTCTCTTTTTTATATCCTCCGGATAATTAAACGTTGTGGCGATAGTTTCCCCCTCTTTGCTATTATACAGAGTCTGCGCAACATTCAAATCAATATCAAACTTTTGGGCCAAAAACGTAAAAAGTTTTAAAAGGCGCGGGTGCCGGCAAAGAAAATCGTCAATTTGGCAAAACAATTCCAGCGCTCTCTTTTTTGCCTGTTCACTTTTAACTCCCACGATCGCGGCGTATCCCTGAGAAGCGCCCACATCCAGCCGCTCATCTTCCTCGATTATCCCCAACCCCTTTACGCCGTAGGTGTCTTTAAAATACATCTCTACTGCCGCGAGTTTCGCCGGGAACTCATCCAGGCCTAAGGCCTTTAAAACTTTCTTGTTTTCAAAACTTCTTAGTTTTTCCTCCAATGTCTTATTTTCTGCGTGCCAAGCTTTAAAGAGGCGCGGGTTGGCCGCAATCTCCTGCCTTACTTTTGCAATATTCATTCCAGTCACAACTTCCCTTGCGTCCGCCACAAATTTCACCTTGCTAACCATTTCTTTCTTTTGGCTCTGTAACATTTTCAAGGTGCTTTTCAAACCAACCAGCCGCTGCTGTGCATGCCCTCGCACAGCCAGATCATCATCTTGGCAAAAGTTTTCTAAAACAGTAATCATCTCTTCCACCAGCTTTGGATCCTTTACTGGCGCAAGCGCCATTATAGTTATTGCCTCAATCTTTTCGTAGCGTTCGATTGCGGACATTTTCGCCTGCACCTTAAACGCTCTTTGGATAATAGACCCCTCAAGGTTTATTGCCGGAGACAAACACTCTGCCTGTGCCCAGACTATTGTCTGCAGCAAAAATGCCTGGATAAGGAAGATGGATATTGTGGTCTTAGTTATCCGTTGTGTCTTTTTCATCACTTATTTTTTAGATTCAACTCCTGCTTAAAAAGATATTTCTGAAAAAGTCTAAAAATACAGAAATCTCTGATTAAAAGATTGGAAATCCAATTATACAAATTAAATCTCCGGCGATAAAATCTGTGCAATCTTTCCCGCCTGTGGCGGGATCCCGCTATGGCGGGAAAATAATCACTGTAATCAGAGGTTTCTCGCGTGGTTTTAGATAGTTTTTCAGAGACCTCTAAAAAGGTTATAAAGTATACCATATGACGCTATCCCCCGCAACAGCTTGTAAAATTTAATGTTACGGCTTATATTTGCCCTAACTGTTTGCAAAATAATTGGTTGCCGCAACCGCTTCCATTCCCCCGCCGGCTTGCAAAAACCGCGTTCATAGGGTACACTTTACTACTTTATTTAACTAAGTAAGGCCGGGATGAACTATCTTAAACGAAACAGACAGATTATCGCGTGTTGTTTTCTCGCGCTGGCAAGCGGTTGGGCTCTGCCGCCATATCTATTGGCGGATATCCAAACAGCCGCCCTGGCGCCCAAAATTGAATTAGGCAACGAGTCAATGCGAACAATGTTTTATACGCAACGCTCTTCCGCGCCTATACCCTATCTTGCGGAAAAAGAATGGCAAACCGCCGGCAATCCCCGGTTATTTCCCAAAACACTTTTTGAGATAGACTTTTTGCGCGAACAAGCCCAAACAAAAATTCCCGCGGCAATCGAGGCGCTGAACAATCACTATAAAAAATCAATACCGGTTATCGGCGAAGGGCATCTCGATTACTTTTTTGATTTTTTTTCCTACACCGCCATGTTCACGGATTGCTACCAGGTCAGCTACAGCCGCGTGCTGGACGATTTGATTTCCGGCGATAACAAGCTGCTCCTGGCCATGTTCCGCACGGCCCTAAAGCATTACTCTTTTAGGCGCGCGGGATCGCTTAGCTATTTTTACCGGTTTCCTTCGCTCGAGAAAGAATTCATTGCCAAAGTGGAAACGATTTTAGCCGAAAAAGCCAAAACAAAAGATAATACCGTAACTATCCTTGTGCTCGGCTCAGCCTTAGGCGAAGAAGCGATAACTTTGGCGTGGCTTCTGCGCAAGAACATCACCTCTTCTGCCGCTTTCAGCGGGTTTAATTTTAAAATTATCGGCATAGAAAAAAACGAAGCGGTTTTTTATGCGGCAACAAGTAAGCTTGAAACCGGTTATAATCTATTAACGGGCCTCGGGGATATATACATTGATGCGGAAAATGCGCCTTTGACGAACAAGCGAATTGCGATTATGAGCGAGGTAAATAATAACCTGGCGGAATACGCAAAAAGCGTCCGATTTGAGCTGGCGAATATTCCGGTATCTGCGGAATTTCCCAAGCTCTTGGAGGCTGCTGATTTGGTCGTATCGAACACGCTTTGGATCTACTTAGACAGGTTTAAACGCAGCCGCTTACTTGCCGCATTTGAGCAAAGAATGCGGGCAAACAAACCTCTCTATATTATCGGTACGGACGCAGACATGCCCGGGTTTGTCTTAAAACCTTCTTCCGGCGAGGCGCAAGCCAATAAAAGTACGCTGAGATATTTCGGGGCTTCCAGTTCTCTGGCCAAAACACCAGTCATATCCCGCGCGACACTGCTGTTGCAGCAGGCGATTTGAAAAAACTGTTTTAATGAAACCAGCGCAGCAAATAAGCCGGGTGATTCCATTCTAGCTTCAAAGAAGACGCTTTCCCTTTTGCTCCTTCCCCCCTGCTCAAACCCTCAACAAAACTGTCTACAACTTTAGAGCGGTCGTACGCCTCCGGGGGAAAAGATTTTTTCTCCTCGGTCAAGGACGCAACTACCCGATTCCACTCTTTGTTGTCATGTTTTAATATATGTTCTAAAATACTGCTTTTCATTTTGGCCCCCTTTCACTCTACCTATGTTTCTTCTTTACGTTCCCCACAATACACGCCACCACCCCCTTTCTATCCGTCATTTAACACTTCCCGGATCTTGTCGATAAGAACAGTTATTCCCTCTGATTTGTCATAATATGCGGCCGCGCCCTGCACCATTTTTTTCTGCTCTTCTATGGGGTAGACGCTGGAAACAATCACTTTTACCCCGTTATGAAATAACTGCATGGTTTCATACAGCGTGCTTCCTTCAACCGACGGCATCTTAATATCCAGCAGAACAAGGTCGATGCCGTTAATTTTTAAAATTTCATTTGCCTCATCGGCGCTGGAAGCGGTGTCGCAGTCGAAGTTTGCCCGGGACAAAAGTTCCACATACCTTACCCTGATTGCCACATCATCATCGACAATAAGAACCTTCTTTTTTACCTCTTTCTTGTGCATACCTGTTCTCCTCCTTGGTATCCGTTTGACACGTTGTTTTTATCGCCGTGGTTCTTTCGCGCAAGCGGTAATATCACTGTAAAGGTTGAGCCTTCCCCCGGCCGGCTTTTTACCTCAACCGCCCCCTGGTGAATTTCCGCGATAGATTTGACAATGCTTAACCCCAGGCCGCTGCCGTCTGCATGCTTATCTGACTGTGGCCGGGAATGAAAAAACCTTTCAAAAATCCGGGGCAAGTCTTTCTCTTCAATGCCGGGCCCGGAATCTCTGATTGAAGTTCTGACTTCTTTATCGGATACTTCCACGATTATATCAATATTCCCTTTTACCTTATTAAACTTGATCGCATTTTGTATGAGATTAAAAAATAAGCGCCGCAGGTGCGTTTGGTCGGCC
>JAHJAO010000075.1 GCA_018813905.1 Candidatus Omnitrophota bacterium
AAATGGGGACGTTTCTATTTATGATAATCCCACTCCAGGGGTAGGTCTCTCCCTTGACTAATGGGGGCATTACAAGTTATTAGATATTATTCTTTTGTCAAAATAATTATAGCAACAACTATAGCCGCAATAGCTAAAATTTGTTTCAGTTGTTGTTTTTGCACGTCTTCTTTATTTATTGGAAGTTTTGCTATTCGTTCTGCAAGTTGCTGGCTGCTTAATGTTTTTTTTCTTTCGCTAAATAATTTCGTAATATGGCTATCGATTGTTTGTATTGCCTCATCAGGATTGTCAAAATCTAATTTTTCATAAGCAATATCTTCTAAAAAAGTGGTTTCTTTTCCGGAAATTTTATCGGAAACAAAAGGAATTATTTTTTTATTTTTAGTTTTAGCAATTCCTATTTCCTTCCCAATAGCTAATCCACGCTTTACAGCACTTTCAGTAATTATAACCAAGACAGCATCGCTAGACTCTATCCATTCTGTTATCTGCGCCCAAGCGCCCTCGCCAAGTTTTTTTGATCCATCCCAATACTTGACATCCGAAAAGGATTTTAACTTTAATGCTATTTTATCAACAACCTTTTTGTCTTTTGAGCTATAACTAATAAATAGATTCATCTCATAATTCGCATTCTAATAATTAAGACGAGAAATGGGGACGCTTCTATTTATTCTTTCTCGTCAACCCCCTTGTCTCTTTATCACATTTTTTAATAAATTGCGTTAATTGATTTAGTTGTTCATCTTTGCTTAGACAGAAAAAGTGTATCAATTCTAGGTTTAATCCCGAAGAATAAAGAGTTTTTCTATCGCTGTAAACTTCAAATTTTAATAATAAATTATTATCGTGGTAAACTCCACAGAATTTTCTATTATTTTCGATATAAAACCCTGTATGATCCCACCCGGGAGATTTCTTGTGTATTTTCAAAGATGCATCTTTGATCGCTACTTCAAGCATATTTATGAAATTTTTGAAAGCGGACACTCCGTCAATGTATTCCCAAGAAATTTTTTGGATACTCATATTTTTTACCTCCAGAAATTTTAAAAATGATTTTATTAGATATTCATCGATTGGATCCTTAACCCTAAGGCCCGAGAACCAATTGTGGATTTGAAACCAACGAACATGTCTATATGGCTTGACTTGATCCTCTTCAAAATCGATCGCAAACCTGGTCAATAAAATAACTTTTTTGATGGGTGCATTTGAAGATCTTAACGCATACCTATATCGTTCTAATTGCTTATAACCCAATCCAGAGTCATGCTTAACTTCGATGTATATTACCTTGTTGGGAGAAGATATTTTGATGTCCGGTCTTCCTTGTTCAGTCGTTTCTTGCGTAGAAATTATAATCTCTTCCTTTGGCGAAAAATCATAGTCGTTTTTATTGATGCATAGATATTTCAGAATCTTTATACATTGAGAGCGATTATTTTTAAGTAAAGAATTGAGGATGAAAACGAAAGCTTCTGTCAGGTAATTTTCATCTATTGTTGAATTATGCTTTGCTAAGCTCGAAAATATATCATCCGCTATCATTTATAATAATCCCCAACCCTCTTACGCAAAAAACGCCGCGGAACCTTCCGTGGCGTTCTGTGTCCTTATGGGCTTAATTTTAACCCTCTATCCCTGAAATTGCAAGCAGATTCCACGAGCACACCCTAAGAGTGTGCTTAGCCGCTTATTGCGCAGGTTCCGCCCCCTAATTTTGTCTTATACAGTTTCTTGTTATAAGGCAGCTTCATCAGCAGCATGCCCATAAGGCAATTATCGCTGATGCCGGAGTAAATCAGGCCGCAACTGATAAATATTGGAATGAAAATAAGCGCCCAATGTACAAACCAGGACAGAAGGATTCCCAACAGCACTACGCTGCCGGCAATGAGCCGGACCTGGCGTTCCAAAGATATCCCGCCCTCACCCTTGATCACCGGTAAGCCGTCTTTCTGCCAACGGGTCATGCCGCCCTGCATTACTTTAACCCCGTGAATGCCGGACTGCATTAACATGTCCGCGGCCATCGGAGAGCGGTTTCCGGTGCGGCAGAAAACGATATAACGCTGCTTGGACTGCGCCAGATCATTAATTTTCGCGGCAAGCATGTCAATCGGAACGCTTATCGCATCTTTAATATGTACTTGCGCGAATTCCAAAGGAGAACGCACGTCCAGAAGTTTAACCTGCGGATCTTTTTGCATGAGCGCCGGGACTTCCCGCGGCGAAATCATCTCGATAGAAGCGGCCTCGCCTTTCTGGTTCACCCGGACAATATTATCGATATTAAACGGCTTGGGAATACTTTTCGCGCGCATGTTCTTGGCAAACGCTTCTTTATTTTGTTCCGCGAGGAAAGGGTTTTCTTTTTTCTCCTGGGCAATGGTTGAGGAGCGTTTTTCATGATAATCGTGCCCGGGAAAGACTATGGTATCATCCGGCAGGGCCTTTAATTTCTGCAGGGTATCAAACATGGACTCGGGAGAACCGTTTTGGAAGTCCGTGCGTCCGACACTGCCGATCAGAAGCACGTCTCCGGTGAATAATCTCCCCGCTCCGTATAAACTGACCGCGTCATCGGTATGCCCCGGAGTGGATATCACTTTAAAACTGCTCGCGCCTACGGCTACCTGCTCGTTATCCTTGAGCCGCTTATCGGCAACGCCGGAGACCGCTTTTTCGTGCATTAACGCCTGCGCTCCCAATTTCTTCTTTAATACCGCGGCCAGAGAAAAATGGTCGGCATGCGTATGGGTATCGATTATAAATTTCAGGCCCAATCCCTTCTTTTTTAAATAGCCGGCGTATTCTTCCTGCAGACTGATATGCGGATCGATAATCAAGGCCTCATCACGGGAACTCAGGATATAAGAATAGCAGCTTCCCGCCGCGAACTGCTTCACCATAAAGTCCTTCGCCATAAATATTGCCTCCTAACCGGATAATATGTTTTATGTTATTTTGATTTCTATTTCGGGGTTGTGCTTCAGGGTATTGTGTACCGGGCAGTTCTTGACAAATTCCTGCAGGGCCTTAAGCCGGCGCTCCTCAAGCCGCGTTCCCTTCAAATCCACATTTACATTTATTTTTCGAAAACAAACCGGTTTTTCTTTGGAGAAATCGGCATCCACGCTCACACTGAATTCCGGCAGCGTTAAGCCCGCGCCTTCGGCGTACTTGCGCACATACACGCCCACGCAAGCGCCCAGGCCGGCAAGGAACGCGTCCGAGGGTGTGGCCCCTTTTCCTTTCGCGTCCACAAGAAATTCGTAATCATTGCAGTTAACTTTAAAAGAGTACTCTCCGGTATTCGTTATATCCAGATGGTACATTATTATTAATATCTCCTTTTCAATCTCAACAGATCCCCAACCCTCTTACGTAAAAAACGCCGCGGAAAATACCTTCCGTGGCGTTCTGTATCCTTAGGGCTTAATTTTAGCCCTCTATGTTAAGAATTGCAAGTATATTCCGCAAGGACACCCCCGAGGGCATACTTCCTTTGTCATTTTTTATTTTTGCTTCTTGGTTATAATATTTTTTACTTCGCTTAAGAGCTCAGCCGCAAGTTTAAGCAGTTTTTCGCAGCCTTGCTCTGACCACCGGTTGTAGTAATCGGCGTCTTCTCTTAAGTTTTTTGCCTCTTGCAGAGCTTCTAATAAATGCGCCGGCAGCTGCTTTGTTTCAACATAAAGATTTTTGATAGCGGCGATAAGGCAATAATGGCTATGCTCGCGCAGGTTCTTTTTATAAAGCAAAGCCCGGGCGCAGTGAAACATCGCGTAATAAATCTGTATCGTCGCCCATTTATAATCGCCCTCTTTATAAGTTTTCTTGGCTCTTTCCAAATCAGAGGCAGCGGTTTCAATTTCTTTAGGAGCTAACGAAATGCCTCTCGAAAACGGTTTTATCTTGCCTCTTTTAAGGCAATCTTCGTATTCCAAACTCACTCTTTCTCCTCCCAGAGTGTTATGCCCCTGTTTACCTCTTCCATGTAGACCTTTTCTTTATCCTTAAAATCCGCAAGCTCACTTGGAGATTTAATCACTGCTTGTATTTTTCTCTTAATCTTTAGGGCGGAAATTGCGCTTTTGGCCGCGGCCGGATCCTTGGCCAAGATAAACAAATCTATATCGCTTTTAGGGTCATCTTCGCCGCGGCTCGCGCTGCCGTATAGGATAACTTTTTTAGATAAGGATTTAAGCTTCTCGATAATGGGCTTAAGCAGCTGGGTATTAAGCATCACTTTAAACTGCTTAAGCATTGGTTCATCATATACGATTGAATAAAGCAGAAATTTGCCTTTTTTAGCCTTACAAACCAGCTTTTGTTTTATAAGCTCGCGCAGGGCGATATATGCGCCGGCCCGGCTGATAGAAGCGGCTTTCTGGATTTCGCTCCCTAAAAATTCTTTCCCGGGGTTCTCCACGAGGTAAGAGAGTATTTTTAATGTATTCGTCGCGCCGAAAATATCCCTGCTATTTTTTTTCTTTTTCATACCTTCACCCATCAGTCTAATATATTAAACACATGTATATTATATTATACATATCTATGAAGTCAATCTATTTTTAAGTTGCTGTCGAGCCAAATTAGAAAATCTCCCATCCACCTGCGCGGTGGCGGTGTTTTTATTGTCAACATAAAAAAAATACGCTATCGTCAACATAAATAGATAATTATTGACGTAACTCATTTATTTACATTGTATTATAAACTATAGCTTCAGGACGCGCCTGGTAGCTAATAAGAAGTACACCCCGGGGGTGTCCTTTTCATAAACTGAAAGTTGACATCTGTCAAGGAGATGTCAACTATATTTAAAGAAGAATCTGTCCCGCTTCTATTTATAATAATCCCAGCCTTCTCCAAACCGCAAAAAACGCCGCGGAACCTTCCGTGGCGTTATATATTCCTTAGAACTTAATTTTATTCTTTATCCATCCATGCTTCCCACTTGTAAATACAATCCTGCGCCGCGCGGGCATCGGGCGCCTCTGGCGCGAGCTGGAGGTATTTCTTCATGTTCTCAATGGCTTTGTAGTATTCTTCTTTTTCCGCGCGCAGCATTGCCGAATTGAACCAGGATTCCGGATACCATGGGGAAACCGCGAGCAATTTAGCATAGGCGTCCAACGCGGCCGCGTAATTTTCACTTTCCGTGAACGCTTGCGCCTGTACGTAAAAACGGCGCGCTTGCTCTGATATGGCTGGTTTTAAACTGAGTTTAGGATAAATGCGCTGCAACTCAGCAATAATTGCCTTGTCTTGTTTTTCCGTATCGGGGTTCCACTGATAGGCCTTAGCCAGCTCGCTAAACGCTTCCAGCATGTTGCCGCTGGCTTCGGCGCGGGATGCCGCGGCCCGGGCTTCGTCTGTTATGGCTTTGCGTTTTTCCGTGTCGTAATAAAGCAGCGGATCAGCGCCAAAAACGCTTTGATAACGCGGCGAAAGCTCCAGCATTTTTTCCGCTTCCTTCTGCGCCTCAGTTTGCATGCCTTTTTTATAGTAAGCGCTGCCGCGTCCGGCATAGCAAATCGCTTTCCAGTCGGAGGTGTGAATACGAATCATGTCTGCTGTATCCGGATGATTGAGCGCGTTCGTGTAGTTGGTGATCGCTTCCTCATACAGGCCTTTTTCAAAGGCGCTCTTTGCGTAGCTGTAGTAACTAATACTGGCTTTTTTGTGATCAAGGGCGATTTTGTAACTTTCCAGTGCCTTGTCCAGATCTCCTTTTCCTGCGTAGGCACGGCCCCGGTAATTATAGGTTACCATATGCTGAGTAGCTGGTTCAAGCTTAAGACATCGGTCTAGATCCTTGATCCCCTCATCGTACATGTCTAAATCGATATAGGTAGCCGCGCGCCAGGAAAGGGCGTTCCAAGTCTCCGGCCCCTTCGCTAATGACTGATTGAATTTTTCCAGGGCCTCTTGTTTCTTGCCCTGGTTATAAAGCTTGATTCCCTCAAGGAGGGTTGAATCGCCCAGATTAATAGTAACGATTGGGACACCGTCCTTGGGTTTAAACGAGGCCATGCTGCGGTTCACATCGAGATTCGGGGAAACGGACATGGATTTGCCGCTTGTCTTGGATGCCGCCTCAGCGTAAGCCGGACAAGCGCGGATAAACATCAGCACGCCGACAAAAGCAACTATTACGACTGTAGATTTACGCATGATTTAATTTCCTTTTTAATTTTATTCCGTCCAAGTTTATTAATTAAGAACATATCTTATTTTCTTTGCCAAAACCAAATAACGCCGCGGAGACCTTCCGCGGCATTCTGTGTCCTTATGGGCTTAATTTTAGCCCTGTATTTCAAAAATTGCAAGGATATTCTGTCTGCTTAATTCGGATTAGATTCGAGCAGCGGATCGTAATCGACGCTGCCGGTGAACCGGGTAGCCGTGGGCTTGGCCGAGCCCCACCAGTTATTCTCGGCCTGAATCGTCAAACTGGTTTTATTATCCACGTCCTTACCGCTGTTACTGTAAATCGAGTTATAGCCGCCTGAGCCCAAAGTGCCGTTACCTAAATCCAGCGTTAAAACGCTAAAGCCCACATCATCAATATACACTCCGTCCGAGCTGTTCGAGCTGATGGTATTGCGAGAGATGAAACAGTCCAGCGTGCTGTAAGAATTGCTCTGCAGGTAAATACCTACGCTCGTATTGTTGCTGATATTATTGCCGGAAATAGTCGTGCTCATCTTGCTCGAAGTTCCGCTCCAGTGATAAATACCCGCGCTATTGCTGCTGATTATGTTCGATGAGATGGTCGCGGTAAGCGTACTGGTATCGTCGCTGTTAAAAGTAATGCCGTTTCCGTTGTTACTCGCAATCGTATTATCGGTAATGCGGGCGGACATGGTGTTCGCGCCGTCGGTTCTAAGATCTATCCCGGGGCCGAAACCGACTCCGTTATCGGAAATCACGTTATTTTTTATCTCGACGCCCGTAATATTTTTACCGTAGATACCCGTTTTTCCGTTTTGGACCTGCACTCCCATAATTGTATTATTATTGGCGAGTGTGAGCACGTTTCCGGCGCCGCCGCCGTCAATCACCGGATACCCCTCTCCGCCGATGTCCAGATACCGGTATCCCTGCCCCCAGATAACCACATTATCGCTGAGCGTGAAATTACCGGTATAGCCGGTAGCCGTCCCGTCCCCTCTTTTTACGTAAATCCAAACCCCGTTACTATAGGAAGCGTTGGTGAACGCCTCGGCCAGGGTATTATGGGGATGCGAAAGCGTTCCATTTTCCAACACATCGCCGTCGTTGGCGTTATCCACATAAATCATATCTTTTATTTTCTTCACTTCGGCCTTATCCGCGGTCCAGATATCAATGTCCCGGACTACGGGCTCGGTCATGCGTTCGGTCAGTTCGCGCGGCCCGCGCCGGAAGCGAAAAGCTTCCTGCCAATCTTCAAACGGATTGCGGCGATACAGCATGTCCGCGATATCAAACCGCAGGCTCACATGCCCGCCGACAAATGTGTCCTTGCCGGAGACGTTATCATCGTTTATCTCGAGCGTAAAGGCAAACGCCGGCGCCGGATTTATTTCCAGACGCCATCTTGTGCCGTCCACATCGTCCCGCAAATCCGAAGTATACCGGTAAATCCCGCCGTAAGCCCAGGTCTCAATGAAATGGGTGAGAATAGGCACGGGTATTCCGGCTTCGATATCGTATCCGGGCAGGGCCTCTTCCACCTTCAAATACTCGTTCAGGCTCGTCTCGCCCAACTCATAATAATCGCAAACAACTTTTTTTTCCGTAGTCGGCTTATAATAATTGTAGCGCAAATCAAAATTTTTAGACAGAAACTCCGCTCCCAGCCCAAGCTGGCTGTGGCGGAGGCCGTTTTTGCTGTATTTGGAATCGTAGTAAAAATTCGCCCCGAGAATAAATCCGTCCTCAAGCAAAACGTCCGCGCACAAATAACGCAGTCCCGCGCCGAAATTTTCTTCGTCGGTCGAGCCGTCGCTTAAGACAAGTTTGGGGTTCAGGAAAAGGAGCCATTCATTGCTGCCAAAGGTAATAGAACTGTCATAGTTGTATATGGGAATAAAAAAATCCGTATATACCCAGGTTTCATTGTTATTTTTTCCGTGTCTTAGGCCCATGCGCGCCTGGCCGGGGTATTCGGAGGGCAGAAACTGCTGGCTAAAACAAACCGGCACGAACAAACAGCAGCTTAATATAAATATCAAAACCGCTATGCAGTAAAACAGGCAGGCGGGAATTTTACGATTAATCTTTAAAAAAATCAAAGGTTCTTTTTCCGGTTTGCTTCCTGTTCTCTTTTGCGGCAGTTATAGATGTAGTGGATAATATCGCTTGCATCTTCGGCGCGCAAATGGGTAAATTTAAACCGCGTCTCATATAAATGATCCTTGCCCGTATCGTCTACGACGCCCGTAAGTTCGGAGCTCACTACCACCGCTTTGGTTTCAACCGTCTTTTTGGCGTCGGGAAGAGTAACTTTCATCTTCATTTCCTCATCCGCGGGCAAACGCCGGTTTAAAAAAACTTTCACTCCCCCGGCGCTAAGATCGCGGGTTTTGGTTTTGAAAGTCTCGGTCACGCCGGCCGATTCCAGGATAAATTCCACTTCCACCAAATCTTCGATTCTTTTATGTATTCTTCTTTGTTCCATGGCGATACCTTACCTTTATTTTATCAGCGTCCTTTCCTTGACCTTGGCCGCGGCTTCCGGCCCCAGCAGATTCTCGATTAGCGCCAGCGCGAAATTAAACGCCGTGCCCACGCCACGGCTTGTGATTAAATTCGCGTCCGTTACCACATCTTCATTAACATAGGTCGTACTGGATAAGAAGCGGTTCTCATCGCCGGGATAACAGGTTACTTTTCGGCCCTCGAGGATGCCGCATCTGGTAAGTACGTACGCGGGTGCGGCGCAAATGGCGGCGATGATCTTGCCTTCCTGGTTGCACTTTCTAACCAAGTCGCACACCATATCGGATTTCGCGAGATTTTCCACTCCCGGTATTCCGCCGGGCAGAACCAGCGCGTCGGGGATATCCGAAAAATCTTTTAAAGGGATATTTGCCTCGAGCGCGATGCGGCGCGAACCGCGCACCAGAACCCGTTTCTCAATGGAAGCAATAATAACTTCCAGTTCCGCTCTCCGCAATAGATCAATCACCGCTACCGCTTCTATTTCCTCAAAACCTTCGGCCAAAACCACCAAAACTTTTTTTGCCATGCGTATAGTCTCCTAAATGAACGCATTACTTATGGAGCACAAGCGACATAAGTAATCTGCGTGAATTTACCCCTCAAGTGATTGAAAAAAGTTGAATAAGTTTTTTCAATCGTTTACGCAGAGGGGCGAATTTACCCGTGAATTTACCTATCTATTTTAATATTGCTATAATTTTAACCTACTTTTCAGGTATGTGTCAATCAAATACACAGGCCTAATCCAGAGAATAAACCAGAGAAACGTAGATAGTCACATGCTTCTGGCCGATATCCGGCGGCAGCGGCAGAAAAGGCTGCGCGCGCCGGACGGTGCTTATCGACTCCCGGTCCAGAATTTCCGAACCCGACGACCGCAAAACAAAAATATTATCCGCCCGCCCGTCATTGGACACCCGAAATTGCAAATCCACGCTGCCTTCTGTTTTGTTTATTCTCGCCCGAAAGGGATAGCTGCGGCAGGATTCTATTTTTTGCTTGATTGCGTCCTGGTACCGCAGCATCGCTTCCTGAGACAAATCACGCACGGGAATTTCTTTACTGATTTGTTCCCGCGCCTGTTTATCCAACACGTTTATTATCTCCGGCTCGACCCGCAGCTGATTTTCCGGGACGCGTTTTGGCGGAGCCTCTTGCTCGCTTTCGTCTTTGAGGTTTTTCATCTCGCCGATAACTTTTATCTCCGGCAAAAGAGCGGGTTTTTCCTTTTCAAACCGCACATGCGCGATCTCCAAAACATCTTCTCCCGCGGTTGAACCAGCGCCGAAAAACGCGCCGCTGCCGCCAATAACCAATACATGCGCCGCGAGCGAAACAGCAAGCGTGTATATCGCTATTTTTTCGTTAGTCATAAATATTCTTTCGCGATTTGGTTTAAAATCCAACCTCTATTCCCACGTTGAACACCCTTCCCGGCGCGGGGTTGAAATATTTTGTCGTGCCGGACATAAAGCCGTAGGAATTGTATTTCTTATCGAACAAATTACTGATTTCAAAAAACAGCCGCCGCGATTCCTGCTGATAACCGAGTTTCGCGTCCACCGTAATATACCGCGTCAGCCGGTTGTTGTTCGCCGAATCGATATAGCTTGCGCCGTTATAATTAAGCACCCAGCTTGTCTGCCAGCCGAGCTCCTTTCCCAGATTTATCCCCAGACTCCCTTTTTGCTTTGGCACGTTAGTCAGATAGTTGTCTTCATACGTTCCGCTTTCGTTTTTAGCGCGGAGCCAGCTGTAATTTAGGAATCCGCCAAGTCCGTCATCGATTTTAAACTGCACTCCGGCGTCTGCGCCTTTATGCGACGTTTCGCCGTAATTTTTGTATTGCTTAGCGGAAGAATCATACCAGATTTCATTATCGAGGTCCATCCAGTAAACCGCGGCGTTGGCTTTTAAATAGTCGTTAATACGGTGATAAATGCCGGCCTCATAACTTATTGCTTTTTCCGGTTCCAGATCAAAATTAGAAGAGGTCCCGTAAGTAAATAAATGCCCTAGCGTCGGCGTCCTGAAGGCTTTCGCGTAATTAAAATAGAGATTAGACTCCTCCTGATAGCTATAGGCCAGTCCGTACTTGGGCGTGGTTTTAGACATGTCTACCTTTTTGGAATTGGCCGCAGCGCGGTAATCGGTAAAATCGAATTTCACATCGTCGTGCCGAAGCCCGGTGATTAATTTCAGGGGTTCAAAAAGTTCGAGTTCATACTGGAGATACGGGCCGACGCTAGTTCTTTTTACTCTATAGTCCTGGGATATAGCGGCCTGCACCTGAGCGGGCGCGGCGTATTCTTCGTAATCCACATCGTTGCTTTCTAAATCAACGCCCGCGGTAAGGGAATTCTGGCGGTTAAAAAAATCGTTATTTACCGTCGCGCGCAAAAGCAAACCCGCTGTGTTTTCCTCTTCGAGCTGTTCTTTCGTCGTCGCAACAGACGCGCCGCTTGTGTAAAAAACGCGTTCCTCCTGACTGCGATAATACGCCGTTGCATCCGCCTCCGCTGCCTCGGTAATATCCGCACGATACGTCGCGCCCAAATCGATTCTGCCGGTTTCAGTCTTATCGCTTTCTGAGCCGGGCCGGGCCTGGCGCCGGTCCTGAGCAATCTGCGCCTCGGTCAATGCCCAGGGATGCGCGCCGATTTCGCGGTCACGATAATCCAAAAATACGCTTAACTTTCGCGATTCCTCGTCCACAAAATTCACCTTCCCGTTTATATGATAGGCCTCATAATCGTTATGCCGGCGAAACCCCTCTGTCGCCTTGCCGCCCAAGCCGAGGCAATAACCCGTATCCGCGATGGTGCCGGAAGCGGACGCGGCCCAGGTATGAGTTTCAAAACTGCCGTAGGAATAAGCCGCTTTGGTTTGCGGGCCGAGACGGGGATTTTTGGTAATAATATTTATAACTCCGTACATGGCATTATCGCCGTAGAGCGCGCAGGCCGGCCCGCGGACAACTTCCACTTTTTCGACATTATCCAA
>JAHJAO010000076.1 GCA_018813905.1 Candidatus Omnitrophota bacterium
GGCCCGGAATCTCTGATTGAAGTTCTGACTTCTTTATCGGATACTTCCACGATTATATCAATATTCCCTTTTACCTTATTAAACTTGATCGCATTTTGTATGAGATTAAAAAATAAGCGCCGCAGGTGCGTTTGGTCGGCCTGGATTTGCGCCGGCTTCTGCGGCATGGTAAGCTGTACGGTAATATTTTTATGCGCGGCCAGGATTTTGGCGTGTTCATATATTTCCTGAATAAACGGCGCGAAATCAATTTGTTCAAACTTAAACACCTCCGGCTGGAAATCAAGGTTCGTTAACAAAAACAGGTCCTGGATTATCTTAAACATCCGTCCCAGTTCTTCCAGAACAGCTTTAATCGCCTGCTTATATTCCTGCGGGCTCCTTTCCTCCCACAAAGCAAGCTCAAGTTCCAGCCGCATAATCGCAAGCGGCGTCTTCAGTTCATGGGCGACGTTGGCGCTAAAGCGTTTGATATGGCTGAAGGACTGCTCCAGGCGGGAAATCATCCGGTTGAAAGCATCGCCCAGATATTTCATCTCTTCATCCATGTGTTTTGTGTCAATACGCGCTTTCAGGTCCCGGTGTGACATCCGTTCGGCGGTCTTGGTGATTTCTTCCACCGGCTCTAAAATTTTTGAGACGAAGATATTGCCGATAAAAAATCCGGCAAATAAAATTATCGGTATGGGGATAAGCCGGTAATGCAAACGTGTTTTCATCATATCCATAACCGGCTTAAATGAGCTGCCCAGTTGAATGGTGTATCTTGTCTTGTCCTGGAGAACAAAGGAACTGGAAATAACGCGCAGGATTACATGGTGCTGCCGGATATTTTTTTTAATGACTTCCGCTTCACATCCCGGCAGGATTGCGGCGTAGAGAGAAAGCAGGTTTGTATCCATGTTGGCCGACCGGACAAGCAGCTTGCCTTCGGCATCCAAAAAACTTATGTGGTCTTTTTTAACCCCGAGTATACGCAATTTTTTAGCCCAAAATTTTTCCAGGATATCCAGCTTGCGTACCCAAAATTTCTCCACAAGGCCAGTGTCGCGTGTTTGCGGGTATTCCGCCGGGATATCAATTGCCCTCTGCATCGCAAAAATTAAGGCTTGCCGGTCATCGCCCAGGATTTCCGTATAAGACTCGACTGTGCTGTGCAATTTCTTCAGCTTCTCTATTTGGGCGGCATCAAACGCTGCGGTGAGATTTACATACAAGGAGACATACAGGATGGTTGTGTAGACGATCAGAATCGCCCCCAAAATAGCTGTGTAGAGTACGCTGATTTTAAATCTAATCGTGTTTAGCTTCATTACAATCTCTGGCTTTTTATCCCCCGGCATTGCGGTAACGAGCTGCCTGTTTTTGCTTTTAATACAAGTAAACCATACCGGGCATTAAAAGTTCATTAAAAAAATATTAAATTTTTCTAATCTTTCTCCGCTGGACACAACCGGCGGCTAGCTATTTAACGCATTCACGCGCAAACGGTTACAGGAATAGTGGTGGGTGGTGAGAGGTGTTGTTGCGGCGGGTTATTCTTTAATCATATATCCCGCGCCGTGGATTGTGCGGATAAGTTTTTTCTTCGCGGCCTTATCTATCTTGTTGCGCAAATAATTGATGTAGACATCGACAAAATTCGTCAGGCTGTCAAAGTCCTCGTGCCAGACGTGTTCGGAAATCATCGTTCGGCTGACGACTTGGCCGGAATGCAGCATGAGGTATTCTAAAAGAGCGTACTCTTTAGCCGTCAGCGTTATCTCCTTGCCCCCGCGGCTGACTTTGTGGCTGAGCTGGTCGAGTATCAAATCCGCCACTTTCAAAGCTGTTGTCTTGTCCTGCCTGTTTCTGCGCAAGAGCGCCGCGACCCGCGCTAAAAATTCCGCAAAAGCAAACGGTTTAGTGAGGTAATCATCCGCGCCGGCTTCGAGGCCCAACACCTTATCTTTTAGCGTGTCTTTCGCCGTAAGCATCAATATCGGGACGTTCATTTTTTTATTTCTTAACTCTTTACATACCGACAAACCATCTTTTTTTGGCAGCATCAGGTCAAGGATTATCAGATCATAGATATTGGTTTCGGCCAGAAAGAGCGCGTTCTCTCCGTCATGGGCGATATCCACAACGTAGCGTTCGTCTTTTAGGCCGCGGGCAATGCCGGTGGCTAATCTTTTCTCATCTTCGACAAGTAGAATTCTCATCTTTTCCTCGTGCCGCTTATTCTGGAAAGCTTATAAAGAAATCTTATCTGACTGCTTGGATTTTTTCAAGAAAATAATGCCGGCGGGGAATTTTTTATTTTTTTTAGAAGTGGATGCGAACTTATTATGCCTGCCCCTGGTTGACAGCTTTATTATAATTTGATTTTTTACAGTTGTCAACAAGCTGTCTGTTTTTTGCGGGCGCGGAAAAAGAAACTTCTTGTCCCAACTCAAAACCCCTTTTCGCTTTTCGCCGAAGGCGCCCGACATGTTGAATGGCGGTGCATCCTGGATGAACTTCAAACCTTTTATAACATTGCCCCGCCCCCCGTGGAAATCGTATATTTCCCGGGATTTAATCCCCACAATTCTCCGAATTGCAGGGGACGCTCCGAGCCAGCTTTCCCCTGAAAAAATTGTATTTTAACTTTTCCTTACAACCCCTTTTATAAATTCCCGATACTCCGTACCAGGCTTTAATGTTTCCGGCAAAATAAACGCTGCTACTTTTAAAGATGCTGCATAACCATCAATGCCAGGAAAAAGGGATGTTCGAGTTATGTTCATTCTAAACAAGTCCTCAAGGATAGCTCTTTTCTCGGTTTTCTTTTCTGTAACAACAAATTTGATCAAATTATTTTTTAACTCCTTTTTTGTCCCAGCAAGTCCTAATAAGTTATCGAGGAATGATTGAGTAGTATCTCCAGGGAAAAGAAAACATCCTTGTTGGACGGATAATCTTTCATGTACATAATATGGATTTACTTTCGCTACAACCAACTTATTTATTATTGTTTTTAAGCTTTCTTTCTTTTGCAAATTCAAATCCCGGCGCAACAATTTCTTGCAAGAAGAACATTTTTTAAACAACTTATGTTCTAACCACTTCGTCTCAATAGCCCAAATCGCCGATTCATTTTCGTTTTCAATATCTTCAAGCGCAAAAAAAGTAGCAACATAAAAAGAATATGTCCAATCAAGCAACCGAGTTGGGGTGCCATAATGTTGCATCAGTGAAAACCATTCGATTAAATCGTCATCCTTCGCGATCCTTTTAGAATAAAGGGAAAATTCTCTCTTAAACTTACGCAACAAACCAAATTCAAAAGAAGGAATGTTTTTACGTTTAACGATATCCGTAACGATATCCGTTAAACGCTCAAAAGTTGTTTTAAGATCCCATGCAGCATTCTTTTGCCCGCGAAACACCCAGATTTTCCCCTTTTTTAAGCAAAAATTGTCGTGCTTTTCGCATAATTCTTGCCATGAATCACATTTCTTTATCGTCGCAAAATCTTCATGTTTCATGGTTCTTCCTACTTATTGTTTTTGTCTGCCCATATTTATTTCCCCCAATTCTCCAAAATCCCCACCGCATAACCATATTTTCTTTTCGGATTGTCTATATTCTTTTTGGCGATAATTGCGAACGCCTCTTTGATTTTTTTGTGTCCAATATTTATTTTTTTGAAACATGCTTTCTCAACTGGTTATGTGGTACATAATAAAATTTTCTTCCTTTTTTTGTTTTTATTAAAAACTGTTTTTTCGTTAGGTACATCAAGTCTCTTCTCGCAGTTTCATATGTTACTCTATGACAATTTTGATGTGTAGCTATAGTGTATTGCGTATTGGGGTTATCGAGCGCGTGCTTAACAAGTACTTTTTGTCGTTGATTTAATTCTGGATGCCGCGTAAGCAGGTGAGTGATCTGTTTAGATTCCACCTGTTTTCTCTCCAAATATTTAAAAAGTGCATTAAGCGCTATTTCAACTATTCGCAAATTAAAATAAATAAAATATGTCAGCTCTGAGCCATCAATTTCTGTATATAAAAACGCCTTTGCATATCTGGCTGGAGCTTTTAAAAAAATTCTTGATATTGGCAAAAATTGAAAAATCCAATATTTATTCTTTAACATATACCAATAAAACAATGCCCGTGCAGTCCTACCGTTACCATCCATAAAAGGATGGATATAGGATAAATAAAAATGTAAATTAATCGCCTTAATTACAGGATGGGTAAATTGTGTATTTGAAGCATCGTTTGCATATTGGCATAAAACTTTTACCATATCAGAAACATCCTCATGCCGAGGTGGTTCGTACAACATATTCCCTTCATTATCGCGCACACAAATGGCATCATCTGTGGCAACCCTAAAACGTCCGCAAGCCGAAGCATCCTCCATGGTATCCTTAGTCATAGATTCATGCAGTTGTAAAATAAGTTTTTCCGATAGCGGTTCTTTTGTAAGTTCTCTTATCATCATTATCGTTTTAAAATTATTGTATATCATTTTCTCAGCATAATTTTTTGGTTTTCTGCCAGATCTCAACATTTCTTTGGCAATTTTTCTTGTAGTGGCGGCCCCTTCAAGCCTGCTTGACGCTATTGCTTCTTCCATTAAAGAATTTATAATATACTTTTTCTCCTCCGACTTATGCATTGAGGCATCCGCAACCAATAAATGACCTCCTGCAAATTTATCCACAAAAGAGAGTTTTTGCAATATGATATCTGGTATGCTGTAAACAAAGAAGTCTTTCTGCTTTGTATAAAGTATTGTTTTCCTTCTCTTTGATTGCCTTGTAAGTTTTAAATATGCCCAAACAAGCTCCGAAGAAAACAATCCGGGCATATCCAGATATTTGAATTTATCCCAATACAGATAGCCATGCCGCTGTTCGACGTGTTCAATAAAATCATTAAGGATATCCGTATTCCCTCCTTCAAATATCTTCTTCCAATTGTCTCTTAATAATTCCGTCCACTCCGGGGCTTTCTCTGGAATTTTCATATTATAACTCCTTTTTCTTGCTTGGCATTATTATTAAAAATTTTACACTATTTCGTTTAAGCTGTCAACTAAATACTATTTTAGTAATTAGTAGTATTTTAGTAGTATTTTAGTAGTATTTTGGATGGGGTTTGGCTAAATACTATTTTAGTATTTTGTAGTATTTAACTAGTATTTGGTTGTATTATAAAATCATAACGTATTCAAAATAAAGATGTTGAGTTTTGTATTCCTTCTTTCTTCTTAGGATCCCTTTTTCTAACGCTAACTGTTGAAATCTCAATCGCGTTTCCGGCTTAATATGCGGGACAGTTCTATAATGCACCCCCTTATAACCCAATGGGCGGCTTACTTGGAGCAATTCACAAACTTGTTGAACTGTCAGCAGTTTTTCCACCGCTTAGAACTTCCTACTCTTCTCTGGTTAGAACTTTTTATTCTTCGCCCTTTGATACATGATTTCAAGCAACGATGAGTCTGTACCCTTGACATAAAGAGATGTCAAGGGATAAAGTCCTCGCCCGTGCCAAGCTCTAAAATTCCCCCGTCGTAGACGGGGAAAAAGCCGCCGCCGTTAATAAGGAATGCTCGTCCCAGGCTCTTACTTCCCTTGGCTTTCTAAAGTAAGTACTTTTACCACGCTCCGCCAAGGGCAGCCTCATCTTATACAGCTCGCGCGCTTTCGGCATCTGTCTCCCCGAGATCAGTCGCCTTCAGCAGCGCTCGCCACTTGCTTGGGTTAAAACATTCATCACTCTTCTGTCTTTCTTTCAGAAAGCCAGAACAGCCGCAACACCAAAAGACATTCGCCTTTGGCGAAAGACTTTTGCCCGACTTCTCGGGTTCGTGTTGCTTGATGAATTTTATTTCAAAAAGCCATACGCATAAAAACGTTATCTTTTTTGTTTGTTTAAAATATTTAGTAATTCTTTTTTTGTTGTCGGCTTGCACCAAGCATCTTCAATAACAAAATCCATACTCATATTTGTAACCCCCGGAGAATAACTCCAAGGTTTTTCAAAATCAGAATCATTTACAGGACGATGGAACCTAACCTTGCTTGCTTCCACGCCATTTATGATTTTAAGAATGGAAGAAATATTGTCTATTGAAATTGCAATAAGTTGAAGTGATAAAGCGATTTTTTCTATTCTCCAATTAACAGAAATTTTTCTAGAACGAAGACTCTGGTTATTTTTTTCACTGCTCCCGACTTTTTCTAAAGCAAAAAAACTGCTCCCATATTCACTATAACCCACGGTTTTCATTTCATTTAGGGGCACAGGAACTCCCGGTTTAT
This sequence comes from Candidatus Omnitrophota bacterium, assembly GCA_018813905.1. GTDB lineage: Bacteria > Omnitrophota > Gorgyraeia > B26-G9 > B26-G9 > JAHJAO01. Next base: position 6,308 of record JAHJAO010000076.1, read on the forward strand.
GTTCGATTCCCGCCTGCAATCCAAAACCACCTGGTTTTATCCTTAATCCATGCTTAATACTGTTGTATTCATTAATATTATTCAAATCTAAAAATTCATAGGCTAATCTTTGCCAAAAACCAGCAAAAAGCTTCTTTGTTTTCTCCTGCTTATCAGTATTTGGCAAATAGTACCTAAAAACAATGTCACCTATTGATTCCCAGCTTATTTTTTTAATATTTAGATTTGTAACAATTGTAGGATCAGAGCAATTAATACGCTTTACTAATTTCCTTAGTTCTCCAGTAGAACATTTAGAAATCCATGCATAAACACATTTCGGCGCTTGCAAAAATGCTCCGATGAGAGATAGTAATGTTTCAAGCCCATGAAAGTAGCCATTTCTTAGCGCAATTGATGCTAGCATTTTATCTTTTTCGTCTGCTTTTTCAAAATGAGTTTTAAGTAAATACTCAAAATATGCCGGATTAATAGAATTGATATATTCTAAATTCCTATTTTTAAGATCTACTTCCCAAATACAATAAGGTGTTTCATTAACGATTATTATAGTATTTTTCATTTTTATGAGATAATTTTAACATTGTCTGCCAATCCATATCAGACATCAAGCTTAAGACCTGTTAATGAATTTTTGCCCCCTTGCTTCTTGCGTAATTTATAAAATAATTCAATGCATCTTTTTTTGAAATTTGCTTATATATTCTATAGGTATTGCCATATGTTATAGGTATCTCAAAGATATCATGTTCCCACATATGCCCAGTCCCCCATTTTGACATTATTCTTGTCGAAAAAATTTTTCCAGCATGCTCAAGCTTGTGTTTTGAATAATAAATGATAATATCACCATCTTTTTTCTTTGAAAAATCAACTTCCTGAAGCTTATTTTCGGTAAGATATTTCATAAATTCTGATCCAATAAATATCTGCTTGTATTCTTTCATTATTTTTTCAACCGAAAAATTATTAATAAGATTCAGCGCATACATGAAACAATTAAATTGAAAAGTAGAAGGATTTCCCACTATCGCTTCTTGTTTTAATATTATTGAATGAGACATGCCAATATTTTTAATTAAATCTACTTGTTTAGCAATATTCTTTCCGATATTTTGGGATGTTATTTGGTTCAATTGATGTCTTAGCAAAAACTTTTCAAACTCTGTAGGGATCATTATCTTTATTTCATAAAAATCAGGACGAATTTTAAGCAGCCTTTGCTCAAAATTATTATCTTTTTTTATTTTTCCATGCAATTCAGATAAACGATTAGCAAATTTTACATCTAATGTAATAATATATTTGATTTTTTTCTTAGCAAAAAATATTATACTAGGAAGTATGTGTTCTATATCATCTTGCTTTTCATTCGAATTTTTGAAAAATTTTCTAAAGTTCTCAACATTTTTTCTCGCTTCATCCAGAACTAGAATATCACCCCAAGCAATAAAGTTTTTAAAATCATCAATCACCTTATTTGCATATTCTTCTAAAAATTTTTTTAATGGATCTCGGTAATTGTAGAAAAATTCTATATCTAAAGAATTCTGAAAACCGATACGTTTCAGAGAATCAATTTCTTTCTTTAAGTCGAATTTTTTAGGTGAACTTTTAACCTCGCCATAAAACCAGCTTAGTATATTAGCATCAAGAAAAACTGATATTTTTTTCATATTTTATTCATCACCCCAATTCTCCAATATCCACACGACATAACTATATTTTCTTTTTGGATTGTCGATGTTCTTTTTAGCCACAATCGCAAACGCATCTTTGATTTTCTTAGGACCATATTGTTTTGTCTTTAAAATTATATCCTCTATTATCTGCGGGTTATATTCTTCAAAGACTATTTCAGCATATTCCCTTGCTTTTTTATACTCCGCCTCTCCATATTGCTCCGCTATCCGCGCTAATTCAACGGCTAATTGTTCAGGGTTATATAATTTGATGATTTTATACATCTTCGGGCTTCTTTTTGTATATGCCTTATCCGTCAAATCATCATACATGACTTCAATAAGTTTTCTGCCCCTCAACTCCCCCATGCCGTTCTCGATAACATCCTGGCTTATATTCCCATATCCCTGTTGTAACTCCTTAACGCTTTTTGACCAATAAGGTTGTGTATCACTTATGCTCGCCTCTAACAAATTCATCAGATAACAGAACTTCGCCCGCATAGACAACTGCCTGTTCCAGCCAAACTTAAAATAATCTTCCGGCACACAAAATACCTTATCTGCCTTCGCCTTGCTATCAAGCAACGCCACTTTCGCGTCTTTGGCGTATTGCGGTTCAAATTTGATTAATTCATATTTTTCATCCAATTTTCGCAACACCTTTATTATTTGCCTTCGATATGCCAAGCTATCCATTGTTCTATCTATGCCCAGATATTTCGCTATCACATCATAATCAAGCGTTATCTTTACTTCATGCCTGTCCTCCGAAGCCTTGGCGTAGGAGGAAGCTTCCTTCAGCAAAAACAGATATGTATCAAAACTCCGTTCATCATGCTGTTTCATCATCTCCGGCGCAAGTTTTGATACTTGCATAAATTGAAGATTTATAGCAATCCCTTCTTTTGCGAATTCGATATATTTTTCAATACTGTCATCTATCTGGATTGCCTTAAAATATTCCAAATAGCTTTTAGCTGCTTCTTCTGAATTTATTAAAACATCCGTCTCTATGCTTCTTTCTAGTGATGTTTGAGTCCAGTTCGTACTGCCTAAAATAACTATTTTCTCGTCTATAACTATCGCCTTGGCATGAGTATATGTAGATATTTCATCATAATGCACCGCTATACCAGCCTCTTTAAGCTGTTTATAAGCGCGAAAGCTTCTCACTTTACCCAGCCAATCGCTTTCATGCCTCTGGTTCACAAAATCCACATTCTGGTCCAGAATAACTTCTACCTTTACGCCTCTTTCATGCGCTTTGATCAATTCGCTTACTAATTGCTGTACTTTACTGCCGACTTTGCGCTCAGGAATCTCCATAAGAAACATTGCGATGTTAATAGATTGTTCGGCATTAGAAATTGCTTGTTTTACCGCTGGGAAGTATTTAGGGCCACTGACGTCTTGCACATCAGCGTAGAAGGGAAAAGCCCCTGCCGTTATTCCAAATACAGCAAGGGCTATTATAAAAACTGTTAAATATTTTCTCAAGTTTCTCTCCCGAATTTTAAAAAAACAAGAGAAATACAGATAGCGGAATAAACACTAATTTATTTTCTTCTTTATTTTGTTCAAAATTTTTAGTTACCACTATGCCGAATTTTTGGTTATATTTTTCCATAAAGTATCTGATCGGAGCGGTGTCGTCTATTGTTTCCCTGTATTTTACTTCAATAGGCAGGTAACGTTTCCCTCCAAGATTTACAACAAAATCGATTTCTCTATTCTGCTCTTTATAGAAAGACAATTCTATGGCTCCCTCAAATCCTTTTAAAGCATTAAATACAAGATTCTCAGCATAATGCCCCAACATATCCTTATCTTCTAGAATCTTATCATCTAATTTTAGTATCGCGTTACGTAGCGCCAAATCAATTAAATAACACTTAACGCTTCCTCTTCTAAATTTAAGCGGCCTTTTGGAGAATTTTGGCAAACTTTTCACCAAATCCGTCATTTCCAAAAGCGGTAAATACTTCTCAAGCATTGTCCTGCTTACGCCAATTCTCATAGAAGCTTTCTCTAAGTTTACTTCCTGTCCCGGCTGTTCAATCAATGATAAATAAAATCTCTTTATATTCTCAGGCTTCCTGAATTCGGTAGCGATAACTAAATCTTCAAATATTACTTTTTGGATTTGATTATCAAAAAGATACGCTTGCTTGGCGACAAGATCTTGGATCTCCCAAGTTTCCGGGAACCCTCCTTCTACGAAATATTTACCCAGAAGCCCATCAAGCTCTCTCATCACGCGCGGGTGCACTTGTAGCTGGCTTGAACCGGTATTTTTCCAATGAATTAAAGCATCAAGTTGCAGCTTATGGCCAAACTCGTGTGCGGAATTAACAAAATCCAGGACTTCTTTATTATCTCCCTTGCTGTAATAAACAAATTCTTTGAATGAAAACGGCCCAAGGTGAAACTCTTTAATCCTTCCCATTAAGCTCTCTCTGCTCTTTTTGAAAATCGGCGAAGAAGCAGACCCTGATATTATAAAACGGCAGGGAAAGCTTAAATCATAATATTTTTTTAAATACAATTCCCATTTCTCAAATCGTTGTATCTCATCTAAAAAGAAATAAACAGTTTTGTCCTTTAATTTTGTATCAGCCCACCTAATCAAATCATCAAAAAAACGCTCTCTTATATGCGGATCTACCATTAGCGGATCATCAAAAGAAAAATAAATTATTCGAGCCGGCTCTATCTTGTTTATATCAATCAAATCCTTAATTACCTGTTTCAACAAAGTTGTCTTGCCAATCCTCCTGGGGCCGGTAATAGAAATTATCTGTTTTAGGGAAAATAGGTCTTTAAATATCTTATTGAAGACTGGCCTTTTAAACGAAAAGATCGTAAATTGAGGGCTCTTCCACCAGGGGTTATATGGGGCAAGAATAACCTCTAAATCAATATTTCCAAAGCCATTTTCATATCTCATGCTATGTTCCTTTTATTATTATGCATACTATATTATGCATAATTTATAAGCTTTGTCAACTACTTTATGCGTAACATATTAAGCATATTTTCTAATTGATTGTAACTACCCAATTATCAACATGTTATATAAACAGAACTTTACCGCTCTTCTGTTTCAATAGTTATATTTTTTACGCGCGGCAGCTCTCGCTTTTCGGTATTATTAATCGTATATTGCCACTCATCATAATCAAACGCTACCGCATAACAGCGCGTTACTTCTTTCCCGTCAAACTTAACTAAAAATCCGCCGCCGGGCATATAAAACCTCCGAATTTAATTGGGAATTGCGTTTCTTGAGATTTTCAAAGCGACCATTGCAAAAATAGAACCGCCCCCTTTTTATTCCTCTTATCTCCTTTTATTCCGATATGTTAAGCGATTTTACCTAAAACTACTCCGCCCGGATAAAATATTGGTATATTATTCTTAGGATACGATAAGCGCCCAGAAACTTCCGGGAAAATCCATGCAAGAAAGTCATAATCTATCTTTAGCAATTCTTTCTTTAAGCTTTCAATCAAACTTTCCATGTCTTTCTCTTTGCTCTTTGGTAAATATGGAGCTATAAAACATAACCCCAGAGATATATTGTCCTTTTCTACTGATTTCTTAGCATCTGAACATGCTTCATTTAACGTCTGTTTAATCTTATCAAAGATTTTTGCCTGCGGAGAAAATGATTGATATTTGAATTTCGCTTCTACAATATATTCCTGTTGGTTTAAACAAAACCACAGATCTTTTCTCCCCTTCCACTCTTCACCAAGGGAACCTTTCGTTGCCGAGAATTCTTCTAAAGCGTACCCCCCAGATAACCAAACCGCACCCGCAAAAACACTCAAACTTGCTCGTTCGTTATACCAATAGAGGGCATCGTTCTCAAAGTCTTTGCTAAATTGTTTTATATTTCTAATCCAAATCTTGAGGGTTTTACTCAACTCTTTTAATTTATCCTGCCTAATCTCCAAATAATCATCTTCCATAATATCGCTCTCCCAACTTAACTAAAAATCCACCTTCGGGCATAAAAACCTCCGAATTTAATTAAGCGTTGCGTCCCTTAGAATTTTCAAAGCGGCCATTGCAAAAATAGAAGCGTTCCCCTTTCTATTGATAACGTCAAAAGCCGTGAAGGATTCGCCTACTACGCTCATAACATCCTGTCATTCGCTGCGCAGGCCCACCCGTTTCGCTTGCACTCGCAGTCCTGCTCGTTTTTCCTCCCAAAGGTCGGCGCTCAACTTGCTTCGAATCCTTAGCATCTCTCAGCGCACAAAAAATAAAACCCCCGGGTTTTGGGGGTTTTGATTTTCTGGCGGAGAGTGAAGGATTCGTCAAGGCTGTTTTTCACAACTCCTTATCATATAACAGATTACAGCTTAACTCGTGAGTTGTCAAGGGATTAGTGTAGTGCGGATGTTTACGTTTGAAAACGCTGGGATGCGATCAAAACTGAATCGAATGGGCACAGTTTGGGCACCAAAACCCTTACTCAAAACATCAATCTCTGCTCCAACCCTCATTTATTCTTGTAAAATGTATGGAAAGTTTTGTTACAAAAAGATATAGACCAAGATTACTGAGGAAAAAAAGTTTTCTTTCTTTAACCTCTTCACTTTTAATATAATCACTTACACAATTATTTATTCTGTCAAAAAAAATTATATGCTCTTCTTTTAAAACAGCAGATGGTGGTAAATAAAAAATTTGTGTTATTGATTGCTGTTTAATTCGTCTAATGTGCTCATCAACCGCTGCTTCTTTTTCTCCATTTTTAATCAACATTTCTTGATATTTTTTTAGTTTCCATATAGGACAATAACATATGTTGGCTTTAAACATACGTTCGTTCCTGGGATCAATATCACAGGTATTCGAAATAACCATTACTGGGACATCCTCTATTCTTCTATCAGGAAGGTTAATAACTGGTAGTTTATCTATGCCATCACCTTGATAAATGATGTTATCGTAACGACATATTTCTAAATATAGCCTGCTGTCTATGTTGGCTGGAAAATTTTTTAATTCTTCGAAAAGCCCTTTTTGATCTTCGGGGGTTAAGTATTTTGGCAAGAAAAGTTTGAAATCATCAAGCGATTCCATTTTAAAACAAATCCCAGAAATTATCATTTATCAATTTGCTATATCTTGGATTTATGTCTTCCATATCTTTAATCAACTTTGCAGCAAACTGTATTATCGCACCTACCCCCTCCTTTTTATCTTCGCATATCTTCTCTAACACGTTTTCTTGTTCCCAGGGAAACGTAACATCAAGAGTTCCATTGCCTTCATAATACTCTGATGGCAAAAGAAAAGATTTGATATCTTCTATTGACGTTGTAAGAGCTCCAAGCCAATATTGACTAATCGGTTCTGCTAATACAGCCATATCAAGTCCTTAATAAATGGGGTCTAATTCTTTCAAAAATTCTGGCGTTGGCAAATCATAAAACAGAAATTTCTCTTCTATGTGTCCTTTTTCTAATAAATCATCAATGTTTTCTATGATTTCCTTCCCATCTTTTTCACAATATGTATCAATATCTATAATAGACCCTTTAGTTGGTATGTTTGAACGCTGCAACATTGCATCATTCGAAACCTGTAACGTGTTTAAAAATCCGTTTGATTCAATGGTGGTTTTAATATAAAGATTTTTGCTTGCTAATGGCTTTTTGTCTAAAACCATTTCCAACTTAATTTTGTCAAATATATTTATATTGTTAAAAAAATTGATATATCGTAGACCTAATCTTTGTGACTTATTCACAATCTTTAATTCTTTAATTTTATCAAAATATATCTTTATTCTGCTTGAGAAAGCACTCCATCCCACATAGTCGTCTTTAATAGAAAACGAAACCACCTTTGGACCAATTTGAAAAATAAACCTTTCATCGATTAACTGATAATGTGGTTTAAATATAAGATTTGGATCTTGGGATCGCATTGTCTCTGGAATTTGCAGTATTGGCAAAGACTTGGGTTCAGAAGAAAAATCTGTTTTAAATTTATCGTAGATTACTCCAAAGACAGCATCTCTGGGAAGTAACGACTCGAACCGTAACTCTACAATAGCTTCTACTATTGGACAATTTTTTATTTTTTTTGGCAATTTTTTTGTGGTCATAAATATGCTTTCTATAAATTTGTTTAAAGTTATTATACAATATCCGCCTTACTATGCAAAGAACTAATTATACCCAATCATTCCGTATGGTTACTTTATAAAAACACCGCCCTTTTTCCTTTCTTTTTTGAAGCCATTGTTCTATCTCTACAATTTTAAAACGAACCCCTTTTGGAAGTTTATAGTGTGGAACAAACCCCGTGTGCGTCCAATCATATATTGTACGCCTACTGACTTGTAATATATCGCTTAATTGGTCTACTGTAAGCAGTTTTTCCACGCCTTAGAATACCCCGTTCTCCGCTCTAAACTCATAACACACATTATAACAAGATGTTATAGAAATTGAATCAATTTTAGTGCCCATATATTGCCTTATATTGCTTATTTTCGACTATTTTCAATATTCTCTTCTTATTACGCACCTTTTTTTATGATGAATAAAAACTCCCTTTTTTTAGTGTGAAATCTCCTTTTTAAGTGGCGACGATTAAGCATAGTTGATTTAACGATACCCTCGACGTGCCCAAAACTACCGTCTTTTTCTTCGTCTTTCTGCCCAGGCATATACCCAACAAGGACATCTTGCAACAAACACATGATATTTTCTGCACCATCTTTGTAGAGTCTTCCGGGGCATATGCAAAATTCTTGCGGTTGCCCTTACTCCGTATTCCTCTATTTTCTCAAAAACATATTTTTTCTGATCTTCGCTATATAATCGACTATTACAAAGAAACCTGAAATGGTTTCGCATTTCTTCATAAAACTGCTCCTGCGCTCTTATTATAAACAACCTTTTTTCTCTTTGCCCCATACTATTGCCTAATATTGTTTGGTTCAAAAATCTATACTTGAGCCGACGATTTCTGGCTATACGCAGAAATATTTCCACCTATCCCCATTCGTTTTGGATTCTTTCCAAGTCTGTACAAATAAAGAGGGCATACTTCAATCGTACAAAGTTTAACTTCTTTAGGTTGAAATCCCGAACAATCAAGGCATTTTGCTCTAACTGCTTTTAATGGTGTGATATTTTTATTTGCCATAATCCCTCCTCGTTATGTTCTTGTTTTTGAACCCGATTAAAGTTACATATATATATACATATATCTAATGTCTATAGCTTTAGCTTTACTCTTTATCCCTATCAGGTATTTATCTATTATCGATTATCTTTTATTTAGCCAAGCCCCTACATACCTGCGTAGGTCACCGTTGTGAGAGTAAGCAGCACAGAGCGGTGAAATAATTTATAGAGGCTCGGCTACTATATTTCAACTTTTTCTACTTTATACACTGTTTTGTTTCTTTCTCCAGTTCTCTTGATCAAGAGATAATCGCCCTCAGAAAAAAGTCTCATTTGAGCTGCCAATGCGCGTGAAGTGCGATCCCAACATAATTCTTTACCCTTAACCTCCAAATGATACCGGATAGAGTTAATAGATTTGCTTCCAAAATTTGTAGTTACTGATTCAGCGTACAAAAATTTAACTTCCTCTTCTTCTCCATCAGCTATGTTAAAGAATTGTGATTTAGAGATTATAAAATCATTAAGAACTTGTTTGCTCTTTTCCATAACTATTTTTCCCTTTCGCTTTTTGTACCACATCTTTAATTTTTTCACTCACTGCTTGTTTAATTTCATTATATGTAATCGCA